>JAMPXY010000002.1 GCA_023700945.1 Alphaproteobacteria bacterium | reverse complement strand
TCAGCTTGGTACAGCAATGGCGAAGACATGGCGCAACAGAGCAAGATGCGTTCTGGACGTAGAGGCCGGAGGTTCAAATTCTTTTGCCCCGACCATTTGAAAGTTTGGTTTAGGCTTAGATACGCAATCTGGTTTGTTTCTCTCATCAAAAATCCAATAAAGACCGACTGTAATAATATTGCTGTTTAGACCTGATAATAAATCGGGGTTATAGTCGTATCCGGGTGCCGGTATTTTAACGAGAGTGGACGTGTAACATGACCAAGCCTGATAGCCCTGAGATCAAGAAGCCGCACAAGACGGTTCTGGATGAACAGTTTGATGGGGAGAAGGGCGGAATTTTCAGTCATATTCGCGCCTATTTTCTGGCCGGGGTGCTGGTCACCGCGCCGATTGGCATTACCCTGTTCCTGACATGGTCTTTCCTCAGTTTTATTGATACGCGGGTGCGTTCGGTCATACCCGCCCGCTATTATGAGCAATATTCAGATCTGGCGCTGCCCGGGGTGGGGATTTTGGTAGCGTTGCTCTTCTTTATCTTGATGGGCTGGTTCGCCAAAAACTTTTTAGGCCGCTTGACTATCAATATGTCGGAATACGTCATGCATCGCATGCCGATTATCCGCTCGGTTTATTCGGCGGTGAAGCAGATTTTTGAGACTGTGATGACAACCCAGTCGCAGGCGTTTCGTGAGGTGGTGATGTTTGAATTTCCGCGCAAGGGCATCTGGGCCATGGGGTTTGTCACGGGTACGACCAAGGGAGAAGTCCAGCGTCTGACTGAAAATGAGGTGGTGAATGTGTTCTTTCCCACAACGCCTAATCCGACCTCTGGTTTTTTACTGTTTATTCCGCGCGATGATCTGGTGTTCATGGATATGAAGGTTGAAGAAGCCTTGAAAATGATTGTCTCCGGCGGGATTGTGACGCCCCCTGACCAAAGCTCTGTTCCACCCATGCAGAGCGGTGATGATATTTAAAAACAAAAAGGCCGGATCATCCGGCCTTTTTTATTGATATCGCTTTGGTGGTTTACGGGGCCAGTGTCGCACTGACCGGACGTGCGCCCGGCACGGTATATACGGGCAAGAACATATCATCAGATTTGTTCAGCAGACCTTCGGCTGCTAGAGCTTTGAGGATGGTCGCGGCCTTTCTGGAGCCGACACCGGCATTCTGGAACTCACGGACCAGACTGCGCGCATGAACCACGCCGTTACTGTCCGGCAAAGTCTCCTGATTCTGAAGATAGAAATCACGGGCTTTGAGGTAAGTCGCCGCTGAGACATCACCCTCAGCCAGAACCGGGAGCAATTCAGGTTTTACACCTTCCTCAACAATATCTGTCAGAACGGGAATACCATCATCAGCCAGCGCATCTACAACTGGCGCTTCTGCAGCGGCTTCGGCAATAACCACGGGGACTTCTGTTCCCGTAACGGGTGTGGCTTCAGCCGCAGGTTCAGTTTCAGTCGTCAGGCCGGCTTCCGCCAAGACGGCTGCAGCCTGCTCTGCTGGAATTTCTTGCACTTCCACAGCGTCAGCCAGTTCACGGAGTGTTGGTTCAATTGTGGCCATGGCAGCAGGAGCCTCTGCTGCGGGTGCAGAAATTTCGGGTGCGGCGGCGTCTTCAACAACATCATCAGCAACCGCTGGTGCGGCAGCTTCGGTTGTTGCGGGAGTGGCTAGCGGTGCAGCGGCCAGTGTGGCGGCCTTCATCGCGTCCCATTCCGCTTTCGCTTCGGCCAGTATGGCGGCCGGAAGGTCAGCCGGCGGGTTAATAATTTTGAGTCCTACATCTTGTGCAGCCAGCAACAAGAGCGCTTGATCTTTTTCGGTGCCGAAAACATTGACGCCGTCTTGGCGGATGACATCGCTGGTCATGGCCAGAACGGCGCGGCTATAGGCTTGGGCGGCGCTGATGTTATCCTGACCTGAAACGACATGGCGACCCTCGGGGGTTACACCTATTTCCATTGTATCTTGTGATGCCGGGTCGGCCACACGCAGGGCGCTGATGGCGGTGGCGGGTTCAAGAACCTTGAAATGTTCGATCTTGGCAAAAGCCTCGGCATTGATGTTATCCTGCCCCCAGGCACCGGCCACTTCGTGGCGCAAATCTTCAACGGTGAAGGAGTCATCGTCAAACCGGGGCTCTGTCCGGCCATCCAACGACTCAAAATCCGGCAGGTCTGTGGTCTGGAGAATCGGAGTGCCGGGCTGCAATTTTCCGCCCGCCATTTTGTTCAGGAGATCAAAGGCTGATTCCACAGGCTGCTCTGCTTCGCGTTTGATGGCTTGTCCGGTGGCAAAGCCAGCGGTGCCTTTTTCCACTTGCGCGGTGCTATCTATTTCTTGATCACGGTCGAGGACAATCGCGTTCATTTTTTGTATCCCTCTTTAAAATTCTAGCCCGGCATAAACTGGTAGGGGTTGATAAAAGGCTCACGCTTCTCCGGTTTGACCGGTGCCGTCTTGGTGGCAGGTTCAACTGCTGCCTCGGGTTGGTTATTAAGGTACTTTGCCACTTTGCTTTCGCTCAGGCCTGCGGTCTGTTCGAAGGCGTGAAATTTTTCTGCGAGAGCGCCGATTTTATCTTCGCCGATTTCAGGAATGCTCTCATCCGTGACATCAAGATCGAAATGCTTGGCAGCCCAGAACAGCATGGCGCGGTCTTCATCATTGCCGCTCAAGGTCAGGGCTTTCATCGCCGGGTTGGTGGCGGCGGCAGCAGCCAGTTTATAGGCTAGTTCCGGGGTCATTGGCCCGGCATTTTCATCCGCCAGCACCGAGTCCTTTGTAATTTCAACTGAAACACCGTCGCACAGGGCATAGAGGGTGTCATTATAGGTCTGCGGCAGTGGTTTGTTGTCATCCAGTTTGAAGGATTCTAACTGGGCTTTGTATTGCGTAGGAATTTCGCGGATGCCGTAGATCATTGCCAGCAATTCCATGAAACGGGTATTATCAAAATCTGCGGCCAGCTTTGATTTCTCAGCTTCAGCTTCACCGTTTTTAATCTGTGCGAGGCGATCAACCACATCCATGTCCGGACCGGTCAGATGGCCCTTTTTTACGGGTTCGGCCTGTGCCGATACAAAGCCAGCCATACCGGCAGGCAAGCCGGACGGAGCAGGTTTGTCTTGTTCTTTTGATGTCGGAGCTTCGCTTGCGAAGCCAGCGGATGCAGTCATAATTCACACCTTCTATAAATGCGCCCGATTTTTAATTTGTCGTAATATTATACTTCTGGGCACTTAATTACAACTTTATTTTTACCCATAATGATCAGGGTTGGGAGTCTTTTTTGTGCCTTATCCGGAGCGCAGATAGGCAATCGCCTGATCCCGTTCAAAAAGATAGAGCAGATGGCGCAGGGCGTCCCCCCTAATACTTTGTAACTCAACATCTTTTTCAATAATCAGGCGGGCATCATCACGGGCAGCGGCCAGCAATTCGCCGTGGAACGCCAGATCAGCCAGACGGAACTGGACAAGGCCGCTTTGGCGGGTGCCGAGAATTTCCCCGCTGCCCCTCAGTTTCAGGTCTTTTTCTGCAATCAGGAAGCCATCCTCCGTTTCACGCATGGTCGACAGCCGCTCCTTGGCGGTTTCGGCAAGCGGGGCGGCATAGATCAGGAAACAAAAGGATTTGTCGCCACCGCGCCCAACCCGTCCGCGGAGCTGGTGCAACTGGGCCAGACCAAAACGCTCGGCATGCTCGATCACCATGATGGTGGCTTCGGGGACATTGACGCCCACTTCGATGACCGTGGTGGCGACCAGCACCGATAATTCGCCTTTAGCGAATTTCTGCATGACCGCGTCTTTTTCATCTGGTTTGAGGCGGCCATGGATCAGCCCGACTGTCTCGCCAAAACGGGCTTGTAAAATCTCGTAGCGCGCCGTGGCGGCCGCCAGATCCAACACTTCGGATTCTTCGACCAGCGGACAGACCCAATAGACACGGGCACCTGCCTGGGTCTGCTTCACCAGTTTTTCAACAAGGTCTTCGGCCTTGTCGTGTGCCAGCAGTAAGGTTTCAATCGGTTTGCGCCCAGGCGGTTTTTCGTCAAGGCGGCTGACATCCATATCGCCGTATGCGGTGAGAGTCAGAGTCCGCGGGATCGGTGTCGCTGTCATCACCAGCACATCCGTGGCTTTACTTTTGGATGAGAGCTGCAGCCGCTGATGTACACCAAAACGGTGCTGTTCATCAATCACGGCAAAGCCGAGATCGTGGAATTCAACCCCCTCCTGAAACAGGGCATGGGTGCCGATGACAATTTGCGCGGCGCCATTAGCGATTTGTTGCAGCAGCACTTCACGCGCTTTGCCTTTATCGCGTCCGGTCAGGACGATATAGCGTACACCGGCAGCCTCGAGCCACGGGCGCAAGGATTCGGCATGCTGGCGGGCGAGAATTTCCGTCGGGGCCATGAGGGCTGCCTGTGTACCGCATTCCACTGCGTTCAGCATCGATAAGGCCGCCACCACCGTCTTGCCGCTGCCGACATCGCCCTGCAACAGGCGCAGCATGCGTGTCGGGTCTTTCATATCAGCGTAAATGTCCTTGAGGGATCGTTCTTGCGCTCCTGTCAATGTGAACGGCAACACATTAAGCAAAGCCTGTCGCAGCTTGCCGTTGCCCTCAAGACTGCGCCCGCTTTGACGGCGGCTGTGGTGCCGTACCAGCGCCAGCGTCAACTGGTTGGCCAACAATTCATCATAGGCCAGACGCATGCGTGCCGGATGTTCCGGGCTGATGCCGTTTAATCCCGGCGGATGATGCAGTGTTTGGAGAGCTTCTTGCCACGTAGGCCAATGATTTTTAGCGAGCCATGCGGTGTCCTGCCATTCGGGTAGAGCTGGCGCCTTCTCAAGCGCAGCCAGTACGGCTTTTCTGACAGGCTTGTTGGTGAGCCCTTGGGTCAGGGGGTAGACTGGTTCGACCACGGCAATCTCGTCAATCTCCTCAGGCGTCCCCATGGCATCTGGATGAACGATCTGGGCACGCCCCTGATAATGATCGACCCTGCCACTGACAATCACGGTGGCCCCCACGGGTAATTGTTTTTCGAGATAATCTTTATGGGCGTTGAAGAAGACAAGGTCGAGTGCCCCCGTTTGATCATGGCATCGCACGCGGTAGGGGATATTTCGCCTCGTATTGGGGGTATGCTTTTCTACCGTCACGGTCAGCGTAGCTATATGACCGTGCGGGGCGTCCTTGATCGTTGGGCGGAAACGGCGGTCAACAATATCCAGAGGCTTGTGCCACAGCACATCGAGCAATTTCGGTCCACCCACCAGTTTCTCCAGCAGCTTGCCGTTCTTGGGTCCGATGCCGGGCAGAGTGGTCAGCGGGGCAAAAAGCGAATCCAGCGCAAACGGGCGTCCAGTTTTGCGCTGTGGTTCGGCAGCTTGTTTTTGCACGGCTTCGGCCATTTTTGCTTTGTCTAAGTCCCTGCGGATGGTTTAGAAGAGTGCCATGAATTTAGAGGAATTACAGAATTGGCGCAAACGCCTGATCTTCCGGTCGTGGCACCGGGGGACAAGGGAAATGGACCTGATTATGGGTTCATTTGCGGATCAACATGTTTCCAGCTTTACGGAAATCGACTTGCAAGGCTATGAGGCTTTGCTCGATACGAGTGATCCCGAGCTTTATAACTGGATTGCCGGGGTGGAAGCGCCGCCGGCCAATCTGGTGACCCCTTTGCTGGAAAAGCTACTGGCTCACCAATATAGCAAGGGCTGACATGTCGCAGCTTGCCGAAAAACCGAATGTGAAGATCTTGACCCATCCGGTCATCCATGGCGCACCGGAAGGGCAGGATGCGCGCATCCTGATCGAGCGCACCCGCGCGCTGATGCCGGATGATCGCGTGCTGATCCATGTCGCCATGGACGATACCCGTGTGGCCGAACTCCATGACCTGATCGCGTTTTTCGCGCCCGATGTAAAAATCGTAATGTTCCCGGCGTGGGACTGCCTGCCTTATGACCGTGTCTCCCCCAATGTTGAAATCGTCGCCCAGCGTGTGGCGGCCCTCTGCACTCTGATCGCCTGGGAGCAGCAGCGCGAACGTCACCCGCGCATTCTGTTGACGACCGTGAACGCCATCACGCAAAAAGTGACGCCGAAAGATACCATCGCCGGGGCCAGCCTGATTGCTGAACGCGGCGGCCGTCTGAAGCAGGATCAACTGCAAACCTTCCTGCATAATAACGGCTATAACCGCACTGACACCGTGCGCGAACATGGCGAATATGCTTTCCGGGGTGGCATCGTCGATATTTTTCCACCCGGCTATGATGAGCCGGTTCGGCTTGATCTGTTCGGCGACGAAATCGAAAGCATCCGCACCTTTGATCCTGCCAGCCAGCGCACGGATAAAAAGCTTTCTAAACTGGTTTTGCATCCAGCTACTGAATTTTTTCTTGATGAGGATTCAATCAGTCGTTTTCGTTCCGGCTATCGCGACCTGTTTGGTGTGATCAACGACAATGACCCGCTGTATGAATCAATCAGTGCAGGCCGCCGCTATAACGGCATGGATCACTGGTTGCCGCTGTTTTTCGAGCAGATGGATACCTTGTTTGATTATGTGCCGAACGCTTTGGTGACGATGGATGCGGCGGCAGAGCAAGCGCGCATCGAGCGCTTGACCCAGATTGCCGATTTCTATCAGGCCCGCCGCACGCTGGAAGATGCGGGCAGTAAACGCAAACTGAAAAAAGATGGCGCTGATGTTTCCTTAAGCGGCACGATTTATCATCCGTTGCCTTGGGCGCGGCTGTATTTATCCGAGCAGGACTGGATCGGGCATTTAAAAGACGTTTATACGCTATCGCCCTTTGGTGCCACGAATGAAGCGGAAGAGGGCGCCCGTAGAGGCCGTGACTTCGCTGACATTCGCGCGTTGCCGAACGGCGATATTTTCAAGGCGCTGGGTGAACATGTTTCGGAACTGCGCAAGGGCGGACGCAAGATTGTCATCGCTGCCTACAGTATGGGCTCACGCGAGCGTTTGCGTAGCCTGATGCTGGCGGCGGGTTTTGCCAACCTAGTAGAAATCGGCGGTGCTGAAGATCTAAAGAAACTGGATACGCACCAGGTTGGCATGGCCATATTGGCGCTGGAACATGGTTTTGTTGCGCCCGATCTCGCGGTGATTACTGAACAGGATCTGCTTGGCGACCGTCTGGCGCGTGTGTCGAAAAAACGTAAAAAGGCCGATAATTTCCTGCGCGAAGTATCATCGCTCGCCCCCGGCGATCTGGTTGTTCATATCGATCACGGTATTGGGCGCTTCGAAAGTCTTGAAACAGTCGAGGCCGCGGGTACGCTGCATGATTGCCTGAAAATCGTCTATGATGGCGGCGACCGCTTGTTTGTGCCGGTTGAAAATATCGAAGTGCTCTCACGCTTTGGCGGCGAGGGTGACACCACCCAGTTGGATAAGCTGGGTGGTGCAGGCTGGCAGGCGCGTAAGGCCAAGGTCAAAAAAGACCTGATGATCATGGCTGAAGGCCTGCTGAAAATTGCCGCTGCCCGCCAGTTGCAGCGTGGCGAGGTCATGGAAGTTACCGCCACCTATAACGATTTCGTGGCACGTTTCCCCTATCAGGAAACCGACGACCAGCAGCGCGCGATTGATGATGTGCAAAAAGATCTGATCAGCGGACAGCCGATGGATCGTCTTGTCTGCGGCGATGTCGGTTTTGGCAAGACCGAGATTGCTCTGCGCGGTGCCTATGTGGCGGCGATGCACGGGACGCAGGTGGCTGTCGTGGTGCCGACGACATTGTTGGCCCGCCAGCATTACAACAATTTCACGCAACGCTTT
Organism: Alphaproteobacteria bacterium; assembly: GCA_023700945.1. Classification (GTDB taxonomy): domain Bacteria; phylum Pseudomonadota; class Alphaproteobacteria; order Micavibrionales; family Micavibrionaceae; genus Micavibrio_C. Next base: position 55,050 of record JAMPXY010000002.1, on the reverse strand, counting down.
GCCGGCACCGGCATTCGCGTGGGCCAGCTTTCACGTATGGTTAATGCCCGCGATGCTGATTTGACCCGCAAGGGTCTGACCGATGGCAGCGTCAACATCGTTGTTGGCACTCATGCTATTCTGGCCGAAAAAATTAAATTCGCGCATCTGGGCCTCGTCATCGTCGATGAGGAACAGCGTTTCGGCGTGAAGCAGAAAGAAAAACTCAAAGAGCTGAAGGCCAATGTTCACGTGTTGACGCTGACCGCGACGCCGATCCCGCGCACATTACAGATGGCGCTGACAGGTGTGCGCGATATGAGCATTATCGCATCGCCGCCTGTTGACCGTCTGGCAATCCGCACTTTTGTGCTGCCGTTTGATCCGGTTGTCATCCGTGAAGCGATCCTGCGCGAGCATTATCGCGGCGGCCAGTCCTTCTATGTCTGCCCGCGTATCAAAGATATTCAGGATGTCGAGGATATGCTGAAAGAACTGGTGCCGGAGGTAAAGGTGATTAGCGCCCACGGCCAGATGAGTCCGCAAGAACTCGAAGATCGCATGACTGCCTTCTATGACGGTCAGTATAACGTCCTGCTGGCGACCAATATCATTGAAAATGGCATCGATATTCCGACGGCCAATACGATGATCGTGCATCGCTCCGATCTGTTTGGTCTGGCGCAGCTTTATCAGATCCGGGGCCGCATTGGTCGTTCCAAAGTACGGGCCTACGCCTATCTGACTTACGAACCCACCAAGAAACTGACCGATCAGGCGCAAAAACGTCTTGAGGTGCTGGAAACGCTCGATACGCTCGGCGCAGGCTTCCAGCTTGCCAGCCACGACATGGATATTCGCGGCGCGGGCAATCTGCTGGGCGAGGAACAATCCGGCCATATCCGCGAAGTGGGGGTTGAACTGTACCAGCAGATGCTGGAGGAAGCTGTTGCCGCTGCGCGTGAAGGCTTTGACATTGCGGGCGGGGAAGTCATCCCGGATAAATGGTCGCCGCAGATCAATCTCGGCACCTCCGTGCTTATTCCTGAACATTATGTGGCCGACCTGAACGTGCGCATGTCGCTCTATCGCCGCCTGTCAGAACTGGAAGATAAACAGGCCATCGAAGGTTTTGCCGCCGAAATGATCGACCGTTTTGGCCCGTTGCCTGAGGAATTTGAAAATCTGCTTTCGATTGTTGCGATCAAACAATTTAGTCGCCTTGCAGGGGTTGATCGTCTTGATGCGGGGCCCAAAGGCGTGGTCATCGGTTTCTATAAAGATAGCCCGCCTCATGTGCCGGGCCTGATGAAATGGATTCAGGAGAAGGGTGGTTCGGTCAAACTGCGCCCTGACCAGAAACTTTTTACCCCGCGCCAGTGGCTCAGTACACAGCAACGCGTCAAGGGAGTTGAGGCGTTAGTCAAAGAGTTGGCTGCGGCCCAGCAAAACTGAGATTTCCAGCTTTTCGCACCTGCAAACCCGCCCTCTTGGCGGCTCCGGCCTATGGGCGTATCTTCGGGAAGGAGTTTTTCTTGAAAACACGGGAGTATTGCCATGAGTGCCGCATTGAAAGTGACCGCTGAGTCCGGGATATTCGATGAACAGTTGCATGATCTCAAGACACGTTTTGAGGCGATGATGCCCGAACTGGAGACAGTCGTGCGTGATCCGGCTCTGGGGGTTGAGGGCTATATCGTTGTCTGGAATACCGGGATTAGTGTTGGTGGTCCGATGGAGCGTAGCGGCAAGGGGGGAACACGGATCACCCAGAATGTCACTCTGGACGAAATCAAAATGCTGGCCCGGACGATGGCGCTTAAAAATGCGGCGGCAGGTTTGCCCCTCGGGGGTTCGAAATCAGGTTTGCGGGCTGATCCGGCAGCCCCGGACTTTGAAAAAAAATATCGCCGCTTCGTCAAATTGTGTGCTCCGTTTTTGCGTGAGAATGGTGGGCCGTTTGGCGGTTTCGGTTTTGATATCGGCGGTCGTCCGGAGCATGCACTGTGGGCGTGTGATGAACTGAAATCAACCTCGTGCTTTACCGGAAAGCCCGTCAGCATGGGCGGGACCGATTACGACCGCGAAGGGATTGCGGGCCTGGGGGTTGCGGTTGCAGGACGTGCGATGATGGATATTCATGGGGTTGATGTCGCTTCTAGTACCTTTGCTATTCAGGGTATGGGCGCGATGGGCGCAGCGGTGTTCCGTTATTTTAGTGAAACCGGGGCACGGTTGCAGGCTTTGGCTGATCCGAAATATGGCGGAACATGGATGCTGCGGACGGCCCCTGGTACGGCACTGAAGGAGGCATTAACTCGTCAAGACGTTGATGCAGTGATTAAATTGCTGCCACAGGAAGCCGACAAGATATCCGATGATTGCGAAGCTGTTTTATATGTTGATGCCGACATCCTATATCCCTGTGCGGTACAAAATGTTCTGACGGAAACAAATTCGGTCAAGGTGATGGCGCGATTTGTTTGCGAGGGCGCTAATGGCCCCTGCACGGAAGAGGCTCGTACAAAGCTTTATGAACGCGGTATTCATCTGGTGCCGGATTTTATTGCCAATGCCGGAGGCGTTATCGCTGCGTTTGTGGAGCTGACTTCCAAGGGCAGTAATAAAGCCGAAGAAGCCAAAGCCATGACTCGACAAAAAGTAGAAGCGAATGTTCGGGAGCTTTACGAATTAGTCGAACGTCACCACTGCGAGCCGCAACAAGCAGGCCTTTATATGGCACTGAGCAAAGTTTTGGTGGTCACTTAGCTTTGGTTTATGAAAATATAATAATCTTGCCGAGGTGAGGGCTGGCTGGGGAGAGTATTGGTCTTTTTGTCGTTTCTATGAGAAAATGATGGGGTAATGTTCTGACCCTGAAAAAGCGGAATTATCCATGAGCCGTGAATACGCTGAAAAACGCATCCTTGAAGCTTTGAGCATGAGCAAGGGTAACAGCACCAAGGCCCGTCAGCAGGTAATTGCCTGGTGTACGCAGGATCACAAGCTTTTACAGGCGTTGGCCCAGCCACATTTGACGGGGATTGTCGCCCATGCCATCAGCCGCGTGGTGTATAAGCAGGAAAGCGAAGAACAGGTGGCCGATATCCCCGAGTCTCCGCAATCGCTAGATATGGCACCGGATACTTTCGGCAAAGAGATATTAAAGGCACTCGCAAGTGATAATGCTTCACTTTTTGGACGTGATACCGGAGCGCCGCCGACACGACGCAAGCAGGCCTCGCAAGCGCATATTGATGCCCTGAAACAGATGGCGAATAAGGGTAAATCGACAAGCAAAGATGATGGTAAAAACGGCTGATAATCCCGGATTCCTGATTGATTCCGGTTGCATTTATGGCCAGCCCTTATATGTCTAGATCATGTCGCAAGCACTACCAAAAATTCAGGACTGGTTCGATGCCCGGGATCCCTTGCGCGGGGATTTCCTTAGCCGTCATGGCTGGTCGCATGCGACCATGGCGGCCGTTGGGGATGATTGCGCATTCCGCCGCTATTTTCGTCTGCAGGCTCAAAACGGGGCCAGCGCTATTTTGATGGAAGCTGTGCCTGACGGCAGTGCGTTTGTGACGCCCGGCCACAACATGGGTGACTTTGTCCGTATCAGTAATTATTTGCGTACACTTGGGTTGATGGCACCAGAGGTTTACCAGAAGGATGTTCAGGAGGGTTATCTCCTGCTTGAAGATTTTGGCAGTACTTCTTTCAAGCTGGCTCTGAATTCCGGAGTTGATCGGCAGGAGTTATATGAGCTGGCGACAGATGTGCTGAAGTTCATGCGCCTGAATGCCAAAGCCGGAGATATCACCCTGCCACGTTATTACGACAGCCATGTTCACACTGGTCGCCGTCGTCTGGTGGATTGGTTCGTGGCGGCTCAGAAGGGGGCCCTTAATCCTGACGGCATGGTGGAAGAATATCTGGCGGTGTGGGATGCTATTGAAAAATCTCTACCACCAGTGCCAGAGGGTTTCCTGCATATTGACTACCATTTTGAAAATCTGATGTGGATGCCGCAACGCCAAGGTCTGGCCCGCTGTGGTATCCTTGATTTTCAAGGGGCCATGACGGGGCCTGTGCCTTATGATCTGGCCAATTTGCTGGAAGATGCCCGGGTTGATGTGCCGCCGGAACTACGCCGCAATATGCTGAACCGTTTTTGTGAGGGCATGACATCCACGGAAGAAGAAACATTTCGGTCGTGGTACCGAGTGTTAGCCACACAGTTTCATTGCCGGGTGATAGGGCAGTTTATCCGGCTGGCGGTACGCGATGGCAAAGATCGGTATATACAGCATATGCCACGGGTGGCGGGCTATATCGCCGATGCCTTGCATGATCCGGTTTTGGCACCACTACAGGCGTGGTTTAGCAAAAATGACATTCGCTTTGATAGCGTGCTGGTGGTCGACCCGGCCAAGGTCGCGCAATTTATTAGGCTGGATGCTTTTTAGGAATGTCTCTCGGGCGCGGGGACGGCCAGAGCCATCCCCATGAAAAACCAAAGGAACCGCGTGTACAGCAATTCATGGACCAGTGACATGATGGCAAACACCAGCATGATCATGAGAACGCCGAGATAAAACCCGTCTGGGTCCTGTTTCATCCTGATCCGCCGGAAAATTCTCCACAGGGAAAGCGCGAAAAAAACCACAAAGGCGCCGAGGCCTACTAGCCCGGTTTCGGCCAGTAGCCATAGCGCGGTGAAATCTATGACATCGCTATAGGTGCCGCGATTCTCAAGCTGGTATTTCCTGAAAGAACCAAACCCGCCACCAAAAACAGGATGGGTTTGCCAAACAGCAAGGGCATCCTGAAAGGTGTGAAGGCGTACCTGATCGCCATCATAGTCCAGTTTTTCGTGAACCTCCGCAGCAGACATCTCGCTGAGCATCGTTAGCTGGGCGGTTTGATGAACGCGTTTAAATGTAACGGCTAGCGCCAAAGAGTCTTTATGCCAGAGGGTGTAGCCGATGGTGAGGGTGATCCCAATTAAAAGCGGGATCAATATGTGACGGAGTGACCACTTCAGATTCACGATGAAATAGGCGAGAAGTATGAAAAACAGAACTATCAGCCCTGCGCGCGAGGCATTGTAAATATAAAAAAGCGGTACCAGTGCCCAGACCAAATAAAAAATAAATGAGGCTGGTTTGGGCTTGCCCATCTCATGCGCGGTCATAAACCCTAATGCAGAAAAACTGAGAAACGCATAAGCATTGCGGTTAGCCATAAGGGCTTCAATTGGGTAGAGATTATATATCTGGTGACTGGTGCCCGCGAGGTCGATATAGATCATATATATGAGGGAGATGATGAGCGTGATCACCCAGAAACCGATGAAGGTGTCGGCTACAATTTTTTTCCCATTGCACCGGTCTTGCCCGGCGATCCATGCCCCCACCCCGAGGTAGCCGAGTAAAACAAACCATCCAGCATATTTGTTGATCAGGGCCCACGGATTCCATTGTCCTGTATGTATATAGCCATTCATCAGCGCAAATGACATCAGCGTGGTTAGCCCCAAAAGCCAGAGATAGGTATAGGGTACTTGCCAACGTGGCCACGGATCACGTCTTAGAAAAAGCCGCCCGATAATCAGGCAACCCAAAAAAGGTAGAAGCAAATCAGCGGCGCTTAGACGGATGCCCAGATAATCTGCGTTCTTAAAGAAGGTTAGCTGTATCTGTAGAGCCACGCACAACAGGATGGCAGGTACGGCATAGACAAGATTTTTGAGAGGAGGGAAATATTGGGTCAGAGTCCGCGAAACCATAGGCCTAACCTTGCTGAGGGGGCGCGCCCTTATGCATCAGAGTTTTAATATCTTGAGTAATTTTTTTCATATCCATACTGAGCAGCGCCGGGATGCCCGCAAGAATTGTGGCAACCATGGTTAGCAGTCCAATCTGGATAGAAATCATAAAGGCAATCTCTTCTGGCACGCCAATCAGGGCGAGGCCGATGACAAAAGCGCCCTCTCGTACACCCCAGCCCCCAAAGCTTACGGGCAAGCTTGCGATCAGGGTGATGACTGGCAGGACACTTAAAAGATCAAAGAAGGAGAATGTTGCTCCTGATGATACAGCGATAAAATACACTGAAATAAAATAAAAAACCTGCGCAGTCAGGCTATTTATAATAATTCTGATTACCACCGTGCGGTTATTCCGGGCAGAAGTCAGGTAATCTATGCTTGATCCCAGTTTGGGATGATCACCGATCAATTCCCGGATCGTCTTGCTGTAGAAAAGAGGGATAAATATTAGGATCGTAAAAACCAGCACTGCGACAGTTGCGTAGGCTGTGTCGTGCAGGGCGGGGCTAACAAAGCGGTCGAAGAATGGTACAAAGAGGGCTGCCAATATCATCAGCGCCAGCAAGGTCATCAGGCGGTCAATGATGGCTGCACAGATGGCCTTGGACATCTGAATGCCTTTGTGAAAGGTCAGGCCGACCCTGACGACCAGCCCACTGATTGAGGTGATAAAGAGGACGTTAGCCAGCAAACTAGCCAGAGTAATCTGCAAGGACTCTTTATAGCTTAAGGTCGGAGTGTGATGATCTAGATTAATCAGGTCACTCCAGCGCCAGGCCAGCAGGGCGATTTGCAGCAATATGAACAGGCCCGCCCAGATCATTCCTCCGAATTGAACCTGTGCAAACTGTTCGCCCAGCACAGCCATGTCCATGTGCCACAGCAGCAGCAGCACGATCGCGGCGGAAACAGCAAGTTTTAACGGGATATTCAGGGCAGGCAAACGCATCAGGGTATCTCTTGGAATTTTTTGACCATGGTTAGGCTAGGGGGTTACACTGATTCTGGCAAGTTTTTATTCAGAGCTCCGGGAAAAAATCCTTTCAAAACCGGGCTTTCCATGCTTTATTTCGGCCATAACCTGACCCTTTATGAGGATACCATGTCGATACTTGCCAAACGCCTGAACGTTATAAAACCGTCCCCCACGATTGCGGTGACCACCAAGGCGGCCGAGTTGAAAGCTGCCGGACGCGATGTGATCGGTTTGGGCGCAGGCGAGCCTGATTTCGATACGCCTGATTTCATTAAGGAGGCCGCAACAGCGGCAATGAAAAAGGGGGATACCAAATACACTGCTGTGGATGGCACTCCGGCTCTGAAAGATGCCATCATTGGTAAATTTAGCCGTGAAAATGGCCTTACATACAAACGTGAGAACATCACGGTCGGCACTGGCGGCAAGCAGGTTCTTTATAATGCCTTGATGGCATCGCTCAATCCCGGAGATGAGGTGATTATACCGGCGCCGTATTGGGTGTCCTATCCTGATATGACCTTGCTCGCGGAGGGAACTCCTGTTTTCGTCAAATGTCCCGAGAGCAACGGCTTCAAACTCAAGCCTGATGACCTTGAAAAGGCGATTACGCCCAAAAGCAAGTGGCTGATTCTGAACTCCCCTTCGAACCCGACTGGGGCGGCCTATACCAAGGCTGAGTTGAAAGCCCTGACAGATGTGCTGCTGAAATATCCGCATGTATGGGTGATGACCGATGATATTTATGAGCATCTGACTTATGACGGTTTTGAATTCTTCACTCCGGCACAGGTTGAGCCTAAGCTCTTTGATAGAACACTGACGGTGAATGGTGTCTCTAAGGCGTATGCCATGACTGGCTGGCGGATTGGTTACGCGGCAGGCCCAAAAGAGCTGATCAAGGCGATAGCCGTGATCCAGTCGCAAAGCACCTCAAACCCCAGTTCTATTTCACAGGCGGCCGCTGTAGCGGCGCTAAATGGTGATCAATCCTTCCTTAAGGGGTGGAAAGAAACATATCAGAAACGCCGTGATCTGGTGGTGGGGATGCTCAATCAGGCAGAAGGTATTACGTGCCCGACTCCGGAAGGGGCGTTCTATGTCTATGCCTCTTGTGCAGGCTGTCTGGGTAAAGAAACGCCGGATGGCAAGGTGATTGAAACCGATACGGATTTTGTCAACTATCTGCTGGACTCGCAGGGCGTTGCCTGTGTACAGGGCGAAGCGTTTGGCTTGAGCCCTTATTTCCGCATTTCCTACGCGACGTCGGATCAGGCGTTGGCTGATGCTTGCGGGCGCATCCAGAAGGCCTGTAAGGCTTTAAGGAAGCGCGCGGCGGCATGATTTCCTAATCTGGCTGGGGTTGGCTCCGCAGATAGCGTGCTACATAAGGGTAGTGCGTGGCGATGTAGTTATCCTTCTCCAGCGCTGCCTTGACCCCGAGACGTTCAGTGACGCGGTCGAATTTTTCCCGATCCATCAGGCCTAGCAGGTAAAGATTGTCGGCCAGCATCTGGCAGACGTGATTGATTTTTCGTTCTTCTTCCGTGATCAACTTCTGGGCGCGGTGTTCAATTTTTTCCATGTTCTCTGGGGTAGCGTCCGTGATATCAGCGGAGGGAAACTCAAGGAATTCCTCTTCATTGCGCCAGGACATCCGTGGTGAAATGACAAAAATGTTTTTCTCACCAATCAGATTGCCTGCGGCCATGTTGGCCGAAGTATTGGCATAGGCTTTCGCTTCTTCGAGAATACGTTCGTTCCCAATTTCGTTGTTTTCGGCATAATGATCAAACAATTCGTCATCATCAATGTCATCGGTGACATGTTCGCCTGTGCCCAAGGTCACAGAAATTACATCGGCATCCTCGGGCTTGTGACGGATGATGTCTGAAATCACAAAAATGGAGGTGTGCAGCGTGGCCTTGTCGGCGGCAATCACACCGCCTTCTGTGCGATGAGGCGGGTAAGCCAGCAAATTAGCGGATGTGGCCATGGCGGCATCCCAGACCTTGAGGTCGTGCGGGAAGGTGGTCGCCGGGGCGTTCATGCCTGTATCGAACAGATTGTCCTTGCGGGCATAAAATGGCAGGAAAGTCATGCGGCGTGTATCAAAGGCTGCAAAATAGACCGAGCCAATGCATTCACTCAGGCGGGCATCGCCCATAGCCTCTTGGAAAATCGTGCGGCGCGTATCAGGGTCGTGCATACGGCTTTCCCGCGGCGCCCAGTGTTTTTTAACCATATCCATGCTGGCGACAGCCGCACGTTTGAACAGGGTGGTCAGTTCTCCATGCTTCGAGGTGCTGCGTCGGGTGATCAGGCCTCCAATACGTGCAGTGAGGTCTAGTGTGGCTGATGTGGGGTCGTAGGGGGCTATTTTCTTTTTGCTGTCACCAGAGTCTCCGAGCCCCAGTTTGCCACATATCTTAAGCGCAGCTTGCGTGTCAGCACGTGTCATCCAGCGTTTAGTTGATTTTTCGCGCAGGGTATGAACTAACGGGACTTTGTCACTGGGCAATTCTGTCAGCAAGGCTTCGCAGTGACGCTTGATAGATTCAATGAACATCTGATCGGCCTTGACTTTGGCAGGGTCGATCATGCGTTCGGCCAGATTGATGGCGTTGGCTGCAAACATTTTATACAGGCGATTGGGTTTCTCGGGGAACAGCACTGGACAATCTTCAACGTAACGACGGTCCAGTTGTTCGCAGGAATATTTCGGCTGATGCGGATCAAGCGGGTGGGGGATGCTGATCCCGGCGACCAAGGGGCCAGAGGTCGAGGCTCCTTCTTTGACTTGAAAAGCGATCCCGAGCGGGGTCTCGATTTTTTTTTCAATATCGGCACCAACGAGGATCGGGATACGACCCAAGACGCCGCCACCCTGACCGTAGAGATGAAAGACCGCCCGGCGTTTGAGTAGCACCGTGTGTTGCGCCCTGTCGGCTAAGGTCTCTTCTGTTCTCTCTGTGGCAGACGCATGAGTTTGCGTCATAGTGATCCCCTGTCAGGTTACGGTATTTTTTTGTATGTAAATTATTAGGGGGAAATATAGAGGGAAAGCAACGATTTGTCATGATTTGCGCATTGTGCAATGCCGCGCAGGCGTGGATAACTAGTCAAATTATGAAAAAATAAAGTCTAGACAGGGATTTCCCTATTCAACGGTTTCGCGTTCGCCGAAGAAAGTGAAATATTTCTTCACCCGGTCGCCAATGCTGCTTTGGCGGCGTTCTTCTTCACGACGGTCGCGGTTGCTGGCGAGGATATGGCAGATATCATCCATCTGACCGCTGTTTTCTTCCATCAAGGTCTCGGAAAAAAGGCGCATTTTTTCCAGATTTTCCGGACTGGCATCATCAATCTGTGGACTGGGAATATCAGTGCGCCCGCTTTCCGGCAGGATGGAACTATTGAAGACATAGAGATCGCGCCCTAGGTCATCAACAAAGCTTTCCATCAGGGCTGATTCCGCCGCATGGAAGAAAATGTTGATCAAGGGCAGATCATTGACCGGGTCCACCACACCCAACGCGCCGTAACTGTTCCAGTCATCTTTCTTGATCGCTTTGTTCGTATAGCCCGTCCCCAGCACCAGCATGACCAATTTGTTTTCTGCCGGTACCATTTTGCGAATGGATCCCAGATAGCTGACGCAGGGGTTGTCAAAGACGCATCCATCTATCCCTGTGTAGGAAATTTCTTTCTTGCCGGGATAGCGTGCCTTGAAGTGATGGCAGGGGAAATAGGTAGGGGCCGCACAACTGGCCATGACCGCATCGTAGAGGCTGACATCAGGGGTGCGAAGGCTAGGGCCGCCTTGTGCGATATGGCGGATATTGCTCATCCACAGGGCGTGCCCGCCGTAATCATCCAGTGAGGCGCGGCCCCGTGCTACCCAGTCATGCCCGCCACCCTCATCGGTCTCGAGAACTCTGAGTTGTTCACCATCAAGATTGTAAGTGGGGATTACCAGTGTCCGTAACGATTCCGACAAGCGCGCCTGACCATAAAGCGCTTTAAGCGCACGACCGAGATTAGAGGGGTCGTAATGACCATGGCGGAAGAGCCAGTTCAACTGGTTGAGCTTGAGGGTGCGGTTGTTGAAATCGTGAACGATACCACGAAATTCACGGAAGCGATCCGCGGGGAAAATTTTATGACCTTCGCGTTCGTAGAATTTGACCATATGCCGGGCGCGGAATCGCGGGCTGCTGGTGTGTTCCGGGTGACGCAATGTCATGGCTGCATTAAGGATGGCGCCCGTTGAAGGGCCAGTGAAGATATCAACCATGTCGGCCATGCGCAGGCCGGTCTTGTCTTCGATTCGACTCATGATATGGGCGGGTATCAGCCCGCGCATGCCGCCGCCATATGTAAAGAGGGCAATGGTGGTTTTCTGCGGGTTATGCTCGTTAGTATTACTCATCAGACCCGTTCTATCAGGAACTATTTGTATTTATTCATAATTGTACGGCAAAGCCGGATAAAAGTCAGCTTGCGTTGCAACAAATACCGGGAAGAGCGAATAGGGCAAAAAAAAACCGGGTCATTACGACCCGGCGAGTTGAACAGGGAGGTTTCACGTCTGGGAGACGTAGGACCCCGAAGGATCCCATCGACATCGGAATGTCGATGGCCGCTTTATATACTGGGACGACTCTCGAGAGCTAGAGGTAATTATGCATGCCTGAATTGTATAAAATGCATATCTTTGGCGCGGTGCAAAATTTTTAAAATATTGGTTTTAAATCAATTAGTTAGACGTTTTTTATCCGATGGCCTTCCCAGAAAAGCAGAGGAAGGCGTTTCAGAATGAACGATCTTTCTTTCAGCCGGGTTATCAAAATGCAGTGATACCGACATGTTTTAGAAGAAAATCCCTGAATATGGCAAGTCTTTGTGAGTGGCGGCGCTCTTCCGGGTAGACAAAATACATGTCCACGCTGACTGGCTGCAGATTCGGCAGGACGATTTCCAGAGATTCGTCTTCATTAGCCATAAAATCAGGTAACAAACCCAGCCCGGCTCCCCCTTCAACAGCTTGGCGAATGGCGTAGAGCGAGTTCATCATGATCAGGTTATTGTGTTCCTGCGGATCAACCCCGGCAACGCGGAATAGCCAGTTGGAATCCATAAAGGGTTGTGGGGCGTTTTCGGGGTAACCGATCAGAACGTGATCTCTGAGATCTTTTGCTTCTGCCGGGCGGCCATGCTTTTCAAAATAGGTTTTGCTGCCGAAGATATGGAACTGGATGGTTGCCAGATGGCGCTGGATCAGGTCAGGCTGTTCAGGTTTGTACAGACGTATGGCAGCATCAGCTTCGCGCATTGATAAGTTCAAGACGCGGTCATCCATCAGGAGTGTCAGTTGTATATCGGGGTGCTGGCTGCGCAAATCGGCCAGACGTGGTGCCAGCCAGCTGGCACCGATAAATTCGGTGGTGGTAATGCGGAGCGGCCCTTCGGGCAATTGCCGCGAGTCAATCAATTGGCCTTCGATCATCGCCAGCTTGCCAAATATATCCTTGGCGGCTTTTTGTAGCAGTTCACCTTGCTCGGTCAGCAGCAGACCACGGGCATGGCGATGAAACAGTGTAACGCCCAGAGATTCCTCAAGCGTGCTGATCTGACGTGAAATGGCCGACTGGCTGAGATTGAGGGCATCACCGGCATGGGTAAAACTGCCTGCTTCTGCCACGGCATGAAAGATACGCAGCTTGTCCCAGTCCATAATGTGCTACCCTCTCAGGGTTGTGGTTTTAGTGAGATTACTCAGCAGCGGCCGCATGTGCGGCCTCTTCGGTGGCAATAAAACGATCCGCTTCCAGTGCTGCCATACACCCCATGCCTGCCGCCGTCACAGCCTGACGATATATTTTATCCTTAACATCGCCTGCGGCAAAGACACCGGGTATATCGGTAGTGGTTGAATCGGGGGCGGTTAAGATATAGCCGTGCTCGTCCATCTTGACCTTGCCTTTAAATATTTCGGTGGCGGGGTCGTGACCGATCGCAATAAAGACGCCGTGCACGGATAATGTCGTGACTTCATTAGTTCGGATATTTTTGATCTTGAGGCCGGTGACGCCGGGATTATCCTGCCCTTGCGGGTTGCCCAGTATTTCTTCAACCGCGCTATCCCAGATCACGTTGATTTTGGGATTGTTGAACAAGCGATCCTGCGCGATTTTTTCCGCCTTGAGAGAGTCGCGACGATGAATCAACGTCACTTTGTTGCAGAAGTTCGTCAGAAAAAGGGCTTCTTCCACGGCGCTGTTACCGCCGCCGATCACGGCGACTTCTTTGCCACGATAGAAAAATCCATCACAGGTGGCGCAGGCTGAAACACCCAGACCCATAAAAGTTTTTTCTTCGGGCAGGCCCAGCCAGCGGGCTTTGGCGCCAGTGCAGATGATCACGGTATCGGCGATATAGGTCGCGCCAGTATCACCTTTGCAGATATAGGGGCGCTTGCTGAAATCAACGTCAGTGATGTAATCGTACACCATGGTGGTACCAACATGTTCGGCTTGCGCCTTCATCTGTTCCATCAGCCACGGGCCTTGGATCATATCGGCGAATCCGGGGTAGTTTTCGACATCGGTTGTAATGGTTAGCTGCCCACCCGGTTGCAGCCCCAGAACCTGAACCGGTTTCAGGTTGGCGCGGGCGGCATAGATCGCGGCTGTGTATCCGGCGGGGCCGGAACCGATAATCAGGACTTTCGTCCGGATGTCATTGTCCTTACTCATAAATCCGTTTCCTTTGATAATAAGATAGTCTTAATTGTCTGTGGGCAACCCGTAAAGCCCCTTAGGCCGGGTTTCGCTCGGGATTCCCCATCTTTCGGCGGATTTCAGCGGCAATCAGGGCGGCGTCCTGCAGCGGGTCATAAAGATAGGGTTGTAACGGCCCCTCAAATAACCGGATGACACCTTGCTGCAGGAGATGGTTATAGAGGCGGTTAAATTTGGCCGATCCGCCGGGCAGGGAAATGACATAAACGGGCTTTCCGGTGGTGGCGGCCTCTGAAATCATTGAGGCACTATCGGCGGTAACCAGAATGTAATCTGCCCAGCCGAGCAGGCCAAAATAGGGATTGTCACCGCGGCCATCCCAGAGAAAGGCTTGCGTATCCTTAAGCGCCTCTTTCAAGAGAGCGAGGTTATCTTCGCCGGTGCGGCGCGAGGTGGTGATCATCAACCCAAAGCCTAAACGATCCAGTTCTTTTAATTGTGTTGCCAAGGTCTGCATAGCTGCAGGCGTAAGTTTATGGCTTTTACTATTGCCACCGATCAATACGGCCACCCGCGGCGAGGGCACGCTACGGAGCAACTCTGAGAAGTCTTGCCGTCCCTCAGCCAGACGTTGTGGTGTGATGCGGTTGGGCGTGGCTTCCGTTATGACCACGTTTCCACCGCGCCGCCTGTCATGGGTGGGTACGGCGATCAGATCAAAGACGGGGGAGGCAATACGTGGATCTTGTAATTGGACGATAAAAGTTTTACCTGCACTCTGGCGGTGAATATAACGGGCCACCGCAATAGATTTTCGTCCCGATGAAATCAGCAGATCGGGCCATGGGGCCTGCAATTTATCACCGGTGAAGGACAGGGTGGTTTCCCCACCAAGAAAAGGGGATAGGGTTTTCCAGGGTTGACGTAATCCAATACGCTTGACGACAGGAATTACCCCGAGCGCCTCGGCTACGCCCAGACACTGATTTTCTGTACCAGTCAGGCCTTCGGTAACAATCCAGCAGGAAGTCATAATCCCTTATTTTCCAATCCCGGTTTAAGAAAATACGAATTCGGCAGATTTCGCAGAGCACCATTCAAAAAGGGGCTTGCCTATCGTCCTGCGCAACTTTATACCAACGACAGGTCATTCCCGACAATTATTTTACGATACGATATATTTCATGAAGCGCGTCAAGCTAGACAAGATAGATAAGAAAATCCTCAAAAATCTACAGGACGATGGGCGCATCACCAATGTTGAATTGGCCAAGGTCGCGGGCATCTCGGCACCGCCTTGCTTGCGTCGTGTACGTGCGCTAGAGGAAAATGGATTTATTAAGGGTTATCATGCCAAAGTAGATCCCGTCATGCTGGGCTACGGCGTTACAATCTTTGCCATGGTCAAGCTGGTTAGCCAGGCTGAAGCCGATCTCAAGAAATTTGAAGAACTGGTGGTCTCATGGCCGATGGTGCGTGAGTGCCATATGTTGGCCGGCGAAGTTGATTTCGTTCTCAAAATTGCTGCGCCGGATTGGGACACCTATCAGCAGTTCCTGACTCAGGAACTGACAGGCGCGCCGAATGTGACCTCCGTCAAGTCGGCCTTGGCCATCCGTGCTTCCAAAGAAGTGCCGGGCGTACCGATTGATGTATAGCGAATTATTCCGGCTTATTCGTAAATCACTTCGATAATTTCATAGGAACGCAGGCCTTGCGGCGTACGGACTTCCACGCTGTCACCGCGAGATTTGCCAATCAGTGCCTTGGCGATCGGGGCATGCAGAGAAATCAGGCCGTTATCAGCATTGGCCTCGTAATGACCTACGATCTGGTATGACATTTCGATGTCGGTATTTTCATCGACAATCACGACACGAGCGCCAAATTTGACAGTGTGTCCACTGAGGCTAGCGGGATCAATAATCTGGACAGCCGAGATCACGGCTTCCAGTTCCTGAATCCGGCCTTCGATAAAGCTCTGCCGTTCCTTGGCGGCGCTGTATTCTGCATTTTCAGAGAGATCACCATGAGCGCGGGCCTCGGCGATGGCCTGTATGACAGCCGGGCGCTCAACACTTTTCAAGTTTCTGAGTTCTTTTTCCAGGGCATCGGCACCGGCCCGGGTCATCGGGATCTTATCCATGTGGTCGTCTTTCGTCTCTCTGTTCTCTGATCGTATAAAAGTGAAAAGCCCGCCAGTGTGGATGTGGCGGGGCAGCAATTACTCTCAAGTGCAACTATATCATGCCAGACGTTGTGGTCAACAGCTTTAGGAATGACAACCCAGGCGGACATAGAGAGCGGGATAGGCTTCGATTTCACTGCGGTCGATCAAACGGTTGGCGTTGGTATCAAGAGCGCCAAAAAGATTGCGGCCTTGACCACGGCAGGAGTTTGAAAATTCCATATCGGTGATCTGCTGGTCTTGATTGTGGTCAAGGTTATCGAAGAGCTTATCGAACATTCGTTCCTTGCGTGTTGTTGGTTTCTCTTGTTCAAATACAGCTTGTTGCAGCAAGGGGGTATTCTCGGTCTTCTGCATTTCATGATATTCATCCATGCTAATTAAACGAACGCCGATGGGCAATATCGCTTCTGCGCCCCGGCACTCAGCAACTGGTGTGAATACAAACAAACAAATAACGCAGATGAAATACTTCATAACCCAACCCTGACCGATATTTTTTATTTTGTTATGTCGTGAACCCGTTACGCACGATGATCCCCATCATCACTTTCAGGATAGCGCTGTAAAGATTAATCAAAGCTTGCATACTGACGTGCTTGCCGCGCACATCGGTATGCGAGTTTTATATCTTAGGGATGTGGGGATGGTGAGTGTGGTACTCGATCACCACTTATCATGATTCAGCGCATTTTATGCGGGTTTTTGATAATTTTTCTGTCAATGATTATGCGGTAGCAGATAACCGTTCTGTGGTTTCATCAGGATCTAATGCGTCATGATGCGGGCTCACGGCATGAGGCAGATAGGCTTGCAACGGGGTGACATCAATCTCTTTGGCGCGCAGGGCGCGAATGGATTGCACTCCGGCTCGAGCCGCTGTCAGCAAGGTGTAATGGGGTATTTTGTGCATGAGCGCCATGCGGCGTATGTTATCAGAATCGGCAAAAGCCTGCGGTCCCTTGGTGGTGCTGTTGATCATCAGGTGAATTTCACCATTGATGATGGCATCGACAATATGCGGTTGTCCTTCCATCACCTTGTTGATACGGGTAACGGGTAACCCCTTTTCCTGCAAAACCTTGCAAGTGCCGCCCGTGGCGATGATTTTAAATCCCATCTCAAGTAAGTCTTGTGCCAAAGATACGGCTTCCGGCTTGTCTGAATCCTTGACGGAAAGGAACACGGTGCCTTGCAAAGGTAACTGTGTACCCGCTGCCAGTTGTGATTTGGCAAAGGCTTGTGCCATTTCGCGGTCGATGCCCATGACTTCGCCGGTCGATTTCATTTCAGGTCCGAGCAGGGGGTCGACGCCGGGGAAGCGGCTGAACGGGAAAACCGGTGCTTTGACTGCCGTATGGCCATCAGGCATCCCAACCAGCATATCTGCATCACGGAACACCGAGAGTTTTTCACCGACCATCAGACGGGCCGCAATTTTGGCCACGGGTACACCGGTTGCTTTGGCAACAAAGGGTACGGTTCGGCTGGCACGGGGATTAACTTCGAGGATATAGATATCGAATTCGCCGGTGTTCTTATTACGCTTCAAGGCAAACTGAATATTGATCAGGCCTTTGACCTTTAAGGCCTTGGCCAGAATAACCGTCTGCTTTTCCAGTTCGCGCACGGTTTTATAGGGTAGTGAATGAGGTGGCAGGACACAGGCGGAATCACCTGAATGAACACCGGCCTCTTCAATATGTTCCATGATACCTGCCACATAAACATCGTGGCCATCACACAAGGCGTCAACATCGACCTCAATCGCGCTATGCAGGTAACGGTCGAGCAGAACGGGGGCGTTACCGGAAATGCGCACGGCATTATTGATGTAACGCAGTAACTCCTCCTTGGAATGGACGATCTCCATACCCTGGCCACCCAGTACGTAAGAGGGGCGAACGACGATCGGGAAGCCGATATCTTCGGCTTTGGCCAACGCTTCTTTTTCCGACCGGGCGAGGCCGTTGGGCGGCTGGCGCAGTTTAAGTTTATGCAGCAATTTCTGGAAACGTTCGCGGTCTTCGGCAAGGTCAATCGCATCAACCGATGTGCCAAGGATCGGAATGCCGGCTTCCTCCAGCGCGTCAGCCAGTTTCAATGGCGTCTGGCCGCCCAGCTGCACGATAACACCCAACACTTCGCCGTTCTTGCGTTCGCCTTCGATCAGCTCAATCACATCTTCGGTGGTCAGCGGTTCGAAATAGAGGCGATCAGAGGTATCATAGTCGGTGGAAACCGTTTCCGGATTGCAGTTGACCATGATCGATTCGTAACCTGTCTCGCGCAGGGCAAAGCTGGCGTGGACGCAGCAATAATCGAATTCAATCCCTTGGCCGATACGGTTGGGGCCGCCACCGAGAATGACGACTTTCTTCTTGTTTGTGGGGCGACATTCATTGGCGGCTGGGTTAACGCCGTCACCTTCATAGCAGCCATACATATAGGATGTTTGCGAAGGAATTTCGGCAGCACAGCTATCGACCCGTTTATAGATCGGGCGAATATTGTATTTGTGTCGTGCCTTGCGGACGGCTTTTTCATCGACATTCATCAAAGTGGCCAGACGGGCATCCGAGAATCCCATTTTTTTGATTTTCAGCCAGCCTTCGCTGTCTACGGGCAAGCCTTGCGCCTTGATACGGGCCTCGGCATCGGTGATGTTTTTGATTCGCTCAAGAAACCAGCGATCATATTTACAAATATTGTGAATGTCCTCGATGCTGAAGCCGTGGCGCAGGGCTTGGGCGACATAAAGAATTCGTTGCGGGGTTGGACGGGCCAGCGCCGCACGGATCTGGTCAGGGTGTGGCTCTTTGCCATCATCGCCGATTTTAATTTCATCAAAACCTGTCAGTCCTTTTTCCAGCGAGCGCAAGGCTTTTTGCATCGACTCTTCAAAGCTGCGGCCCATGGCCATGACTTCACCCACTGATTTCATCGAAGTGGTCAGAATGTTCTGGGTGCCGCGAAATTTCTCAAAGGCAAAACGCGGAATTTTGGTGACAACGTAATCAATCGTCGGTTCAAAGCTGGCCGGGGTTTTGCCGCCGGTAATATCGTTTCCGAGTTCATCGAGCGTGTAGCCGACTGCGAGCTTGGCTGCAATTTTGGCAATCGGGAAACCTGTCGCTTTGGATGCCAGTGCCGATGAACGGCTGACGCGTGGGTTCATTTCAATCACAACCATGCGCCCATCAACCGGATTGATAGCAAACTGCACGTTGGAGCCGCCGGTTTCGACACCGATGCCGCGCAGCACTTTGAGCGAGGCATCGCGCATGATCTGGTATTCTTTATCGGTCAGGGTCAACGCAGGCGCGACAGTGATGGAGTCGCCGGTATGCACGCCCATCGGATCGATGTTTTCAATCGCACAGATAATAATGCAGTTATCCTTACGGTCGCGCACCACTTCCATTTCGTATTCTTTCCAACCCAGTACCGATTCTTCGACCAGCACTTCATGGACGGGCGAGGCATCAATCCCTTCCTTGACGATGTATTCAAATTCTTCGCGGTTATAGGCAATCCCGCCACCAGTTCCAGCGAGTGTGAAGGACGGGCGGATAATCGCAGGCAGGCCAATCACGGGCAAGGCGGCGCGGGCTTCCTCAAGCGATCTGACCACCTGACTCTTGGGGCTTTCGAGGCCGAGCGTGTCCATACAATCGCGGAATTTCAAGCGATCTTCGGCCCGGTCGATGACATCGGCGCGGGCGCCGATCAGTTCGATATTCAGGCGTTGCAAGGTACCGTCATTGTGCAAGGCCATCGCGGTATTGAGCGCGGTCTGTCCGCCCATCGTGGGCAGCAGCGCATCGGGGCGTTCTTTTTCGAGGATCTTGGCCACGACCGCCGGGGTAATCGGCTCGATATAGGTGGCATCGGCGAAATCTGGATCGGTCATGATCGTGGCTGGATTGGAATTCACCAGAATGACCCGGTAGCCTTCCTCTTTCAGCGCTTTACACGCCTGTGTGCCGGAATAATCAAATTCGCAGGCCTGGCCGATTACGATAGGGCCGGCACCAATAATGCAGATGGATTTAAGGTCAGTACGTCTGGGCATAAAACTCTCGGCAAGTAGGGGTTACCGAGAACCAACAAGTAAGCGAAAGACGGGGGTAGGGCAACCGCTTTCTTGGCTTTGCACACGGGAAAAAGCCCGGAAATGGAGGCTCCTGCCCTACTTATGCAGTTTTTGCAGGGCTGGAGGCCAATTCCGGAGAGGATAGGCTTGCAGAATAAGCTTGTGATTTTCCCGAAAATAGGTATAAATTAAGATATTCAAAATTAATAATTATAAAAATCCCAAGTTTAAGGGATTTCCGGGCAAACGGAGTATTGCTTGGGTGTGTGTTAAACAAGAAAAAGATCAAGGCCCGTTTAATGACGGGCCTTTCTTTTTTCCTACTGAAATCAGCACGGGGCAGGCAGCATCGCTGTCTTTTATTTGATTGCCGGGGTTGCCGGGTTCATCACCTTTTGTACGATTTGATGCGGGTTAAGTGTGCCCTCATAAATGCCGTAGCCGAGCGCACTGGCTGTGACCAAGGCGGCGGCGGCGAAGAAGGATTTGCGAGGGCTGTAGGCTGTTAGTCCCAAGGCTGCCAGTGCCCCGGTCAGGCAGGCCAGTACCTGTGCATACACAAGATGCTGCCCCAGCGTTTCTCGTCCTTCCGCGAGGGCCACAAAAGCGGGCATAGAAACGATTGCTGCCGGGATAATTACTGCCCCGACCCCGCAAGCAGCACTGAGAAATTTATCAGAGAGTGTCATGTGACAAACCTTATCTTATGTCTGGTGAATGTAAGTCTACCTCAGGGGCGTGGCCCGCCGGGCAGGGCATCTACCGCCTCCTGCGCCTTTTTCAATTTGCGCCGCCGGTATTCGCAATTCAGGCCGCCCATCACCGTAAAGAAGCCACAGGCTAAACTGAGCTGTTTCTCGTAAGTGGTTGCCAACTGCTGGTACTCCGGTTTGTTCGCGACCATGGCATGGAAGTCGAAATCATCGCCGTTATCCATGCGCGACATGATCAACAGTGAGGTTGTGGCGGTGGCGATCGCAAAAAATGTGGCGATTCCGAAATTATTTTTTTCACGGCGGAGTTTCAGGGTCGCTTTCGCGCGTGTTTGATCCCTGACGTTTTGGGGCTGTGTGTTCATTTTGTCCCTGTCCTTGTTATTTTTTTATTCTTAGAGGGGGTTATAGCCGCGCTTTCTGGTCACGGCAAACAAAACCTGGTTAGGACAACATTCCCAATAGACTTTTGTTGGCCGTAGCGGTAGGAGAGAGCATCACTAATGAATGAAAGTTATCCCGATGAGCACTCATGTCCTGAAAAAGCCTGAACCAGCCCCGGCTCTTAATCCGCTGGTGGAATGGGCCTATGTCCACGGCAAGGACCGCGGCATAATTGCCCGGGTCGATATTCCGCAAGGCACATTGATTGAACGCTCACCTGCGATTGTGTTCCCGGTCGAGGATATGACACGGGCTGACGGATCATCTTTGTTGCTCGAAAATTATTGCTTTCTGTGGGAAGAAAAAGGGGTCGATACCGAATATGCGATCGGCCTTGGTTATATTGGTCTTTATAATCACTCAAAAAATCCGAATGCGGAATTTGACTGCGATTTCGAAACCAAAGAAATGACCATGACCGCCGCCCGCGATATCAAGGCCGGGGAAGAGGTGACGTTTGATTACGACTGCGAATTGTGGTTCGATCCCCAATAGGGGGCATCGCCTTTAGGCAAATAACCGAGAAAAATAATCTAGTAAGTCGCGGCGCCAATAGCGGCCCCGGCTACGGCCCCGATACCGGCGCCGCGCACGGTATCGCTAACCGCCGCCCCGACACCCGCCCCGGCAATACCTCCCATCACGGTACGATCCGTGCGTGACATGCTGCTGCAGGCTGACAGGCTGAAGCAGGTTAAAATCAGAAATGAAAAAATACGCATATCAGGCCGCCTTTCTGCTGGTTTCGATCATCTCGATAAAACGTCCGAATAAATAATGACTGTCATGAGGGCCGGGCGATGATTCCGGGTGGTATTGCACGGAAAAGGCGGGTTTGTCTATCACACGCAAGCCCTCGTTCGATTTATCAAACAGGCTGATATGGGTGACCTCGACATTGACGGGCAGGGTTTCGGGTAAAACACAAAAACCATGATTCTGGCTGGTGATTTCCACCATCCCGGTTTGCAGGTCTTGCACCGGGTGATTGGCACCACGGTGCCCGAGAGGCATTTTGGTGGTTTTACCACCGAGTGCAAGGCAGAGGAGCTGGTGGCCGAGGCAAATACCAAAAATCGGGATTCGTTTGTCCAGTAAGGTTTTGATTGTTGGTACGGCGTAGACACCTGTCGCTGCCGGGTCACCGGGGCCATTAGACAGGAACACGCCATCGGGTTTCAGTGCCAGTATGTCCTCGGCAGCAGTGTTGCCGGGCACGACTGTGACTTTGCATCCGGCGGAGGCGAGGCAGCGCAGGATATTACGTTTGGCGCCAAAATCCATGGCCACGACATGATACTGCGGGTGGGCTTGTTGGCCGTGACCGCTTCCCATCTGCCACAACGTTTCGTCCCAGCTATAGCTGTGTGTGCAGGAAACTTCCTTGGCGAGATCCATGCCCTCCAGCCCCGGCCAGGCGGCGGCTTCCTTTTTCAGGGCAGCGATATCAAATTCACCCTTGGGATTGTGGCAGATGATGCCGTTGGGTGCACCACTATCGCGGATGCGTTGGGTCAGGGCACGGGTATCAATGCCGCAAATCCCGGGGATGTTATGTGAGACCAGCCAGTTGGCAAAAGAACTGTTGGCGCGCCAGTTTGAGTCTGTGGTGACATCTTCACGCACGATCAGGCCGCGGCAGGCGGGGGTCAGTGATTCAATGTCTTCGGCATTCGCGCCGACATTGCCGATATGCGGGAAGGTGAATGTGATGATTTCCCCGGCATAGCTGGGGTCGGTCAGGATTTCCTGATAGCCGGTCATGGCGGTATTGAAACAGATTTCTCCCACCGCCTGGCCCTCAGCGCCGATGCCGTTACCCCACAAGACGCTGCCATCGGCTAAAACAATCACGGCAGTCGCTGATTTCGGCTTGATTGTTTCGGACTTGGCAGTTTCGGGCATGATGGACATTCTGGCTGCAGGTTGACGATTGACCGCAGAATAGCTACACCAAAAGGCAGATGTAAAGACCGGAAAGGACATAATTCCATGGATAAGCGCACCGAACTCAATAACGCCTTGAAAGAGGCTATGAAAGCCAAGGATGAAATCACCGTGGCCACGGTGCGGCTGATCAATGCCGGGATCAAGGATCGCGATATTAATGCCCGCAGTAGTGGTAATATGGATGGAATTGGCGACAGCGAAATATTGTCGATGATGCAGTCGATGATCAAGCAACGTCAGGAATCGGCCGAAACCTACAAGGGGGCCAACCGCATGGATTTGTATGACCGTGAAATCGGCGAGGTAGCCGTCATCCAGAAATTCATGCCGCAGCAAATGTCGGAGGCCGAGGTTGATAATGTGATCAGCGGGCTGATCACCGAACTGAACGTGACGGATATCAAGGAAATGGGCAAGGTGATGGCGGAACTAAAAACCCGTTACGCCGGGAAGCTTGATATGACCAAGGCCAGTGGCGCGATCAAGAAGCGTCTGGCGGGTTAGGCAGTAATTCCCTGATTTTCCATACATTTATGCATGAGTTCTGTCTGGGAATTAAGAAACTATTTGTATTTGTCACGTTAGAATGAAAAGACTGGCACAGGTGCGGCACTTCGGAGGCTTTCATGACGCATACGCGGATTCCGTTTACAGGACACGCTGACCCCAATCAAATTGTGGTCAAGGAGCCGGTTGTCAATGTTCTGATCACGGTTAATGGCAAGGTGCCTATCCTATGCCGGAGCAAGAATGGCGAAACGTGGTACGACTTGCCCGGTGGCAAGCCGGAGCCGGGCGATGCTACCATCAGTCACACGGCCCTGCGTGAACTGGAAGAAGAAATCGGGATCAAGGCGCGGGTCGTTAGTCATCACCCGGTGGATGTAATACAGCACCCCCATTTAAAAGGTACCAACAAGGTTTTTATTCACTGTGCCTATATCGAGGGTGAGCCACGCAACTGCCTCGCGGAAGAGCATGAAGATCTTTTGCTGGTGGAGCCGCAGGAGGCCGTGTCTTTACTGGGGACGCGTATATCGCCCAAGGTCGGTCAGGCTCTTTTAAATATCAATCAGCTTTCCGCGCCGCAGGGGTGCAGACCCGGTAGGCTAAGCTAGAGATCAGGGAAGATGTGTCCGCTTTCAGGGGTGGCGGAGAGCAAAGCCGTGGCGCAGTCCGCATTCCAGCATTTTCATCGCACGATTTTCATCGACACTTTGTGGCTGGGTTATCATTTCGCACGGATCAATCTTGACGGTTTTATTCTCTTTCGGACGATCATGCAGGGCGACAGTCAGAGCCATGCAGCCCACACCAGCACTTACGGCCCCGAAGTAGAAGCAGACAGCTCTCAGGCTTGATGTAGGTTCGTCTGACATAATCTCTGATCCTCCTGTCCAGTATAGGGTCTTTTATGGAACGGGCTTGAACTTAAGCGAAGCCTTGGTTTCTGTCAAATCACCCTTGGAGGCAAACGGCCAGTCTGCTAGAAGAGGCGTATGTCATCCATTTCGCCGCGATTTATGCAAGAGCTCCGTGACCGCCTGACCCTGTCCGAAGTGGTTGGACGCAAGGTCAAGCTGACGCGTGCGGGCCGGGAATTTAAGGCTTGCTGCCCGTTTCATGGGGAAAAATCACCTTCTTTTTATATTAACGACGACAAACAATTCTATCACTGTTTTGGCTGTGGCGCCCATGGCGACGCGGTCGGGTTTGTCATGCAGCATGACAATCTATCCTTCATCGAGGCGGTCGAGGTGCTGGCAGCGCAGGCTGGTTTGCAGGTACCTCAGCAATCAGCGCAGGAGGTCGAAGCCTCGAAGCGAGAAAAAAGCCTTTATGCCCTGATGGATGATGCGACACGCTTTTTCGAAATGCAGTTGCGTGATCCGCGTAATCCCGAAGCCTTGCGCTATCTGCGGGAACGGGGGCTGCCCGATGATATGATTTCAGCCTTTCGCTTGGGCTACGCTCCGGCGGATGGGCAGACATTACGCACTTATCTGGCAGCGCGTGAGTACACCGAGGCGCAAATGATTGAGGCCGGGGTGGTGCGCCGTTCTGATAAAGGCCGCGAGCCTTATTCGTTCTTCCGTGACCGGGTCATGTTTCCTGTAGCAGATCGCCGGGGCCGGGTGGTGGCGTTTGGCGGACGGGTTTTGCCCGAACATTTGCGGCCCTTGGCCCCCGGGGCCAGCAAACCGCCCAAATACATCAACTCGTCCGAAACGACGCTGTTTCATAAGGGGCGCATGGTTTACGGCGAATCGCATGCCCGGCAGGCAGCGGCCGAGGGGCTGCCGGTGGTGGTGGTCGAGGGCTATCTCGATGTGATCGCCTGTTTTCAGGCGGGCTGGCGCGGGGCGGTTGCGCCGTTGGGCACAGCCTTGACCGATGAACAGATTTTAAACTTATGGAAAATTATACCCGATGAGGACAAATGTCCGATCCTGTGCTTTGACGGCGATGCCGCCGGGCAACGGGCAGCGGTGCGGGCGGCAGAAAATCTGCTGCCGTTGCTAAAACCCCATCACTCGGCTCGGTTTGCCTTTCTGCCTGCGGGGCAGGATCCGGACAGTCTGGTGCGTGGGCAGGGGCCCAAGGCTCTGGAGGATGTACTGAAGGCGGCAATCCCGCTGGTTGATTTTGTTTGGGGCCATTATACAGCAGGTAAATCATTCAATACTCCTGAGGTACGGGCAGGTCTTGAGAAAATACTTGAAGACGAAACTGGGCGCATAGCGGACAGAGCGGTGCAACAATATTACCGCCAGATGTTCCGTGACCGCATTTATGAGACGTTTTCTGCCTCAAGAAAAAATAGAGATTTTTCTAATAATTATTTGAAAAATAATAAGAAATCAGTATCTCCTGTTAATTTGCGTCGTCCGCCTGCAGCAGGATCGGCGCTGGCGTTGCCGATATTGCTTGCCACCATGATTAATCATCCCCAGATGATTGCGGATGTGGAGGAAGAGCTGGGTGGGCTCGATATCGCGGGCCTGCCACGTCTTGATCAGCTGCGTCAGGAGATTTTACAGCGCGCCGCAGGGGATCAGGCCCTTGACGCCGAGGCTTTGGTCACCCATCTGAAAGGGGCAGGTTATGCAGAGGATCTGGAGGCGATCCTCTCGGAATCAATTTACATACATGCGGGATTTGCGCGGCCCTCTGCCGATTATTCGTTGGCGATGAAGGGTTGGCGGGAGATTGTTTCTCGGCTGCGCCAGCCGGCCGTGGATCGTGAAGTGCAGGCGGCCCGGCAGGCTCTGGCGCAGGATTTCAGCGAAGATAACCAGAACCGGATACGGGCTTTGCGGGATGTGCAGGAAAATAACAGCTGATTTTGATAAATACTTCTTGCAATAGGCCTTTGATTTTTCTTAAAAAGTACGGTCTAATCACCGAGTCGGTCATATATGAGTCGTAAACCCATGGTATCAAAAACTACGAGCAAGGCTTCTGCCAAGAAAAAAGTGCAGGAGCAAGAGGAGACGCGCGAGTCCACAGTCGTCAAGGGCTCGCTGGAATCCATCGTCAAAAAGCTCGTGGTCAAGGGTAAGGAACAGGGGTTCCTGACCTATGACGAGATTAACAAATCGCTCCCCGCGCAGGAATTCTCGTCTGACCAGATCGAGGATTCAATGGCGACGATCACCGATGCCGGTATTCAGCTGGTTGATAGTGAAGATGATGTCGAGGCAGAAGTCGAGGCCGAAGCGGCTGATAGCGAAAAGGGTGAATATGAATCTGGCGGTAACATCGATAGTGATGATACCGGCCGTACTGATGACCCGGTGCGTATGTATCTGCGCGAGATGGGTTCGGTGGAGTTGCTTTCCCGTGAGGGTGAAATTGCGATTGCCAAACGTATTGAGGCCGGTCGTGAAATGATGATTGGCGGGATATGCGAAAGCCCGCTCGCGATCGAGGCAATTATTGCCTGGAACGAGGCCCTGCAGAAGGGCGAGATTATGCTGCGTGAGGTCATTGACCTTGATGCCACCTATGGCGGCGAGCAGGGCGATGCCCCGATTGAGCCTGAGGAACGCGAAGAGCCTGAAGCCCCCGAGGGTGCCGAAGGCGGCGAGGGCGGTGAAGGTGCCAGCGAGGATGAGGTCGGGATTTCTCTTTCGGCGATGGAAATTGAATTATTGCCGCAAGTGGTCGAAACCTTTGGCAAAATTCAAAAGACATACAAAAAGCTGCGCAAGGTGCAAACCGAACGCATGGAGTTCACCTCCAAAAGCAAGGAACCGCCACCGGCGCTGAACAAGAAATATGACGGCGTCAAGCAGGAGATGGTTGAACTGATGAATGAGGTGCGGCTCAATAACGCCCGGATTGATCAGCTGATTGCTCGTCTGTACAAGGCTAACCGCGAACTGGTCAGCCTGGAAGGTGGCCTGATGCGCTTGGCGGTTGATTGTGGTGTCAAACGTGAAGACTTCATCGAACAATATTTCGGTAATGAGCAAAACCCGCGCTGGGGCGCCAATATTGCCAAGCTTAAAGGCAAAGGCTGGGTCAAATTCTCGGATAAGCATAAAGATGAGATCAAAAGTGTCCGCGACCGCGTGACGGAGATCTCTGAAGAAGCCCAGCTGCCGATTGCTGAATTCCGCCGGATCGTATCAACCGTGCAAAAGGGCGAACGCGAGGCCTCGCGTGCCAAAAAAGAAATGGTCGAGGCCAACCTGCGCCTTGTGATTTCGATTGCCAAAAAATATACCAACCGCGGTCTGCAATTCCTTGACCTGATTCAGGAAGGCAATATCGGCCTGATGAAGGCGGTTGATAAGTTTGAATATCGCCGCGGCTATAAATTCTCGACCTATGCGACATGGTGGATCCGTCAGGCCATCACCCGTTCGATTGCCGATCAGGCCCGCACCATCCGTATTCCGGTGCACATGATCGAAACCATCAACAAACTGGTGCGTACTAGCCGCCAGATGATGCACGAGATTGGCCGTGAACCGACGCCGGAAGAACTGGCCGAGCGTTTGCACATGCCCCTCGACAAGGTGCGTAAAGTTCTCAAAATTGCCAAAGAACCGGTCTCGCTCGAGACTCCGATTGGTGATGAAGAAGACTCAACATTGGGTGATTTCATTGAGGACAAAAATGCGTTGCTCCCGGTGGATGCGGCCATTCACTCGAATCTGCGCGAAACAACGACCCGGGTGCTGGCGACACTGACCCCGCGTGAGGAGCGTGTGCTGCGCATGCGTTTTGGTATCGGCATGAACACCGATCACACCTTGGAAGAGGTGGGTCAGCAGTTCAATGTTACCCGTGAACGTATCCGCCAGATCGAAGCCAAGGCTCTACGTAAGCTCAAAC
Organism: Alphaproteobacteria bacterium; assembly: GCA_023700945.1. Lineage (GTDB taxonomy): Bacteria > Pseudomonadota > Alphaproteobacteria > Micavibrionales > Micavibrionaceae > Micavibrio_C. Next base: position 26,776 of record JAMPXY010000002.1, on the reverse strand, counting down.
ACCCGAGCCGCAGCCGTAAACTCCGTAGCTTCCTCGATACTTGATATAAACTCCCGCAAAGGGTTGAAGCCCGCACCAATCCCTGATAATGAAGGGGTTGGTCGGGCCTGTAGCTCAGTTGGTTAGAGCTGGGTGCTCATAACGCCTAGGTCGGGGGTTCAAGTCCCTCCGGGCCCACCAGCCTCCCCTAATTAAAGGAAAGCTTATCGCTTTTATGGCCCGCAGTTTTCGGCCAACCCCAAATTTCTTGTATAATTTTTTATAGTTTGCTAGGTCTGGCTAGACAGATTTTTACGTAATTCGTAAAAATACTGGGTAGTCTTGGGATAATCCAAGGCCTAACAACAAGAAAAGAACAGGTTGTTTTCATGGGACGTCATAACCACCCGAAAGGGCAAGCACACGCACATCATAATCATAAAGGGGGGGCTGGCCAGCGGCGTCAGGGCGCTCCCGCACATAAAAATGCCGGCCCGGTTAAGGTACCGGATGCGTTGGTCGGGATCGTCAGCAAGGATGTGAGCGGACAATATGTTCTGACACCTTGTAGTAAAAAGAACCGTCAGGCTTATGCGCTTGAGGCTGCCAGTATGGCAGGGGTGGGCGAAGGCGATATCGTTCTAGCCAAACCGGGCATGCAGTTTGTAAAAAATATGCCTCAGGCCCATGTTGAGAAGAGACTGGGGCGCGAGACCGACCCCGGTATTCTGAGCCTGATCAGCGCTCATGAAAAAGGGCTGCGGACGTCTTTCAATCAGGCGGCGCTTGATCAAACGCAGGGTATGACAGTTCCCGCCCTGCAGGGGCGGACGGATCTGCGGCAGGTGCCGCTGGTGACGATTGATGGTGCTGATGCAAGGGATTTTGACGATGCCGTCTTTGCCGAACCAACAGCAGACGGGTTTCATCTGATCGTCGCAATAGCCGATGTGTCGTGGTATGTGCGGCCCGGTACCGATCTTGATAATGAAGCCTTCCAGCGTGGTAATTCGACTTATTTCCCCGATCGTGTTTTACCGATGTTGCCGGAAAAACTCTCGAACGAACTCTGCTCGCTGAAGCCGCAGGAAGATCGCGCCTGTGTAGCGGCGCACCTGTGGATTGACAAAGCCGGGCAGTTGCAAAAATACAGATTCGAGCGGGGGTTGATGAAATCGGCGGCACGCCTGACCTATGATCAGGTGCAGGCGGCCAAGGATGGCCAGACCGATGCTGTGACCGCGCCGTTGATGCAGGGCGTGATTGAGCCGCTCTACGCAGCCTATGATGTGTTGCGTCAGGCGCGGGATTCGCGCGGCGCCATGAAAATGGATAGCCGCGAATATAAGGCAATTGTTGATCGTACCACAGGAAAAATCAGCGGAATTGCGAAACGGTCTTCGGCTGACAGCAACAAGTTGATTGAGGAATTCATGATTCTCGCCAATGTGGCGGCGGCTTCGGCACTTGAGGATAAAGGTGCGGCGTGCGTTTACCGTGTTCATGACAAGCCCATTTCCGCCGAAAAAATCGAGGATCTGCGGACGTATCTGGCTACGTTAGGGATTAACCTGCCTGCGGGGCAGGCTGATGATCCGGATTTCTTTAATACGGCACTGGATGCGGCGGCGCAAACCCCGTATCTGGCTGTGGTACAAGATGCCATTTTACGGGTGCAGGCCAAGGCGGCTTATAAAACTGACAATGGTGGACATTTTGGTTTGGCGCATGAGCGTTATGCCCATTTCACCTCGCCGATCCGCCGTTATGCCGATCTGCTGGTGCATCGCAGTCTGGTTGATGCTTATGGCATGGGAGACGGCGGTTTGAATCAGGCACAACGCCAGACATTGCCGAAGATGGCTGAGCATGTTTCCAACACAGAACTGGCCTCGCAATATGCTGAACGGGCTTCGAATGACCGTTTTGCCGGGGCTTTCCTCTCCTCCAGCAAGGGGCAGACATTCTCGGGAACAATTCAGAGCGTGACAACAGCCGGGTTGTTTGTTCAGTTTAACGATATCGGGGCTGTCGGTCTGGTGCCGCTCAGTGCGCTACCGAAAGATCATTACCGGGTGGACGAGTCCACGCGGGCTATTGTGGGTGCACAGCGTGTGTATCGCGCCGGGGCGCCGATGGAAGTGTGCGTGGTGGAGGCCGATGCCCTGAAGGGGGCGTTGCTGCTCAAGCCTGCGAATGGCAATAGTGCCGATTTTCCGGGATTGTCTGCAGGGGCAGCCGGGGGACAGAGCCATAAAAAGGCCCGCAGACATTCACGCTACCCGGATTAAGACGCTGATCATCTGGCTGCAAGAATGATAACGGGATGGAATTTATCCCGGCTATGCCCTACCATGCTTCTATCTTTATAGAGGCAGGCTCGCATGGAAGCATCTCGCATATATTTCTGGACTCAAGTAGCAGCCATGATTGCCTTGCTGCTGGTTTTGCAGCTGGGATTGCTGCCAGCTCTGCTGGCGGGGCTTCTGGTTTATCAATTGATTCACTTTGGTTCTTTACGACTGCAACGCTGGGGTGTTTTGCCCGTGCTGGGACGCCTGATTTTGCTCTCGGTGCTAATCGGGATTGTTGTGGCAGCTTTTACCCTGACTATTATTAAATTTTCCAACATGATGACCGCCGGGCCGGAGAGTATTGTGGCCCTGTTGCAAAGGATGGCCGATGTAGTGGGTGCCGCACGCAGTTATTTGCCTGTATCGCTGCAGGAGATGATGCCCACCAATATGCAGGAATGGCAGAAGGAAGCCGCCGACTGGCTGACCGGTAATGCCAAGCATATCTCGCTGGTGGGCAAGGATGTTGGTTACTTTCTTGTGCATGTGATTATTGGCATGGTGATCGGCGGTATGGTGGCGATGAGTCCGGGCGGACAAGAAAACCGCAGGCCATTGGCGGCGGCGATGCGGGAGCGTGTATCTTTTCTTGGGAGCGCTTTTAAGCGGATTGTTTTTTCACAGGTAAGGATTTCTGCCCTCAACACCGTGTTAACCGGGATATTTCTGGCCGTGATCTTGCCGGCACTGGGGCATCCGCTACCACTGACCAAAACTATGATTGCCGTCACCTTTGTGGTGGGTTTGCTGCCTATTATTGGCAACCTGATTTCAAATACAGTGATTGTGCTGATAGGCCTCAGCGTGTCGCCATTTGCGGCAATTGGTTCGCTGATTTATCTGGTTGTGATCCACAAACTTGAATATTTCTTCAATGCCCGGATTATTGGCGGCCAGATCCGCTCGCGGGCGTGGGAAATTCTGATTGCAATGATCGTGATGGAGGCGGCCTTTGGTATTGCCGGTCTGGTCGCGGCCCCGATCTATTACGCTTACATCAAGGACGAACTCACCGCGCGCAAGCTGATATAAAAAAGCCCCCGGGACGGGGGCTTTGTCGCAGCTTTGACTGGATTAGAGCGCCAGTTTTTTGCACAGATGTCTGATCTCGGCTGATTTCAGGTTGTTGGCTTTGCCAAACACGTGAGCAGTTTCAACACCTAGAATGTTAGCCACGGTCTGTTTATCGGTCAGGTTCAGGCGGATGGCACTTTGCACCATGGTGCCAAAACGGTTGGGCACCAGACCGCCATCGGCGATGTTGCGGAATGTCGATCTCAGGCAGGCTTCAGTCGGTTCTTTCATTTAAATTCACCCTTCTTTTGAAAAATTGAGGTCTTTTACCTAATTATCTCAAGTTACGTCAATAAAAAATAGTATCCCTGTACAGAAGTGATTGTTCTGATAGGGTTTTCCAGCCATGTCCCTTTCCTTGATTACCCTGATTACGGTTGCCACTTTCCTGACGGCTATTCTGTCGGGGGTGTTTGGTATGGCGGGCGGCATCATCATGATGGCGTTGCTACTGGCGGTTATGCCTGTGGCTTCGGCGATGGTGCTGCACGCGGCCATTCAGCTGGTCTCGAATGGCTGGCGTTGTTTTTTGTGGCGGGGGCATATCGTCTGGCATGTCACCCCTTTTTATGGTCTCGGTATTGTTGCCGGAGTTGGCCTTATCAGCGTTGTCGAGTATGTGCCGGACAAGGCAACCGCCCTGATTGTTGTGGGGTCGGTGCCCTTGCTGGCGCTGGTATTGCAGCGCTTTATCAGACTCAGCATCATGCACCGGGGGCAGACGTTCGTGACGGCGATGGTGCTGACCTTTATCCAGATGACCGGTGGGGTGGTCGGGCCGCTTTTGGACCTGCTTTACAATAATGCCCCGTTGACAAGGCAGCAGATCGTGGCGACCAAGGCGATGACCCAGACAGTGATGCATCTGGTACGTCTGGTGTATTTCGGCAGTCTGATCCCGTTGCTGACTGGCCAGCAGGGCTGGCCGGCGGGTCTGGACCCGGCCTTTATGTTGTTATTCATGCTGGCGGCAATTGCCGGTACCACGGCAGCCGCCCCTTTGCTGCACCGGATAAATGACAATCATTTCAAATATTTAAGCAAAATTCTGATTGTGTTGATCAGTTTGTATTGTCTTGGGCGCGGTATCTCGATGATTTATTTGACAAATCCCTGAAAACCCTTATATTCCGGCCATTCCCGAAAAGCGGGGCTGCGGCCTCCGTTGACGTGAACAACTCGTTTGTTACGCCAATACGTTTGGATATCGGGACAATTTGTTGAAAAGGAAAAAAAATGAGTGAGAAAAAACGCCCGGTGGCGAAGTACAAGATTGATCGTCGCCTGAACTGCAACCTGTGGGGCCGTCCGAAGTCTCCGTATAACACCCGTCAGACCAAGCCCGGCCAGCATGGCGCTACCCGTGGCAAGCTCTCTGACTATGGTCAGCAGCTGGCAGCAAAACAAAAAATCAAAGGTTACTACGGTAACATTGGTGAAAAACAATTCCGCAAATACTATGCTGAAGCGATGCGTCTGCGTGGCGATAATGGTCAGAACCTGATCGGCCTGCTTGAGCGCCGTCTGGACGCGGTGTGCTACCGCGCTAAATTCGCGATCACTGTTTTTGCGGCTCGTCAGCTGGTTAACCATGGTCACGTTCTGGTGAACGGCAAGCGTGTAAACATCTCCTCCTATTTGGTAAAAGAAGGTGATGTCATCGAAATCAAGGACAAGTCCAAACAACTCGGTATGATCATTGCAGCAGCGCAATCGCAGGAACGCGAAGTGCCTGAGTATATCCAGATGGACGAGAAGGCGCTGAAAGCCACCTTCCTGCGTATCCCGAAACTGGAAGATGTGCCTTACGCTTCCCAGATGCAGCCGCAGCTGGTTATCGAATTTTATTCCCGTTAAGCGCACGGGTGATCACAGTTCAAAAGGGAGCCTGCGGGCTCCCTTTTTCGTGCTTTTTATTCTTGCATTATCTGTCTTATTGTATTAATACACTAATACAAATTAAGGAGCAGGACATGGACAAACGACAAGAAGCCGAAGTATGCCGCGATATAGAAAATTTGTTGGCGCAAGCCGATATAGCCTGTGAACCTTGCGGTAGAGGAAGCCTTATCGTGGGTAAATTCCAGGCGGCGGTTTCCCGTGCGCCCGCCGTCTTGCAGCAGGCTGGCATCCCGTTCGAGGATATGCGGGGTGGTTATCTGGTCTGTGGCTATGATATAGGCCAGATGGCCAAGCAAGGCTGGCGACCGCCACAGCTTAGCTAATACCTTCAAGGCAGGCGTTTGCCGGTCAGGGCGCTGATCATGCCGTGGAAGGTGTTGACCTCTTGCTGGGTCATGCGCGTGCGCACGAGCATTGCGCGCAGATTGCGGATCACGGTTGGTTTCATTTCCGGCGAGCGGAAGAAACGGTGTTCCTCGAGGGCGGTCTCCAGCCGTTGATAAAGTGCATCCATATCGCCTTGTGTCGCCGGAGGGGTATCACCTGTCACCAGTTGGTGTGGGGCCGTTTGATCACCACTCATCAGCCATTCATAGGCTGTCAGCAAAACAGCCTGCCCGAGATTGAGCGAGGAAAAGCCGGGATTGAGCGGAATAGTGACAACGGCACTGGCCAGAGCAATATCATCATTGACCAGCCCCATACGTTCGGCTCCGTACAGGATGCCCACACGTTCCCCCTGATTGTGGTGCTGGCGCATATCTTGGGCGGCACTGCGCGGGGTAAAAACGTCCTTGATCATATCGCGGGGGCGGGCGGTGGTGGCGTAAACGTAATGGAGGTCAGCGATGGCCTCTGCGGTTGTCTTATAAACCTGCACCGGGGGCATGCGGTCGAGCGCGCCTGAAGACATGGAGACAGCTCGTTCATTGGGCCAGCCATCACGGGGATTGACCAGACGCAGTTCGCTCAGGCCACAGTTGAGCATGGCGCGGGCGGCGGCACCTATATTTTCTCCCATCTGCGGGTCTACGAGGATGACCACTGGGCCGGGAGTGGTGGTCAGTGCGATTGATTTATCAGTACCAGTCATATTTTGCCTTCAGGGGTAGTTTTGTATTCGTTTTCAAGGCCGTGGGCAAACTTTATAAAAAGATTGCACCCTCGCCTTTGACATATTATTGTCTTTATGAACAGGATAGACCATGAGCAGACAAACCCCGCCTAAACCGCGCGAGCATCATCGTGCGCCACTAAAGGAAGCTCCGCTCGATTTCAATCCGCGGCAGCAATTATCACGGGTACTGAAAGGCCGACCCGTGCTCGAGGGGGTCAGTTTTGATCCGCCCGGCAGTTATATTCTGGATGACGGGATCGTCCATATCAAAAAACATGGTGAAGGGTGGCATGTGACATCAGTGGTGGCTGACGTTCCGGCAATGATCCCGCCGGAGAGCGAGTTGCGGCGTATAGCAGCCCAGCGCATGGAGGAAACACACATACGCGGCAAAGGTATCGTGCGAATCTTCCCGGTTAATTTTCTTGAGCAATTCGTCAGCCTGCGACAAGGAGCGACCCGCGCAGCTTTAAGTTTCAGTATGTTTCTCGATGAAAAATTCTCACTGCAGCATTACAAGATTGGCCGGGCTGGATTCCTCAGCAAGGAAGAACATTCCGAGGACCGTCTGGAAATCACAAAGGCCCTGCCGGAGAAATTTATTCATGACTGGAAATACGTATCGCGTGGCCTGTATCAAAAACGCGTGCGGGATCTGGCGGGTCAATATGACTCTGAACTCAGTACGGATGTACCGGAGATACTAAGTCGTCGCCAGAAGGACTTCAAAGGCATGACCGAAGGAAAGCTGCTGGTGCATGAGGTAACAAGGTTGACCAACCGCGTGGCGGCTGATTTTTTCCGTGCGCATAATTTGTTGGTGCCGTTTCGCGAACAGAAATCGGCGATCGCAGCCACGCTGGTTACGCCCTATTATGCGTTTGATCGCGCCTGCAACAAGATGTGCGCGGATATGGTCAATCATCTGGAAGCGCAAAGGCCCGCCTATGTCCATCTGACATCGCCAATGCGGCACTATAAAGATTTTCTGGTGCTCGAAGTTTTGGGTAAGGCACTGGTCGGGCAAGACGTTGATCCCGCTCTGCGCCGGGATATTTATGATCTGACAGCTAACTTTAACAAGCATTCCTGCATGCGCCAGCGGCACTTGTTAGAGGATCAATGGCGGAGTGACTGGGGTCAGCAACTGCGTGATCAGGAGGGATGGACGCCGTTTATGAATGTCCTAGCTTCGCGCAAGGACATATCGCCTGCTGCGCGTTTAAAAATATTGTGTGCTGACCGTGGCTGGGAAACGCCGATGGTAGCGGAACGGGAATTGATGGTGCAGGGGACCAGTTTTTATTTTATCGGGCTGAATATGAGGCTGCATCCGGGTCAGGGTCCTGATCTGCATATATGGTCTTACGGCCCCTCATCGGAAGCGGCGCTGGAATATGCATCCCATCGTTTGCTGAAAAAACTGCAAGATGTGCCCGAGCGCCGCGCCTCCATTACGGTACCAACCCCGCAGGCGAGCTGATCGGTTGATCAGGCGGCTTTCTTTTGTTGCAAGCGGTTTAAGGTTTTCTCCGGGCCGATCAGAGGTAACAGCACCGCCAGCTCGGGACCGTGCTCCATCCCGGTCAGGGCTTTACGCAGCGGCATAAACAATTCCTTGCCCTTGCGCCCGGTGGCGGTTTTTACCGCATCGGTCCAGTCTTTCCAGGTCTGTGGCCCCCACGGCGCTGCCGGGATCAGGTTTGCGGCCTGCGCAATGAATTCGGCATCGTCAATGACCGGGGTGACCGGGCCATGTGCCACCGTCCACCATTCCTTGATGTCTTCGAGTTTGTTGAGGTTGGGGCGCACCGCCAACCAGAATGACTCATCAAGGTTATCGAGTCCCATCTCTGTCAGGCGGGCTTTGACATCGGCATAGGCGGTTTCATGAATAATCTTGGTATTGAGGCGCAGTAATTCCTCCATATCGAATTTCGGTGCCCCTTTTGAAAACTTGGAGAGATCAAAGCTATCAATTACGGACTGCATCTTGCAGAAAGGCTCGATCGGGTCGGAACTGCCCAGTCGCGCCATCAGGCTGATAATCGACATGGGTTCAAGGCCTTCATTTTCACGCAGGTCCTTAACACTCAACGAGCCCAGACGTTTGGATAATTTGCCGCCTTCGGAATCGGTAATCATTGGCAAATGGGCAAAGTGCGGCAGATCCGCACCGAGCGCTTTAAACATTTGCACATGCATGGCGGTATTGGAGACGTGATCCTCCCCGCGGACGATATGCGTGATTTTATAATCAATATCATCAATCACTGAACAGAGGTGATAGAGCGGTGAGCCATCTTCGCGGATCAGTACCGGATCAGAAATAAGCGCACCGTCAAATTTAACCGGGCCGCGCACCAGATCATGCCATTCAATCGGTTCGGCCTCCATTTTAAAACGCCAGTGCGGAGCGTGGGCGAAGGATTTCTTCTGCTCTTCGGTCAGTTTCAGGGCGCTGCGGTCATAGATTGGAGGCAGACCGCGTGAAAGCTGGGTCTTGCGTTTCAACGCTAGTTCTTCCGGCGTTTCGTAGCAGGGATAAAGACGACCATCTGCTTTGAGCTTTTCGATCATCGCATCATAACGATCCTTACGATCACGCTGCCGGGTTTTATCATCCCAGTTCATGCCGAGCCACTTCATCCCGGCCTCGATATCCTGTTCGTAGATATCCTGGCTGCGCTCGAGATCGGTATCGTCAATACGCAGCAGGAAGTGGCCGTCATGCTTGCGAGCAAACAGCCAGGTGACAATTGCTGCGCGGACATTCCCGACATGAATGTAACCGGTGGGCGAGGGGGCAAAGCGGACGCGAACTGACATACAATAAATCCTTGTTGGTTTGCCATATTTAGCAGGAATTTCCGGGACTTACCAGAGTTTTTCCCGGAGATTGCCCCAGAGACTTTATGGCAGGCTTACCCTTTGAGAATACGAGAAAAAGGATTGGTGATGGGGTAACGGCGCTCGCGGCCAAAGGAGCGACGGGTGATTTTGGGGCCAGGGGCTGCCTGGCGGCGCTTGTATTCGGCCCGATCCAGCATGTGCCAGATTTGTTGCACCAGTGCCGGATCATGGCCGCCATGGGCCGCAATGGTTTTGACATCCCAGTCATGCTCAATCAGGCCCTTAAGGATGCTGTCGAGAATATCATAAGGCGGCAGACTATCCTGATCGCGCTGATGGGCCTTCAGTTCAGCAGTGGGAGCTTTGGTCAGGACATTGTCGGGGATCACCAGATCGTGCGGGCCAAAACCATGATCGGGCTTATGCTGGTTGCGCCAGCGGCAGAGCTCATAGACTTGGGTTTTATAAATATCTTTCAGGACATTAAAACCGCCGCACATATCGCCATACAGAGTAGCGTAACCTACAGCCACTTCTGATTTATTACCGGTCGATAACACCATCTTGCCAGTGGCATTTGAAAGCGCCATTAAAGTGATACCGCGGCAACGCGCCTGAATATTCTGGTGGGTAATATCGGGTGTATCATCGGTCAGGTGGGTGGCTAGCACCTTTTCAAAGGCGGATACTGGGTCAGCGATAGGAATGACATCGTAACGAATCCCGAGCAGGCGGCAACTGGTTTCGGCATCTTGATGACTTTCGCGTGAGGTGTATATAGAAGGCATCATGACGCCGTGGACATCATTGGCCCCTAATGCGTCAACGGCAATGGCGGCTGACAGAGCGCTGTCGACCCCACCAGACATGCCTAGCAAAACTCCGGGGAATCCGTTTTTACTGACATAGTCGCGCAGGGAAATGACCAGCGCCTGATAAATGGCTTCGGTTTGCTCATGCGGGGGGTGGATCGTATCTGTTGAGCAAAACCAATGTCCCTGGCCGCCTCTGGTCCACATGGTATGATGAATGTCCTCGACAAATTCCTCAGCTTGTAAAATCATATCGCCATGCTCGTTCAGAGCAAAAGAGGCCCCATCAAAAACAATTTCGTCCTGACCACCGCATTGATTGACGTAGATCAGGGGTAATCCCGTTTCCTTGACCCGGGCGCGTGCGACCTCAAGACGCTGTTCGTGCTTGGTGATTTCGTAGGGGCTGGCATTGATGCTGAGCAATAGCTCAGCCCCTTGGTCTTTGAGGTGGGCTGCCACTTCAGGTGTCCAGGTATCTTCACAGACAATGAATCCTAGCTTGTGGCCGTTAAGTTCCAGCGGCGCGGCCAGTGGGCCTGATTTGAAAATTCGAGCTTCATCGAACACGCCGTAATTGGGTAAATTATGTTTGTAGACGGTGCCAGCAATCTGGCCCTCTCCGATCAAATGTAATGCGCTCACAATCTTGCTGCCCTGCATCCATGGGCATGACAGGGCTATATATTTATTTTTTGATTCATGCACCAGCTGATCGACGGCATCCTTTACCTGCTCCAGAAAAAAAGGCTTCAACACCAAATCTTCAGGAGGGTAACCACAGATGGATAGTTCAGGAAACAAAACAAGATGAGTGTTGTCCGGCGCATCATCGCGGATTTTCCTGATTTTATTGAGATTATACTCAATATTGCCGACAATCGGATTGATTTGCGCCAGCGTGATATGAAGAGATAGAGCCGTCATTTGATTAGGCCTTTTTTCTAAGCAGGAACTCACGGCCCAGTTTAACCCGTGGGACGCCGTCATATTCAATAATGTCGGCGGTGGCGTAAGTCTCCGTCCACTTATCAGGAAGATAGGATCCCGTCCCGACAAAATCCAGTGGCGCACGTGCATCGGCCATTAACCGGCATTTTTCCGGACTGAATCCAGAAGATCCTGTAATTTTAACTTTATTGTATCCAGCTTGATCCAGACGCTCACGCAGATGCCAGATGGCGGCGGCAGAAACCCCTGTGCCAATCAGATGGCGCAATTCGTTTTCATTACGGTAGCCGCGAATGACATCCGGGACATGGCGTTCCAGCACGGCATAGGATGTTTGCGGATCCAGTCCCTCCATATAGCGGCCGCCCGGCGTATCAACCCGTAACGAGAGCTGACCCGCATGAGCCAGTTCCGTAAAGTGACTGGCGACTTCAAGTGAATCAGAAATCTCACGGCCAAAATAATCGACCAGAACGGCAAGCGGCGTGTCGGGCAAGGCCTGATGAAACAGCTGGGCAGCCTTTAAGGTAGATCCGGCATAACCGATTAGGGCATGCGGCATGGTGCCCATGCCTTTGTCGTTGCCAAAAAAGTGTGCGGTGGCATCGGTCGCATTACCGATAAATCCCACAGCATTTGATTTGCGTTTGGCGCGGGCGCTCCCGACACTAGCGGCGTAGGCCATCATCTCCGCCATCTCTGTTCCGGCGCAGTGGCGTGCATCCATGGCGATAAAGGCCACATCTGGCAAGGTCACGCACATAGTGAAGGCGTTATAGGCGGCCACACAGGCAGGCCCCAGTTTCTGCAGAAGCAGGGTTTCAAGATCGCATAAATGCAACATCGGCCCGGTGATATACAGCAGGGGCTCACCTGCACCGACCCACTTGCCTTCAGGATAACGCAGGTTGATCTCAACCGAAAAGCCACGCTCTGTCGCGACCAAGTTCAACCATTCGATCAACAGGCGTGGAGCGCTGACGACCGGGCGGCGAATGAAAATGGCATAGGTGACGGTGGCATCGCCGTTCCGGTTAATCACCTGTTTCGTGTTTTTGAAATAGGTATCCGTCCAGTCGGCAATATAGCGGTCAATCGGTTTCATGCCCTGACCCTAGCATAAGGGGTTAGGCATGAAAACTAGTTGATTGACATATTATTTATCTTACTCGGCAGCCGCAATCTGGCTGTCGAAAACGGGCCGGGCGCCACGCAGGGACCGCAGTTCCTCTGCCAGCAAAAAGGCCATTTCCAATGCCTGATTGGCATTAAGGCGTGGGTCGCACACCGTATGATAACGGTCCGAAAGATGGGCGTCGGTGATCTTTTCAGCACCGCCGGTGCATTCGGTCACGTTCTGGCCGGTCAGTTCGAGATGGACGCCGCCGGGATGTGTGCCCTCGGCTTTATGGACAGCAAAGAAGCTGCGGACTTCACCCAGCACATGATCGAATTTACGGGTCTTGTAGCCGTTATCGGATTTAATCGTATTGCCATGCATCGGATCACATGACCACACCACGGAGCGGCCTTCTTTTTTGACGGCGCGTACCAACGGCGTCAGTTTCTGTTCGACCTGATCATGACCCATCCGGGCAATCAGGGTCAGGCGACCAGGCTCGTTCTCGGGATTGATCACATCTATCAGCTTGAGCAAGGTATCGGGGTCAAGCGAGGGCGGGCATTTCAAACCAATCGGGTTTTTAATGCCGCGGACAAACTCAACCTGTGCCCCGTCAGTCTGATTGGTGCGGGCCCCGATCCAGACCATATGCGCCGAACAATCGTACCAGTCGCCAGTCAAGCTATCGACGCGGGTCAATGCCTCTTCATAGGGCAGCAGCAAAGCTTCATGCGAGGTAAAAAATTCAGTCTGGCGTACGATTTCCGGGACTTTGTCGCCAGTAACGCCGCAAGCCGCCATAAAATTGAGAGCTTCATCAATACGGTTGGCGAGATCTTCGTAGCGCAGGGTTAGCGGGCTATCTTGGACGAAATCCAAATTCCATTTATGGACACGGTGCAGATCAGCATAACCACCATAAGCAAAAGCGCGCAGTAGGTTCAGGGTGGCGGCTGACTGGTTATAGGCGCGTAGCATGCGCTGCGGATCGGGGATGCGGTCTTTCGCGGTGAAATCGTAACCATTGATGATATCGCCGCGATAGCTTGGCAGTGTCACGCCGTTCTTGGTTTCGTTGTCATCAGAGCGTGGTTTGGCAAATTGTCCGGCCATGCGCCCGACTTTAATTATCGGTAAGGCTCCGGCAAAGGTCATAACCACAGACATTTGCAGCAGAACCCGGAACGTATCACGAATTTTATTGGCGCTGAATTCAGCAAAACTTTCGGCGCAATCACCCCCCTGTAACAAGAAGGCGCGCCCTTCGGCAACTTCGGCTAGGTGTTTTTTTAAGTTGCGGGCTTCCCCGGCAAAGACCAGTGGCGGCATGACGGCCATAGTGTTTTCGGCATCCTTGAGGGCAATATCATCGGGGTAGGCCGGGAGTTGTTTGGCCGGTTTGTTACGCCAGGATTGCGGGGTCCATTTTTCGGTCATCTTCGCACACACTCTCAAAATCGTTTTTAGGAAAATAAAACTAGGGATTTTCCTTGTGCATTGCAAGAAAAACACTTAATTTTTCCAAAGATTTAGTTGTTTCCTGTATGATTAATCAGCAATTTTTAAAGCATAAGAGGGGTTTCCTTGGCCCAAGACCTTGCCGCCCGGCCCGATAACGGACATTCATATTACAATTTTTTTCGCGCTTTACAGCCGGTGATTGATGAGACTGTGCCGGAGGCCTCGGTTTTATTAACGCGAGAAGCCCTGCAAGAACGTGTCCTGCAACTGCAGCAAACATTTCAATCTGATATGCATCGCATGGCGGATGTATCTGAACTTTTGTTCGGCCGTGAAACAGCAGCCTATGGCGAACGGTGTTCGGCGGTATTCGGCCGTTGGGAAGCTGAAGGGGGCGGCCCAACCTTGACGGCAATGGTGATGCAGGCCATCCAGCACTTCGACCTTGACGCCGATGCCGCATCGGTACGGGCTGCTTTAATTGCAGCGATGTTGGCAGAAATTCCCAATGATCTGCAATATCACGGCAATGAGCACTACCGTAAGGTCCTATTCCATACTATTCGTTTGATCGCCGCTCATAATCAGGAAAGTACGGCGGATATGCTGCTGGGCAAGGATGAAATCGCGATGTTGCTGGCGGCGGCGTGCATTCATGATCTTGGCCACGAAGGCGGCGATAATGCCCGCGAAGGTGTTTATACGCCGGGGATGATGGAACAGCATGCCTTTGATCTGGCGCGGCCTTATTTGCAGGCGACAGAATTACCGGCTGAGGCTATCGGCCAGATAGAGACCTTGGTTTTTTGCACTGATATCACGTTCTTTGCCGGTGATAACAGTCCCTGCGTCCGGATGAAGAAAATATACAAGCATCTGTTCTGGGATGATCGTAGCGAAGATGTCTCAATCATGATGATGGGCAAGCTACGTCGTTACGAAGATCATCCCAAGTTAGTCCTAATGGCGATGTTTTTGCATGAGGCAGATGTTGGCACATCAGCTGGACTGTCTTATGACCGGACCGCAACGGAAACCGTTGCTTTTCTGGCGGAAAGGGGGATTATGCAGGCTGGCCCCAAAACTGTGCTGGCGTTTTTGCGTGATCAATTGGGTGAAACCATGTTCACCGATGCAGGCAAGCGCTTGTTCGGACCGGTGATGGCACAGGTGATTGAGCAAGCCGAGCAGGATATTCTGGCCGGGCGTGAGAGTTTTTATTGATCCAGAGAGTCTGATTTTCCCCAGCGGCGATGTAACCACATCCACTCACCCGGTTTGTTCGTGATCCAATCCTCCAGCCTTTCATGGGCACGGGATATCACTTCGATCTCAGTGCCGTCCAGATTAAGCGGGTTCTCAAACGTAATGGTGAAATGACAACCCTGATCCCTGACACAATGAAAGGGGATCAGGCAGGCATCATATTTACGTGCCAACTGGACAAAGGCGGGACTGGTCATGGCCGGGCGGCCAAAGAAAGGAACGGGAACGCCCTCGTTATATTTTTGGTCGATCAGAATGCCAATGCTATGGCCTTCTTTAAGTGTTTGTACGAGACGTCTTGTACCGCTACGTGATTTGGGGATGGTTTCAAGCCGACCGTGCAGGCTACGGGCATAATCGAGCAAGCGGTCCGCAACCGGATTGTTAGGAGCGCGGTAGACTAGCCCCAGTTTCAAGCCGGTTTGATCAAGCAGGGCTGGTGCCATTACTTCCCAGTTGGCCAGATGAGCCCCGAACAAAATGACGGGTTTTCCTTGAGACAAGGCAGTTTTGATCACCTCTTGTCCCGCGAGCGTGACATGATATTTCCCAATCTCTTGCAGGTGTGGATATTCAGCAATCACCCGTCCGAGATTATCCCACATGGTGCTGATGATCTGATCTTGATTGGCGTCGTCCAGATGCGGGAGGGATTCCTGCAGATGTTTGTAAGCCTTACGACTGGCAGCCAGACGCGGGCCGATTTGTCTGCCTATCCAGCCGCCCATATTCGAGGCGACACTTAAGGGCAGTATGTCACACAAGCCATAGAAGAAAATCAGAAGGAGAGATTCTAAAGCATAGCGTAATTGTTTCATATCTGTGCCTTAATCAGGTTAAGAAGGTCATCCGGGCTATCAAAAATGACTTCCAGATGGACTGTGCTTATGCCGTCTTGTCCAATTATTTTGACGGCATCCTTTTCTGTGGTGATCAGATGGAGGTTTTGGCGTGCGGCTGCGGCTTTAAGATCGTCAATATCATGAGCGGTGTAGTGGTAATGATCGGGAAATGTTGTGAAGGCAATCACATCAAGCCCCAGATCTGACAAGGTAGCACGAAAGCGTGCGGGTTGCCCTAGGGCGCAAAAGCCTAAAACACGGCTACCGCGGGGCAGCGGGCAGGATACGCGGCAGTGGGCTTTCACGACAGGCTTGCCGGCCTCTTGCGGAGGTGGGCCGTCCAGGGCGATCAGGGCGGTGGCACGTTGCAACCCCGCTTTAATAAATTCACGCAAGGGCCCTGCGGGAACGATGTGGCCGTTGCCCCAGCCGGTTTGGCCGTTGACGACAACCAGACTGATATCTTTATAGAGGTGTGGATTTTGAAAACCGTCATCCATGATGATCAGGTCGTGACCACAGTTCTGCGCATAGCGGGCCCCGGCGGCACGATCATGGGCGATAATGGTGGGGGCTGTCTGCATCAGCAGCAGGGCTTCATCTCCCGCAGCGAGTCCCGTGTCTGGGCCGACAGTCACCGGGCCTGCCTGAGTGCCGCCATAGCCGCGTGTGAGAAAGCAGGGAGATTTATATATATCTGTACTCTGGATCAGCTTCATGAGCGCCAGCGCTACCGGCGTTTTGCCACTACCGCCTGCAGTCAGGTTGCCGATGCAAATGACTGGTATTCCAGCCTTGTAAGGCTTGGTTACCTTAAGACGGACTGCGGTAAGCGCGCCATAAAGCCAGCCTACAGGAATGAGTAAGCGCTTTGAAAGAGGAATGTCGGTGGCCGTCTTGTACCAGAAATCTGGTGTTTTGAATGTCATGCCGCCCCCGGGGCAGGAGTGAGCGCACGATCAGCCACCGGATAGATCTGATGGAGGATGTTGGGCAACACCAGACTTTGCTGCTGGGTAAATTTATGTCCGGTATCTGCCAGTTTACGCAATTTTTCAGGGTGTAATAACAATTCACGCAGCACGATATAAAACTCATTCCGGTCCCGCACCAGACAGGACGCATCTGCCTGATTCATATCTTTATAAATTTCAAACAGGTTCTGGATATGTGGGCCGTGCAGGACAGCACAGCCTAATTGAGCGGCTTCAATCGGGTTATGGCCGCCGCCGCCATCATCGCTGAAGCTGCGGCCAATACAAGCGAGGGGGCAGATGCGGTAGAACAGTCCGAGTTCGCCCAAGGTATCGGCGATATAAAGTTGTGTGTCTGGCTGAGGCAGTTGATGGCTGGTGGTGCGCTGCAGGGCTGTGACCCCAAAGGTGCTGCAAATTTTGGTGATCTCATCACCGCGTTCGGGGTGGCGTGGGACAATGATTGTTAACAGGTTGGGAATATCGGCGATTAACCTCAAGTGCAGACGACAGGCCAGTTCTTCCTCGCCCTTATGGGTGCTGGCATAAAGCCAGAGCGGTCGGTCTTTTAGGTGCTGCTGTAAAGATAGGAAATCACTCTGATTACACGGCAGGGGTGTCGCGGCGTATTTGAGGTTTCCGGTGACGATGACGTTCGTGCCACCCAATTTCTTAAAGCGCGCAGCGTCATCTACTGTCTGTGCTAGAATAGCCGTAAAGGTTCGTAGCAAGGGAGCGGCGGCCAGCGACAGGAATTGCCAGCGTCGAAACGAGCGCGGTGACAGGCGGGCATTGAGTAAAAATGCCGGAATGCGGCGGTTTTGTACCGCAGAGAGCAATGTCGGCCAGAGTTCTGATTCCATCCAGAGTACTAATTGTGGATTCCAGTGCGTGAGAAATCGCTCTACCCATTCTGGATGATCGAGGGGAATGTATTGGTGAATGACACCCGTTGGCAGGCGGCTTTGCAGATATTGGGCTGATGTGATGGTCCCGGTGGTCAAAAGGATGGTGACACCGGGGTAGCGTTGCTGCAGATGGGTTATCATGATCAGGGTCGATTGGGCCTCGCCGACGCTGGCACCGTGAATCCAGACAAGTGGTCCGGCAGGCCTGGGTTGTGCGGCGATGCCGTAGCGTTCTTCTATCCGTGCCCCATCTTCCTTGCCTCGGGCGCGGCGATACTCCAGCAGCCGCGGCAAGGCCGGGGTCAGGGCCTTGATGGTTGCTCCATAGAGATTGATCAGAAAATTCAATACGCTAACCTTATTTTAGGGCTTCTGCAGGCACTCTGTAGATATAAGGGCTTGTTTCACCTTTGAAAAGCGCCATTTTGCTATTGTTTTTCATAGCCCTAGCTGGCGGCGGGAGCGAATTGTGAGAAAGATTTATTATACAGAAAACCCGAAGCGGCGGCGGCTGAAGCAGGAGGCTTTGCTGGTTTTGAAACAGACCCGTGGCCTGATTGATCATGATTTACTCGAACAGGCCCGACAACTTATCACAGCCCGCATGGACGAAGCTTCGCTGGCTGTGCCAGCGCGTACCGAGAGGCCTTCCGAAGCCGCTTATGAGATGATCGATCGGCAGAAAAATATGGCTACGATTATGAAGTTTATCGAGATCAAGTCAGCGAATAAGGGGCTGATGCAGGAAATGCAGTCCATCCTCAGGGAAGTGCATAGCTGAACGCGATCCGGCTGCTTTGTGTTATTGCTTAAAAACCCCGCATGGCGCGGGGTTTTTAATTCAAATTGGCAATTAGTTCTGGCAGTCACCCGTATTGCTTGGTGCGGCCTGTGTACCGGCACCGTTCGGGACATAGTAACAGCCCGGGTTTGGACAAACCTTCTCATAATAGTATTCGGGTGCTGCGCCCTGACGGTAGACAACAACGCCAGTCGGGATGCCCGCTGCGCAGGCTGCGGCTGGGGCGACACCAAACGGGTTGATGCGGTCAAGATAGGTTACCAATGCGTCTGTGGTATAGGCAGCGGCGTCCAGCGGATTTTCCGGGTTCAGGACGTAACGTCCAGCCTGATTGTTGAAGGCGCGGTCAATCCAGGTCTGGGTAATGCCTGAATCGGCACAGGCGTTAGGCAGAATCCGGACTTTATCGGGGTTGCCTTTGAGGTAATCAAAGTCAAAGAAGAAGTCTTGCGCCGGTCTGTCGTTAAAGTTCATGCAACGGGCGGCATTCCAGACGGCCAGTATATTGCCGCAGGTATAGCCGGCATTAGCATTGCCGACCACATTTTGTGGGGCATAGTTAAAGGGGGCTGCGTTGGCTGTGCGTCCTCCGAGAAAGGTGTGGCTGTAGTTTGCCGTAATGTAAGCCTGCAGTGCCACGGACACCACTTCATCGAAGGCGCGGTCAAGGGATTCGGCATCATGGTCGGGTACAGCTCCCCAGCGATCGCTTTCGCTGAAGTTGCCACGGTCACCTGTGGTTCTGGCGATGGTGCGCATTATTCGATCGAAACAGCTATATTCAAGAACGCTGTCCGGTTTTAGGATCAGGTTCTGATTCATGGCTATTTCGCGTTGGGCTTCAAGATAAGCACGGGATTCCAGAGCGTCCATGTACTGGGGGTCACAGGAAGTTTGGGCGAAACTAAGGGTGCTCAAGGTCATCGCGGCCACGAATCCTATGGCTGCAACACCAAGGCATGTGCCCGATTGACGAGAAAAAGCCAGTTTTTTCAAGGCCATATATATAGTCCCCCGCATATCACAGATATTCTAACGCAGATTCCTGTGCCTGTCATGCCCCGCGCGGCCTTGGCCGGATTTTTCTGTGCGTTCTTCAATTTTACAGAAAATAGGGGAGATTAAGCAAATACCTTTTTTAATTACCAAAATATCAAGGTCAGGCAGCTGGTGGCAGATCAATATCCAAAATTGCCATATTGAAGTCGTAAGAGGTCTCGCCGTCTTCGGTATCCTTGTACAAGGTACCCATAAACTCACCATCCAGCAGGATTTCGGCTGAATCGCCTGCTTTTGAGAAGGCCCCCACGGTGATTTTCTGGTTAGCAAACTTCATTTGCAGGTAGGTTTGGACACGTTTGGCTTCATCGCTGCTGAATTTCATTTTTTTATCTCCTCGGATTTCGTAGGGCAGAATAAACAGATCAGGCGGCAATTGCCAGTCCCGGTTTAGCAAGGCCTTGGCTTACCTGTTCATGGCAGGCCAAAGCTAGCTTTTTCCTATCGGGCAGAGAGCGGGCCTGAATGGGGGGGTGGAAGGTGATTTTGACTGTCGCGCCCCTTATTTTGGTGAAGGCGGACAAATGCGGGGCTAGATCCATATCACCATGCCATGCATAAAGATCTCTCAGTCTCTGTGTCTCAGGGGGGAGGCGGTCAACTGTGATCAGTGACAACGTCATCGGTTGCAGCCAGATATCTTGCGCCAGTGCCTCCTCGCTGGTGGCGATACTAAACAGGCTGGATTTGAAGGGCATGACATTTCGGCCGTCTGTGGAGGTGCCTTCTGGGAAAATGATCATGCTGCGACCATCTTGGAGCATGGATTCCAGATTATTCTTGTCGTGACCCAGAGTGGTTTTTGAACGGCTGATGAAGGCAGTTTGCTGCAGCTTGGAGAGAAAGCCAAATACCGGCCATTTCGCAACTTCGCCTTTGGCTACAAATGACGCTTGCAGGACGCTGCCGATCACGGGAATGTCGAGATAGGACATATGATTACAGACAAAAATCACCTGGTGATCAGTGCAGGGGCTGCCTTCGACAATCACATTCAGGCCCAACACACGGCACACGCCTTTGTGCCATATCCATGGCAGGGTGTAGGCGGGATTTCTGTTCTTGAGTAACATAGTAACCAGTTGCAGCGGCACCATAATCAGGCACCAGAGAAGAAAGCCAACGAGTTTCAGGGGCGTCAACAAAACATTCACGATTTATTGATCCTGTTTGCGGCTGAACAGCGAGCGCACATCGGCATCACTATGGCCAGAAAGCTCATCAGGCAGCTGCAATTTATAATGTTTTTTATATTGGCTCGCCAGCATGTCGGTTTGCAGGACTATGCAGACGTCAACTGTATTGAATTGTTCGTCAATCACAGCTCCTTCGCCGACCATGCAACCCGTACGAAGATAACCCTTGATCAGCGGGGGAAGGGTATTGATGATCTCCCGCGGATTGAGGGGTTCCTTGGGATGTAAGTTCATATCTATATAACGCTCTTCACGCGCACGTGGACGCAGGGCCGGTGGCGCGAGATGGTAGTGATGCAGATAGGCCAGTTGTCGTGAAATTGCGTTGATGTCGGTACCGTGAAAGCTGGCGCAGCCAAATAAAACTTCGATTTTGTTATCAATGACAAAGTTGGCAATCCCCTGCCACAGCAGTTGCAAGACCGAGCGGGTGCGGTATTCCGGCAGGACGCATGAGCGCCCTAGTTCCAGCATGCGTAAACCACAATTATGCAAGGGGGTGATATCATATTCGGCCGAGGTGTAAAATCCGCCGACCTGATCGGCACCCTGCTGCTCAATCACTCTGTAGGTGCCTACAATTTTTGGCCTGAGGTTGTTGGCGGTATTGTCGACCACAATCAGATGGCTTGCGACCAGATCATAGGGGTCGGCGTCACGTTTAAGGCGCTGACTTTCCGGATCGGCTTTGGCACCGTATTCCTCATAAAAAACCTTGTAGCGCAATTCTTGCGCCGCCAGAATTTCGTCTGGGGTCGTGGCCAGACGGATAGAAATAGGTTCAGTCTTGCGCAGTGGTGTAATCATGGGGCGTTTTATATCCCGGCAGGCCTGTTTTAGGCAAGGGAAGGCAACAATTTTTGACACAAAAACAATGTTTAGCCTTGGCAACAATTTGAAGGGGCTGTAAAATATAAGGGTACTCTTTGTATATTTTAGAGGATTAGCGATGTCTGATAAGACCGTTCCAGACAAACCCCCGGCAGATACACTGGTTGACCCGGGTCAGCAGGCGCGCTGGTTTAATCGCGTCCGTGAAGCCCATCAGGCGGAAACGGCTGAGGATTATGTAGAACTGATTGCCGATCTGATTGAGGCCCAAGGTGAGGCCCGGGTAGTTGATCTCGCTAACCGTTTCGGGGTTTCTCATGCGACAGTCAATAAGGTAATTGTACGTCTTAATCGCGAAGGGTTGGTCAGCAACCAGCCGTACCGTTCTTTGTTCCTGACTGAAAGCGGCAAGGGTTTAGCCCGGCGTTGCAAGGAACGCCACAGGGTCGTATTGGATTTTTTGCTGGCGCTGGGGATTGCGCCAGCCACGGCTGAAGCTGACGCTGAAGGTGTCGAGCATCATGTCAGTGAGGAAACGCTTGCAGCTTTTCGTCATTTTATCGTTAAACAAAATCAGAAATAGACAGGATCTTTGCTATGGCCGCTGCCAATCCTCTTTCTGTTTTATTCGTATGCACTGGAAATATCTGCCGGTCTCCCACCGCCGAAGGGGTCTTTCGTGCCTACGTGAAGGATAAAGGATGGGATCAGTTATTCCGGATTGATTCAGCCGGAACAGACGGCTGGCATCATGGCGAGGCCCCCGATGTGCGTTCTATAAAAACCGCGATGAAACGAGGCGTTGATATATCAACGCTTCGTGCTCGTCAGTTACGACCTCAGGATTACCAGGATTTTGAATATCTGATCGCGATGGACCGGACTCATTTCGTCCATATGCAACTGCAACAGCCTGCAGATGCCCCATCACACTTGTCATTGTTACTGTCTTATAGCGGGGTAGAGGGCCATCACGATGTTCCCGATCCTTATTACGGGACAGCGGATGATTTTGAGAAAGTATATGATCTGATCGCAGCCGGTGCGCGTGGATTGCTTGATTTTCTTCTGACGGAGGGAAAGATAAGACGATGAATCAAAAAACAATATGGTTTGTGACAGCAGTGGTTGCTCTGCTGATTGTGGTTGGAGCGGTGATGGTTGCCAAGCAACGCGCTATCGCTCCTGTGGCAGGGCCGTTGCCGGTAGTGGTGGCCCCCGACTCTCAATCCCCACAAGTGAATTCTTTTTTATCGACCGACAAGCCCCCCGTTGCCATGCCTGCCCCTGCAGCGATTGTTTCGAAGACGCCTGTACCGCCGCCGCTCGCGGCAGCGCAGACCGTGGTGCTGGATGAGATCAGGGTGGATTTGTCACGTCTGGTCGGAACTTTAAAGATGAGTAGCCCAGATATACCGGCTGCGAACGGTAGCGAATTGCCACGTTTTCCGTTAGATTTGACCTGTTATCGTAAGAACTCATCGCCAGCGGTAAGCTGGCAAGGCGCCCCGAGCGAGACAGAGGCCTATGTTCTGGTACTTGAGCGCCGGGCTCCGGGCGAAAAAGCTTTGTGGTCTTGGATAGTGCTGGATGTGCCTGTATCCGCAACCGGTTTGCCGCGAAAAATAGGCGCCGACACTCTGGCGCCCGGCCAAGGCATTTTAGCCCAAAATATCTATGGTAACATCGCCTATACGGGGCCATGCGAACCCAAAGGCCTCTATCTTTATGTCCTGCGGCTCTTCGCCTTGGATCAGCCATTGGGCTTGCCTGCCACAACCACGGCAGAGGAAATAGTGGCTGCAATGCAGGGGCATGTGCTGGATGCCGCAGAAATCAGGGCGCACCATTACCTACAAAAGTAGGGTTGCTTGAAGGGGTATAATTCTTAGCCCAGAGCTTTTTCCAGAGCAGGTAAGGCCTCAAACAGATCGGCGACCAGCCCATAATCAGCCACCTGAAAAATAGGGGCTTCAGCATCTTTGTTGATGGCGACAATCACCTTGGAATCTTTCATCCCTGCCAGATGCTGGATCGCGCCGGATATGCCAACGGCGATATAAAGCTGTGGGGCAACAATCTTTCCGGTTTGTCCGACCTGATAATCATTGGGAACAAATCCGGCATCTACGGCTGCGCGTGAGGCGCCAATCGCCGCTCCCAGTTTATCGGCGACAGGCTCAATATATTTGTGGAAATTTTCGCCATTTGCCAGTCCGCGCCCGCCGGAGATAATGATGCGGGCGGTTTGCAGATCGGGGCGCTCGCTTTTGGTCAGTTCCTGACCGACAAAGCGTGTCAGGCCAGTCTCACCGGCACCAGATTTGTTCTCAATCACGGCGCTGCCACCGGCGGTGGCCACGGGATCGAAAGCGGTGGGGCGCACGGTCAGAACTACCGGATGGCTGGTGGTTTGGATTGTAGCCAATGCATTTCCGGCATAGATCGGGCGCACGAATGTGTCGGCTGAGACGATGTCAGTGACGTCTGAAATTTGTACGGCATCAATCAGGGCTGCAACCCGGGGCATGACATTTTTGCCGAAGAAAGAGGCCGGGGCTAGAATGTGACTGTAACCCGCTGTCAGACCAGATAGCAAAGCTGCTATATTTTCAGCCAGCTGATGGGCGTAGGCCTGATCATCAACGTGGATAATACCGGCAAGTCCCGGAACGTGTGTAAGTTGCTCTGCGACCGCACGACAGTTATGCCCAACCACCACCACATTCACTGCCGGGCCAATTTTTAAGGCTGCGGTGATGGTGTTGAGGGTGGAGGGATTGAGTGTCGTATTGTTATGTTCGGCGATCACAAGAACAGACATTAGATGACCTTTGCTTCGTTTTTCAGTTTATCAATCAATTCGTCAACACTGGCTACTTTTTTACCAGCCTGACGTTTTGGCGGTTCGGTGACTTTCAGGGTTTTAAAGCGTGGCGTAATATCAATGCCCAGCCCTTCAGGGGTCAGGGTTTCAAGCGGTTTGCGTTTGGCCTGCATGATATTGGGCAACGAGGCGTAACGCGGCTCGTTCAGGCGCAGGTCTGTTGTGACCACAGCGGGCAATTTGACAATCAGCGTTTCCAGACCGCCATCGATCTCACGGATGACGGTGGCTTCCCCATCGCCCAGATCAATCTTTGAGGCAAAGGTTGCCTGAGCCCAGCCTTTAAGGGCGGCGACCATCTGTCCGGTTTGATTGTGTTCGCCGTCAATGCCTTGTTTGCCCATTAGGACAAGACCGGGTTGTTCTTTATCTATGACGGCGGCCAGTAGTTTGGCCACGGCCAGCGGTTGCAGCTCGGCATCGCTTTGAATCAGGATGGCGCGGTCGGCACCCATAGCCAGTGCAGTACGCAAGGTTTCCTGACATGGGGCAGGGCCTGCGGAAACCACCACCACCTCGGTGACTTTTCCGGATTCCTTCATGCGCAGGGCCTCTTCGACGGCAATTTCACAGAAAGGATTCATCGACATTTTGACGTTGCCGGTTTCAATGCCAGTTTGATCAGCTTTGACCCGGACTGTGACATAGGCGTCAATAACACGTTTTACGGCAACCAGAACTTTCATCGGCGGAACCTGCTTTACTATCAGAGAGGTGTATTTATCTCGTTGATACCGTAGGATATTTTAAGACATCTCGGCAAGATGCTTTGGGGGGCTTAACTAGGTTATTCATAGATTTAAGGCTTCCCTAAAGTATTGTCGTCTAATATGATTCCGGTAGAGGTATTTTGATTCTTATGTCTAAAACTGCGCAAGCCACTCAAGCTGCGGCTATCGGGAACAAGCAAAAAAAGGCTTATTCCCTTTCTGCCTTCCGCGTTCTGATTGTTGAAGATTATCCGTTTATGGCGGATCTGATGTCGACCATGTTGCGTGAGTTCGGGGTGGGTAATATCATTCAGGCCTCGAGCGGTAACGAGGGCCGGGAAATGATTTCCTTGTTTAATTCGGATGAAGGCGCGCGTAACAAGATTGATATTGTGTTGATGGACTGGCTGATGCCAGACGGGGACGGTTTGGAGTTGTTGCGCTGGATACGCGGGCATAGGAAAGATTCTATCAGATTTCTGCCATCAGTGCTGTGTAGTGCCTATACCAGCGAACAGGTGGTTTCTGTAGGGCGGGATAATGGTGCCAACGAAGTACTGGTCAAGCCGGTGTCGGCTCAAAAACTGGCCTCTAGATTATTATATGTCATTGACAAACCAAGGCCCTTTTTAAGAGCCCCCGGGTTTTTCGGGCCGGATCGTCGTCGCCGGAATGAAGCCTATAAAGGGGATGAACGACGTATTGCCAAGGCGGAGGATATAAAACAATTCAATGAGCGACTCTGAAAACAAAGAAGACACCGTTGAGATATATCATCGTGTCAATAGGCTGAAGTTGAAAACTGGTGCGGGACTGCATGACGGGCCGGGTTTTATTGATCCTCACGCGGTGGTTCGTGCTGACACGATTATTCAGAAAAAACAGTCCTTATATCCGAAAATGGTTGAGGAAAGTTTGGTACGACTGGACGAGTCGTGGGAACAATTCAAGGCGGCGTCAGGGGATGAAGCCCGGCGCGAGGCCATGGAGCGTATTTATCATACCTCTAATCACATTAAGGATCTGGCATCCACCTTTCAGTATGAATTAATGCAGCATTTTGCTCTGTCTTTGCGCGAGTTTGCCGAGAGGATCAACCTTAGCCGTAAAGAGCATCTGGTGATTGTGCAGGCCCATCTGGATGTGATGCGGGTTGTGTATCAGGAGAACATCAAGGATCACGGCGGGGTTAAGGCCGAGGAATTAAAGTTGATTGTGGCCAAAGCCATAGAAAAATACAGTTAGAATTACTTGGAGTTATAATGGAAACCGAGATCATTTCATTAGATGACGAGGCTAAAAAAATCAAGGCTTCGACCGAGCTGCAAAAGAAAATCGGTACGGGGGTGATTGATGAGAAAAAAATTGCCCGCGCTCAGGAGGTGATTGCCAACAACAAAGTTGATTTTGCCCCGATTGCCAAACCGCATCTGGATGAATTGAGCCGGGCGATTAAGGAGTCTGCTGGATTAAAAAATCCTGATAACCAGAAAGAAATTCTCGAGTCCTATATAACGCCGATCATGAATATCAAGGCCAATGCCGCGACCTTTAATTATTCTTTGATTAGTGGATTGGCGGGGACGGTGCTTACCTTTCTTGAGGATATTGGTCGTTATGACCGTAAAGTCGTACAGATCGTTGACTTGCTCTATAAAACCATCCTGCTAATTCT
>JAMPXY010000054.1 GCA_023700945.1 Alphaproteobacteria bacterium | reverse complement strand
GGGCAGAAATTTCATATTGCCGCCACGATGACAGGGGTATATTGAAGAACCAGAGTTAACCTCCCCCTCCCTCGCAAAGGAGCGCCGCATGAGCCCGCACGACGACGATGAAGACGACAACGCCAGCACCCCCCGCGACAGCAACGGCAAAATCCTGAATGAAGGCGACAGCGTACAGCTGATCAAAGACCTGACCCTCAAAGGCAGCTCGACCACGATCAAGCGCGGCACCCTCATCAAGAATATTCACCTGACTTCAAACGATGAAGAAGTCGAATGCCGCACCGACAAGATCAAGGGTCTGGTGCTGAAGAGTTGTTTTTTGAAGAAGGTTTGAGGTTAGGGGTGGGGATTAATTTACTCTGACCCCATTGATTGTGATGGTGATATTGGGGCAAATTATCAGGCTAAATTAATAGCGCAAACACCTTAGCTTCTGTATGGGATATCTGAATGTCTAATTATTACTGATGAATCATAGCCATATGCCTTCAAACAAGCGGTTACAAACTCTTTTGCTTGCTTAAAATCATTAGAAGGCCCAACAACAATTTCTTCCAGTAAACATGGAACCTTACTTCCCCAATCAAACTCTCTGTATCCAACTAGGTTACTTTCTCCCTTCTTGTTCTTTTTTAGCCTATGCTTCAAATTTGGCACGGGCTCTCCGTTTTTAAATAATTGTAAAAATCTATATTCTTCCTCATTCTTATAACCCGAATGTTTGTGACACATTGAAAGAATGAGAGCCGCAATCATGTAATTTACCCACTCATCATCATCTAATTTGAGAGATCGTTTTTCTTTACAAAACCTAAAAATAATATCGGCTAATTCTCGATGTGATTTTTTTAAGGCCTCTTCATCGTAGCTGATGTAAAATGATTGATGACTTTCATCTTGTTTACAAAAAATACTGTCAATTTTCTTGTTAAAACCTAATGCAAATCCATGACCGTCTGCAGCATAAGCGCGCCACTGTCCTAAATCATCACCGTCCTTACTTAAAGAGAAAATAAAATAATTTGCAGTCTCTTTGATACGATCCTGAATTGCTTCGAACAATACAGAAGAAAATTCGCATGAATGCTCTTGCAATTCTTCATGAAAAACTTCTTCTATCTGTCTTCTTGAAACCTCAATTCCGTACTGAAGCTCAGATGGATCGTTCATATTAAATATGTCACTAAACCATAATGATTTACTCTCCAATATACCTTTTAAACCCGACGCATCTGTATAGTGATACAAATGTGAAGGTAGCTCTACAGTCAAAACGTTGGATATTCTATCATCAATCAGTTTTGATATTTCATCTTGGAGTGAATTAGAATTATTCATTTTTTGTTCACTCCCATTCAATCGTTCCCGGTGGCTTGCTGGTAATATCGTAGGTCACGCGGTTGATGCCGCGGACTTCGTTGATGATGCGGGTGGCGACACGCCCCAGAAATTCATGATCGAAGGGGAAGAAGTCGGCGGTCATGCCGTCGGTTGAGGTGACAGCGCGGAGCGCACAGACATAATCGTAGCTGCGGCCATCGCCCATAACGCCGACCGAGCGCACCGGCAGCAGGACGACGAAGGCCTGCCAGATCGCATCGTATAATCCGGCATTTCTGATTTCCTCGAGATAGACCGTGTCGGCCTTGCGTAATATTTCCAGTTTCTCCGGCGTGATTTCACCGGGAATGCGGATCGCCAGACCCGGCCCGGGGAACGGGTGGCGTTTGACAAAATCAGGATGAAGCCCCAGTTCCACACCCAAGGCGCGGACTTCGTCCTTGAAGAGCTCGCGCAGCGGTTCGACCAGTTTCAAATTCATGCGTTCGGGCAAGCCGCCGACGTTATGGTGGGATTTAATGGTGACGCTGGGGCCGCCGGTGAAAGAGACCGATTCAATCACATCAGGATAGAGGGTGCCCTGCGCCAGATAGTCCGCGCCGCCGACGCGCTTGCTCAGCATTTCAAACACCTCGATAAACATGGTGCCGATCAGTTTGCGTTTCATTTCCGGATCGGAAATCCCCTCGAGACCGTTCAGGAATTTTTCCGAGGCGTCTTCATGGATCAAGGGGATGTTGTAGTGGTCGCGGAAGAGGTTCACGACCTGATCGCTTTCACCCGCGCGCATTAAACCCGTATCGACATAGATACAGGTCAACTGGTCGCCGATGGCCTCATGCAGCAGCACCGCCGCCACCGTGGAATCAACGCCGCCGGAGAGGCCGCAAATCACCTTGCCCTTACCCACTTGCTTGCGGATTTTATTGATGGCTTCTTCTTTAAACGCGGCCATCGTCCAGTCGCCGTGGCAGCCACAGACGCCGTGGGTGAAATTTTTCAGCAGGGCGGCGCCGTGCGGGGTGTGCACGACTTCGGGGTGGAACTGGACGGCGTAGAATTTTTTGTCGTCATTGGCGATGACGGCGTAGGGGGCACCCTCGGAGGTGCCAACGACGCGGAAACCTGCGGGCAGTTGGGTAACGCGGTCGCCGTGCGACATCCAGACCTGTTCGCGGGCACCCTTGTCCCAGACGCCGTTCAGCAGGGTGCTGTGTTCGGTCACCTCGACATAGGCGCGGCCAAATTCGCGGGCATGCCCGGCCTCGACCTTGCCACCCAGCTGTTCGACCATGGTTTGCTGGCCGTAGCAGATGCCAAAGACGGGCACGTTCATTTCAAAAACGGATTGCGGCGCACGGGGGGATTTGTTTTCGGTCACCGAGGCCGGGCCACCGGAGAGGATGACACCCTTGGGGTGAAAAGCCTTGATCCGGGCCTCATCCGCCTGATTGAACGGCCAGATTTCACAATAAACCCCGGATTCACGCACGCGGCGGGCGATCAACTGTGTCACCTGCGAGCCGAAATCAAGGATCAGGATGCGGTCATGCTGCGGCAGGGCAATGGTGACAGGAACGGGGGTGGATTCGGACGGGGTTGCGGCCATCATGCTACCTATCGGCGGGGTGGTTGCGGATACGGGGGCACCATACTATAAAAGGCCTGTGAAGCCCATAAAAAATGGCCTGTGAAGATGAGCGACCTGATCCCTTACGAGATTCTGACAAAACTGGTCAACGAGGCCGATGATGCCGCTGTCGAAAATGTGCGCGAAGGCCGCGGCGGCCCTTTTGGTGCCAGCCTCAATGTGATCAATCTTGATAATCACTGGGTTATCCGCATCGGCGAAGTCGCGGGCAATGCGGTGCTGGAAACAGGGGTGGGCAGCGCCCACGCCGAAGATCAGGCCTTAAGCCCGGAAAATATCCGCGCCTTGAAGGCCACCTTGAAGAACCGCGACCCGGCCCATACCGCCGTGATCGTGGCCTCAAGCGGCGAGAGTTGCCCGGCCTGTCATGCCAAGCTTGAAATTCTGGCGCGGTTGCTGGTCAGTGAAAAATTGCTGCGCCTCGGGCATTTTATTATTGCCTACGGTGCGAGCTATGCCGATACCAAGGCTGTGGCCGGATTCAACGATGAACCCTATCACGCTGATATGCTGCAACCAGAACATATGCGGCTGATCCGGGTTGACACCATCGCCCGTGACCGTCTGCCGCACGCGTTGCAGGAAGCATTGCTGCACCATGAAGCAGTGATCGAGACCCCCAGCGGCCTTTACGCTGGTAACGATGAACGCACCCGCCACTTCACCCTGATCCCCGAAGTGACGGCGCTCCGCGCTGCTTGTGAAACCAACAAGGCACAAGGGGCGCCCGAGCCCTGGAACCTGCAGCGGGCGACCTTATATACGACCAC
Organism: Alphaproteobacteria bacterium; assembly: GCA_023700945.1. Classification (GTDB taxonomy): domain Bacteria; phylum Pseudomonadota; class Alphaproteobacteria; order Micavibrionales; family Micavibrionaceae; genus Micavibrio_C. The sequence goes on along the minus strand of JAMPXY010000054.1, from coordinate 10,731 downwards.
CGCCCAGATCGGGCCCTTGGCCTATGCCGAGGCGCAGTGGGCCAATATCGCCCGCTGGGTCAAAGTCGGCGGCGCAGAGAGTTTCACCCCGACCGAAGCCCCCGATATCAGTAACAATGATTTGTTCGCGGCTGTGGCCGCACGGCCCTATAACCACAGTCATTCAGCCCTGTTTGTCGTGCGCGTCAGCCCGTTTGCCAATCGCGGCCAACGGGAATGGGCACGGCTGCAGGCCGAACGCCCGGAACACCTCAAAACCTACAACGGAATTGCCTCAACATGAATTATAACGCCGAAAAATTTGTAACCTGGGACGAGATTCAGGGGCGCTGTCTTGAACTGGCCCGGCAGATCCTGCAAACCGGAAAAACCTATAAAAAAATACTGGTGATCACGCGGGGCGGCATGTTCCCGGCCGGAATTCTGGCACGCGAACTGGATATCCGCCACATCGAAACTGTCTGCATCGACACCTATGACAGCCAGACCCGCGGAGAACCTGTGCTGCTCAAAGAACCCGCCGCTGATTACACGAAAAACGTGCTGGTGGTCGATGATCTGGTCGATACCGGAGCCACGCTGACAATGCTGCGGGGGATGCTGACCGATTCACTGGTGGTGACCATCTTCGCCAAACCCGAGGGCGAAGCGCTGGTCGATCTCTATCATGAAAAAATCGAGCAAAATATCTGGGTGCGCTTCCCGTGGGATACCTATCGCCAGTACGTCAAGCCGCTGGCGCATGAAGTCCGCCCAGCCAGTGGGGATTGACGCCCCGCCGCCGAAACGCCATACATAAACCACGTGCTTTTTCTTCTCATGCAAAGGCCCCTTACCATGACCAGCCTCAACCAGCAAATCAGCCAGTCCGCCGCCCTTATCCGCGAACAGGCCTGCGGCCTGAAACCCCGGCTGGCCGTGATTTTAGGGTCAGGACTCGGGGCGGTGGCTGATCTGCTGACAGAAACAGCCAGCATCCCCTACACCAGCCTGCCCGGTTTTCCGCAGCCCACCATCGAGGGTCATGAGGGCAGCTTTAAAATCGGCACCGTCAACAATGTCCCGGTTTATTACCTGAAGGGCCGGGTTCATCTTTATGAAGGGGTCGGAGTCGATGCCTTAAAAGTCATGATCCGCACCTTAAAAACGCTGGACGTGGAAACCGTTATTATCACCAATGCTGCAGGCGGGTTGCATGAGGCGCTGGAACCGGGCAGCCTGATGGCCATCAGCGACCATATCAACCTGACCGGCCTGAACCCCTTAACCGGCCCTAATGACGATGACTGGGGCACCCGCTTTCCTTCTCAGGAAGGGGCGTGGAACGACGGCTTGCGCACGTTGCTGATCAAGGGAGCCGCCGCGCAGGGCGTCACCCTTCATCAAGGGGTTTACTGCATGCACCTAGGCCCGACCTTCGAAACACCCGCTGAAATCCGCATGGTCAAGACTATCGGCGGTGACGCAGTGGGGATGTCCACCATCCCCGAGAATATCCTCGCCCGTCATTGCGGCATGGAATGTGTCGGTTTGGCCGCCATCGTCAACCGCGCTGCCGGGATGGGTTTCGAAAAACCCAGTCACGAACAAACCCTGATTGGCGCCCGTCTGGCAGAAAATAACATGGCCGCTGCCCTGGGCGCCTTTATCAGCGCTTATAACATCGAAGCCGCTTCCCAAGCGGCCTGATAAGAGAAACGATGAACCGTAAAGTCTCCGTCAGCTTCGAATTTTTTCCGCCCAAGAATGATGAAGGCGAAGAGGCGCTGTGGCAGAAAATTGACCGTCTGGCCACACTGAAACCTGAGTTCATCACGATTACCTATGGTGCCGGGGGCTCGACCCGTAACTGGACGGTTGGTACCGCCGGACGGGCACAAGTACGCACCAATATCCCTACCGGTGCGCACATGACCTGTGTCAACGCCACCAAGGATGATGTGCGCACCATGGCCGAGGCCCTGTGGCAAAACAACATCCGGCATATCGTGGCCCTGCGCGGCGATATTCCGAAGATTGATGCCCCGCTCGATTATAACGATTTCAGCTATTACCATTACGCCAATGAACTGGTCGCCGGCCTCAAAGCCCTGCACCCCTTTGAAATCAGTGTCGGTGCCTATCCGGAAAAGCACCCCGAGGCCCCGGATCTGGCCACTGATATTCAAAACCTCAAACGCAAATGTGATACCGGCGTAACCCGGGCCATCACCCAGTTTTTCTTTGAGAATGAAACATTTTTCCGCTTCCTCGACCTGACTGCCAAGGCCGGCATTACGACCCCCATCGTCCCGGGCGTCATCCCGGTGCTGGATTATGACCGGATGATCCGTTTTGCCGGAAACTGTCAGGCCCATATCCCCGACAGTCTCAAGGCCCGGCTTGAGCCCCTGAAAGGCCAGCCTCAAGCCTTCACCGCCGCCGCCACTGACCTGCTCAATAGCCAATGCGCGGATCTGGTGCAGCGGGGGGGTATCGAACACATCCATTTCTACACCCTCAATCATGATGAATTGCCTTACAGTGCTTGCCAGACACTGGGGCTTGGGCTTTAATATTGCTGCCGCGCCATAAGGCACGGTTATTCTAGGCTCAAGACAGGCAAGGAGCATATACCATGGTGACCACCTCTTCTCTCGGATTCCCCCGGGTTGGCGTACAGCGTGAACTGAAAAAATCTATTGAGGCTTACTGGAAAGGGAGCGCCAGCGAGACCGATCTGCAGGAGACGGCACGTACCCTGCGCCTGCGTCACTGGACGATGCAAAAGGAAGCCGGGATCACGCATATCCCCTCCAACGATTTTTCCTTGTACGATCATGTACTGGATGCCTGCGCTCTACTGGGCGCAATCCCACCGCGTTACAAGTGGCAGGGCGGCGCTATTGACAGCAAAACTTATTTCGCGATGGCACGCGGCAATGCCGAAGTCACCGCCATGGACATGAGCAAATGGTTTGACACAAATTATCACTACATCGTCCCGGAGCTGCAAAAAGATCAAACATTCGCCCTTTCCAGCACCAAGCCGTTTGATGAATATAGCGAAGCCAAAGCCGCCGGGATTGAAACCCGCCCGGTGCTGGTCGGGCCGATGACATTCCTGATCATATCCAAAAAAGCCACGGATTTTTCCGATTGCCGCTGCACCTTGGTACCGGGCATTGTCGCGGTTTATATCGAAGCCTTGAAGAAACTCGAAGCTCTGGGCGCGCAATGGGTACAGATTGATGAGCCTGCCTTGGCGCTCGATCTGGAAGACCGTTACAAAGACGCCTACAAAACCGCATACAAAATGATCCGCGCCGCCCTGCCTAATCTGAAAATTATGGTCGCAACCTATTTTGACGGGCTGCGCGATAATACGGAACTAGCCGTCAATCTGCCAGTCAACGGCCTGCATATCGATCTGAAACGCGCGCCGGACCAACTGGACGCCGTACTTTCGAAACTGCCCGCCGACAAAGTTTTATCTCTTGGCCTGGTCGATGGCCGCAATATCTGGAAGAACAATCTGAGTGCCTCTCTTGATATTGCCGAAAAGGCGGTCGCCAAACTGGGCAAGGACCGCGTCATTATTTCCTCTAGTTGTTCATTGCTGCATACGCCGAACGACCTTGATCAGGAGACAGCGCTTGATCCGCAGATCAAAAGCTGGCTTGCATTCGCCAAGCAAAAACTTTCGGAAATTGCAACAATCGCTAAAGGCCTAAATGATGGTCGTGGCGCGATTACTGCAGAATTGAAAGCCAGTGATGCTGTGGCGCAAGACCGCCAGACATCAACCCGCATTCACAATCAAAGCGTGAAGGCAGCGATCAAAGCGATTACCCCGGCAATGGCCAACCGTCATAGCCCGTTCAGCGTACGCCACCAGAAACAGCAAGCGGCGTTGAAACTGCCTGCGTTCCCGACGACCTCCATCGGTTCTTTCCCGCAGACGGAAGAAATCCGCAAGGCAAGGGCTGATTTTAAGGCTGGCACAATCAATGCTGCCGCTTATGAAATCGCAATGAAAAAAGAAATCGAGCACGTTGTACGCTTTCAAGAAAAGATAGACATGGATGTTCTGGTTCATGGCGAGGCCGAGCGTAACGACATGGTCGAATATTTCGGTGAACAACTGCAAGGGTTCACCTTCACCAAAAACGGCTGGGTGCAATCTTACGGTTCACGCTGCGTGAAGCCGCCGATTATTTTTGGTGATGTTTCCCGCCCGACACCAATGACGGTCAAGTGGAGCCAGTATGCGCAGTCACTGACAAAGTTGCCGATGAAAGGCATGCTGACCGGGCCAATTACGATTCTGCAATGGTCGTTCGTTCGTGACGACCAGCCACGTTCAGAAACCGCCCGCCAAATCGCACTCGCCATCCGTGATGAAGTAACCGACCTTGAAAAGGCCGGAATTAACATCATCCAGATCGACGAGCCGGCTATCCGTGAGGGTCTACCACTGCGCCGTGCCGACTGGAAAGCTTATCTGGCGTGGGCGGTTGAAGCGTTCAAGCTGTCATCATGCAGCGTGAAGGATGAAACCCAGATCCATACCCATATGTGCTATTCGGAATTCAATGACATTATTGATTCCGTAGGCGCGATGGATGCCGACGTGATTTCGATTGAGACATCGCGTTCGCAGATGGAACTGCTGGAAGCATTCGTGTCCTACAAATACCCGAACGAAATCGGCCCCGGTGTCTGGGATATTCACTCCCCCCGCATCCCTTCAGCCGAAGAAATGGCAGGCTTGCTCGAAAAGGCGGAAAAAGTCATCCCGTCAGATCAATTATGGGTTAATCCCGATTGCGGCCTGAAAACACGCGGCTGGGCCGAAGTCGAGCCGTCCTTGGTCAATCTGGTCAAGGCTGCAAAAACCTTGCGTGACAAACACAAACGTGCAGCTGCCTGATTTTTTTATATGATTGAACAACAGGGCCTTTGCCTTCAGGCGGGGCCCTGTTGTTTGAGATGCAACGCCTCAAGGATTTGTACCCGGTGCAGGATATTATCAAATTCGGTTTCAAGGCCGGCGGCGGGCGTTGTGTAGCATAGCGTATTGGCAAAGACCGGGCTTAATTGTCCGTTTTGACCGGAACGGAAAAGGATCCCATCGACATCACGGTCAAGGAACAAACACTCACCTTCAGAGCGCAATTGATGAAGTGACTGGCGCGCGCAATCCGTTAAAATGCGCACAGCCTCAATAAATTGACCTTCCTTGGCCAATTCCTCATGGAAGGATTGGTGAATCTCATCACCGAAAGCAAAGCTCGCAATCGCCCGTGCCATCCCGAGGCGAATATAATTTTCTTCTTCCTCGGCCAGTTCCTCAAGCGATACCAGTTTTTCGGTCAGGGCCACATGGGCAGAATCACTGATGGTGACGTGTTCATAGATTTTTGGCAAATAAGGGTTATCCGCCTGATTCATCATGTAATCGCAATAAAACGCCGCGGTCTTCGGGGTCATCGACACTCGCACCACCTGGTCACTCCCCGCCTGATGGAACACACTGCAGAGCGCCCCTCGGCGCAAAATCTCATAACCCTCGTGTTTAAGCTTTTTACAGATGTCTTCGCGGCGCATCCCGGCGAAGCTTTTGATATCCAGTGTCATCGTCATCACTCAATTAATTACATAATCACACCTATAAACAAGACCCTGTTCACATTCCCTGTCAAGGTTATATGATTTTATTGTTTATTATCAGTAATTTGATCCTCATAGGCTGGTAAGCTGGATTGACGACGGATCAGGATCGCAGCAAAAAAACCATCTGTATTATGCCGCTGGGGGGTCAAGCGCAAATAAGGACTGCTCGGGGCGTCGCCATCTTCCCAGGCCTGATCGAGCGGCAAGAGTTCAAACTCAGGGTGCGCCGCCAGAAAAGCTTCAATCTGTTTTTCATTTTCATCGGGAAGTAATGAGCAAGTTGCGTAAACCAGCTTGCCCCCTAACTTCACTGCTTTGGTCACGCGCTCCAGAATATCAGCCTGCGTTGCAAGCAACTCATCGAGGCCAGGCCCATAATGACGCCAGCGCATATCGGGATTGCGGCGCCATGTGCCGGTGCCGCTGCACGGCACATCAACCAGCACTACATCAAAACTTTCCTTCTGTCGGCGCAGCCATTTGCGGTTTTTCTCATCACTGAGCGCCCGCACTTCGATAATATCGGCAACACCCGCGCGACGAAAACGTGGACGCGCCTTCTCAAGACGGCCCTCGGCAATGTCCATTGCCACAATCCGCCCCTTGTTCTTCATCGCGGCTGCGAGTGCCAGCGTCTTGCCCCCGGCACCCGCGCAATAATCCAGCACCTGCATCCCCGGCTGTACGCCTGCAACATAGGCGATCAATTGCGAACCCTCATCCTGAATCTCGATCATACCGTCGCGAAAAACCTTGCTCTCTGACAGGTACGCCTTATCCCGGCAACGCAATCCCCACGGCGAAAACGGGGTTGGATCGGTGTCGATACCATCGGCTGCCAGTGCCCGTCCGGCATTCTCGCGCTCAATCAGGCGTGTGTTGACCCGCAAATCCAAAGGGGCACTACCGAGCAACGCCGCCATCTCGGTTTTAAAGTCTTTGCCGAAAAAATCGCGCAATCGTGATTCCCATTGCGGCGGGCACTCGACCCGCTCAGTTTCAGGAACCACCTCGGAATCCAGTTTTTTGCCTGTAAGCTTTTCAATCAGGCTTTTCTCATCATCCTGCAGGGGACGAGGCGCATATTTGCTGCCGTCACATAATTTATCGATCGCATGCAGCCCCTCGCCTTCGGCCAACACCAGCCACGCTATCATCCGGTTACGGGCATGATCCGCCGCACCGACATGAGCCAGCCACCAGCCCAAACGCGCCCGGGCCCGTTCCATCGCATAAACCCGCTCGACAATACTGGCACGATCCTTGGAGCCAATGTATTTGCGGTGACGCATATAATCGCCGATGGTCGAATCCATCGGGATCCGGCTGGCGCCAGTCTTTTCCAGAAGGTCTATAACAGTTTGTATACGGGCAGATGGCATCATGATGGGCCGGGTTATATCAGGGTTGCCGCCGATATGCCACTGTTCTAGATGATTAAGGTAAAGGAGACTCATGACCATGCCTACCCTGTTCGACCCGCTCACAGCCGGGGCTTTAACCTTGAAAAACCGTATCTGGATGGCCCCGCTGACCCGGGCTCGTGCCGGAGAATCCCGGATTCCCAATGATCTGATGGCCACTTATTACAGTCAGCGGGCCAGTGCCGGACTGATGATCAGCGAAGCTACCGCTATTTCGCGGATAGGGTACGGCTGGAAAAACGCGCCCGGTATCTATACAGAGGCGCAGGAAAAAGCGTGGGCGCGCGTGACCAAGTCCGTTCATGAGGCCGGAGGCCAGATGGTCCTGCAGCTCTGGCATATGGGCAGGCTCTCGCACCCTGATTTCCTCGATGGGCAGTTACCAGTCTCAGCCTCTGCTATTGCCGCTGAAGGAGTCGCACGCTCACTCGAGGGTAACAAACCTTATGTCACGCCGCACGCCCTGACCAAAGATGAAATCCAGAGCACAATTGACGACTACCAGAAAGCCGCGATCCGGGCTATAGCAGCCGGATTTGATGGCGTTGAGATCCATGGCGCCAATGGTTACCTGATCGACCAGTTTTTGCGTGACGGTTCCAACACCCGTAGCGATGAATATGGTGGACCGATTGCCCACCGCGTGCGCTTCCTGCTCGAAGTGGTCGAGGCCGTGACGGCAGCGATCGGTCCTGAACGCACGGGCTTACGCCTCTCGCCGATGAACGGCTATCAAAACATGCATGACAGTAATCTTGAAGCTCTCTTTACCCATGCCGCCAAGGAACTGAACAAGCATGATCTGGCATTTTTGCATGTCAGGGAAACGGCCAGCCAGCCACTGCTTGTCACACCCCTGATGAGAAAGATTTATGACGGTGTCATGGTGGGCAACGATGCCTATGATTTTGCCCGCGCACAAAAAGTGTTGGATGATGGCCTTCTTGATGCCGTGGCTTTCGGCGTGCCATTTATCGCCAACCCCGATCTGGTTGAGCGTTTTCGTAGCGGAGCACCACTAAACACTGCACGTCCGGAAAGTTTCTACAAAGGTGCTGTCGAAGGTTATACTGATTACCCCTTTATGGGGAAGGCAGCTTAGATCGCTGTACTATCCCGCCAGCCATAGCAGACATCAACCAGCTTCTGGTTGCCGATAGTGACATCTTTCTTGCCACAGCGCTGACCACCCAGCGCCTTGTAAAAAGCATTGCCACGTGTGTTTTTTTCCAGCACCCACAGGCAGAGCGATTTATGCTTTCTTTCTTTCAGACGGGCGGCTGCGGCCTGCATCAGTTGCTGGCCCAATCCTTTGCGCCAGTAATCAGGCAAGATATAGAGCGCCAGAACTTCGGCAGTATAAAGCGGGCGGACCGGCGACATACCGGGTGGCGGCGTCATCAGGCGGTTAAAAGAAATGAATCCGGCGGCTTGACCAAGGTCATCATGAGCAATTAGCGCTTCGGTGCCCTCGGCCAGCCATTTAACCCAGTCCTGCGTACGCTGTTTCCCATCCAGAGCCTCCAGAAAAGATTGCTCCACCAGACCGCCATAGCTGGCGCGCCAGCCCTCAATATGCAAATGGGCCAAGGCGGCGGCATCCGCGGCCGTAGCAGGGCGAAGAGTAAAGGCCATCACTTAACGCAGGTAAAAGTCGGGGCTGATCTGGGCGTTGCGACCTTGCGGGCCGGCTTTGATCTGGGTTGCACCCGCACCTGTAGTCCCCACACGGTACACACCCTGTTCAGGCTTGACCGGCTGGACGCCAAAATCATGATCCATCTGACGGGCCGAAGTCCCAAATACTTCGGCTACATCTTTGACGCCCGGTGTCGGCAGGCGGGGGTCAATCGTAACATCGACATGATGGTAAACGGTTTCGTTCATGGCTTTCCCTTCCCTGAAATCATCAGCGGACGATAGAGTGAAATCATTAATATGTCAAATTTAACCGTTCACCTTGTCTATTCGCTCGCCCGGTAATTCGGAGCTTCCTGCGTGATTGTTACATCGTGAACATGACTTTCGCGGAACCCGGCTGAGGTCATGCGCAAAAATTCAGCATTTTGTTTCATCTCGGCCATGGTGCGATTGCCGGTATAGCCCATTGAGGCCCGCAATCCGCCGACCATCTGATGCAAGACATTTGCGACCGGACCTTTATAAGGTACGCGGCCCTCAATCCCTTCAGGCACCAGCTTCTGCGCCTGTTTGACCGCACCCTGGAAATAGCGGTCTGCAGAACCACGCACCATCGCCCCGACCGAACCCATACCACGATAGGTTTTGTAGGAACGACCCTGATAAAGGATCACCTCGCCCGGCGACTCATCGGTTCCGGCAAGCAAGCTGCCCATCATCGCACAATCCGCCCCGGCCGCGACCGCCTTGGCGAGATCGCCTGAGTATTTAATACCGCCATCGGCAATCACCGGTGTCCCCGAAGCCGCACAGGCCTCGGCTACATCCATCACGGCAGTAAGTTGCGGCACTCCGACTCCGGCGACAACCCGCGTGGTACAGATCGACCCCGGCCCGATCCCGACCTTGACGGCATCGGCTCCGGCATCAATCAAGGCACGGGCCGCTGCACCCGTGGCAATGTTCCCGGCGATAATCTGCAGACCGTTCGTCCGCATCTTGCGTATACGATCAACCGTCTCCAAAACATTTTGGGAATGGCCGTGCGCGGTATCTACCACAACCACATCAAGACCGGCCTCGACCATCGCCTCCACCCGTTCCACCCCAGTGTTACCGGTCCCTACAGCCGCCGCTACCATCAACCGCCCCTGCCCATCCTTGCTTGCCTGCGGGAACAATGTTGATTTTTCGATATCCTTGACCGTGATCAAACCAATGCAATGATCATCGGCATCGACCACCAGTAATTTTTCAATACGGTGTTGATGCAACAGACGGCGGGCTTCGTCTTTGCTGACCTGATTACTGACACGGATCAGATTATCCGTCGTCATCAAGGACCGAATCGGTGTGGAATCGTTATCGGCAAAGCGGACATCGCGGTTGGTCAAAATCCCCACCAGCTTGCCGCTTTTCTCCGCGACCGGAAATCCCGAAATACGGTAGCGCTTCATCAAGGCCCGGGCATCGGCCAATGTCGCATCAGGATCGATTGTGATCGGGTTAACGACCATACCCGATTCAAAGCGTTTGACCACCCGCACCATTTCGGCTTGTTCTTCCGGATCCATATTACGGTGCAACACCCCAAGTCCCCCGGCTTGTGCCATCGCTATCGCCATCTCGGCTTCGGTCACAGTATCCATAGCCGCCGATAGCAGTGGGATATTCAAGCTGATGGATTTGGTCAGGCGGGTACGGGTATTGGCATCGGCCGGATGAACTTCCGAGGCCGCAGGCACCAGCAGCACATCATCAAACGTCAGTCCTTCGCGAAGGGGGGAAGTAGAAGAATTGATCTTGGCCATGGCAAACTCCTGATGCTGGCGGGTGCGGAATTTGCACTGAGGTAATAGAACCCTGCCCTTGAAAAGTAAAGATTTTTTACCTGAGGCCCGCGTTTTCTTGACAGAATCGCCCCGGTCTCCTTAACTAACAACCAGCATAACAATAAAAACAGGGATTGAGGCAACACCATGGACAACAGCAACGTCACCGATATCAGCCG
>JAMPXY010000053.1 GCA_023700945.1 Alphaproteobacteria bacterium | reverse complement strand
TTTTGATTAAGGCCTGAATATATTTATCCTCTACCCCTTGCAACCGCGCGGTCAGATCTTCTTTTTTCAACACGCTGACAGTTGTATTTTCAAGCGCGGTTACGGTGGTTTTATGCAGTTCGCTGGTCAGGACACCTATATCACCGAACAGATCCCCCGGGCCCAATTCGCAGAGCGTAATTGTCTGTGATCCTTCTTCAATGCTGACTTCAACGCGCCCTTCTTCAATATAGAAGGCTTGAAAAGCGGCAGAACCTTGCCGGTAGATTGTGCGTCCGGCAGCAGTCACTACCTGTCGCAAAGGTACATCTTCATCCGCGGCTGTGTCTGTATCAAATCTGCCCATCCTTACAGTTTAACGTGTTTGGGGGGCTATTGGATATTATCCAGAAGAGTAGGAAATATAATGATGACGACAGCTTAAGAGGGGTTACTGAGTACCGCTTTTAGTCCGCCTGCCCGTCCCAGATAGTTGGTGCGATAGCTAGGCAGTGTGCCGATATAATTATGCGCATAATGTTCGAGGGCCGCTGAGGGTAGGTTGTCCTGCGTAGCTGAATTGTCTAGCGAGCTACAGCCGTGATCGGGAATAACGCTGCTGCGATTCTGGCGAGTGGTGGCTTCGATGTTGTCCAGAGCCTGCCGACGATAGTAGGCCAATAGTGAGGGGTCCCGGTACCATGCACGGAAGGCCGCCGCTGTGGCGTGTGTTGTATCCTTGCCTTGCGTGATCGCCTGTTGGAAGGCATCCGAGATATGAGCATAGCAAATCGATACCGGGCGGTAGCTATAGTGACTATTATGGTGATTCCACGGGGCTGTGATTCTGGCTTGCCTGAGTTCCCACAACACCAGTGAAGAGACGGCTTCGGCATCTGCCTCTTCAGCATATTCTAATTGGACAAGATCTTCGCGTTCCGTAAGGGTGTGCGGTGTCGGGCGGGTGGCGTCCTGATATAGGTGACGCAGCTCATGAACGGCATCGGCTACGATGGCATCATCAGTTTTATTGCGGTTTAAGGTGATCACACCTATACCCAGATGATAGGTGGCGTGTTTACTCTTCTTGTCGGTAAAGCAAAGCCATGCTTCCTTGCCGTCAGCCAGACGCGCCGCTTTGACTAGATCACGACCAGTGGCAGAATGTTTCAGGGTCTGACGTAAGATCTGGATTCTGAAGTTGATGTCGGGGTTGAGGCCTGACCCGTACAGGGGGCCGCAGATATCGGCCGCATTCTCATAAAGGGCGGTGACCCGGGCGGGTGGTTCTGTAATGGGCTGTGGCTGTAAATCATCCGGCGGCAAGCCCGGTGACAAAACGGGGCTAATGACAAGGCAAGCTGTTCCTAACAGCCGCGATGCCAGCGAGGCAAGGCGTGTACGCACATTAAACTCCCTGTTGCAGGCGGATTTTTCCGTCTGATGGCCCTTCTTCAGAACGGCTCGTTTCGTTATCTGATTAAACACAGGAAAGCCGGGGTTCGTAAACCCCCCCACATTGTTGTCATAATTTTAGATGGTTAGCGGGATAGCGGTACTTGGCTTGTGACGATCCGGGCGACTGTGGCCTTGTCCTCCATGCGCTCTACCCAGTTATAAGTGGCGGCGTCCAGTGTAAGCAACGGCACGTCATCACCCAGTTGACTGACAATGTTTTCGAGATGAGTCTTTAAGGTGTGCAGGAAGGGAAGTGTAGTGCGGTCTTCCCGTTCCAGTGCCCGGCCACGTTGGCGGATTCGTTCTATTTGAATATCGGGATGCAGCTGCAGGAAGATGCGGGCCGCTGGCGTGATCGATTCCTGCCGGGCTTGCTGGGCAGCCTGAATATAGGCGTCTGCCAAGGAAGGTTTCAGCAGGCCAAAATCAAGATAGGAGCGGGCATAGGCTTCATTGGTCACCAGCGAAAAATCAAAAACAGCCTGATGCGGCGTTTCAGCGTGTTGGTTGATCCGGTTATAATGCATCATCAGCATGGTCATGCCGAACTCAAAGGCGCATGACTGCGGGTTTTGATGAAACGCGGTCAGGAACGGATTGGTTTCGAATTTCTCGGGTATAAAACTGAAAGCAAAGTCGGACAGGGCCTGCCCCAGTGATGTTTTGCCTGCCCCGACTCCGGCGATGATTTCGATATGAGTCATTAGACGATAAAGTTGACCAGCTTTTCTGGCACAAAAATCACTTTCTTGATGTTCTGACCCGCGAGTTTTTCGGCGATGTTAGGGAGCTCACTCGCGAGTTTTTTAACCTCGGTTTCGCCCTGACTACGATTAACTTGAATCTCTGCGCGCTTCTTGCCGTTGATATGCACCGTGATCAGCACGCTGTCGGATTGCAGCCAGTTGGAATCGTACGAGGGCCACGGAGCATAGGCAAGACTTTCAGCGTGGCCTAAACGACTCCAGAGTTCCTCAGCCAGATGCGGGGCGAAAGGCGCCAGCACGAGCACGAATTTGTCGGCAATCTCCTTAGGGAGTTTGTCTTGTTTTTTAGCAAGGTTGACGAATTCCATCATCTTGGCAATCGAAGTGTTGAAGCGCAAATTTTCGATATCTTCCGTAACTTTTTTCACTGTGATGTTGATTTCGCGGCGCAGTTCGTCGGTGGCGGTCTCTTCCTGATCATCGGTGATGAAGTCGGCGAGTTTGCCGGTTTCAAGATTGATCAGCAATGACCAAGCGCGCTCCAGGAAACCATGTACGCCTTTGACGCCGCTGGTCTGCCACGGTTTGACCGCTTCGAGCGGGCCCATGAACATTTCATACAAGCGTAAGGAATCTGCGCCGTATTCGGCCACCACGTCATCGGGATTGACGACGTTGAGTTTGGATTTCGACATTTTTTCTTCGCGGGCGATCAACGGCGTTTCTGTGCCTTTCACGAACGGTTTGCCGTCGCGGTATTCGACATCATAGGGGCCGTAGAATTTGCCCTTGTCGTCGCGGTGGCTGATGCCGAGGATCATGCCCTGATTAAAGAGTTTTTTGAATGGCTCCTTGGTGTGCACCAGTTTGCAATCATACAAGACCTTGTGCCAGAAGCGGGCATACAGCAGGTGTAAAACCGCATGTTCGACACCGCCAACATAAAGATCGACCGGGCCCCAATATTGTTCGGCCTTGGGATCGAACGGCATCTGGTCGTTGGTCGGGTCCATATAACGTAAATAATACCAGCAGGAACCCGCCCATTGCGGCATAGTGTTGGTTTCACGCAGCAGCGTTTCGCCGTCCATCTCGACCTTCATCCAGTCGGTGGCGCGGGCGAGTGGCGGTTCACCCGTATCGGTTGGTTTATATTCTGTCAGTTCTGGCAATGTAATGGGCAGTTGATCGTAGGCGACGGGTATGATCGCGCCGGTTTTTTCGTTATGCAGGATCGGGAACGGTTCACCCCAGTAACGCTGGCGCGAGAACAGCCAGTCGCGCAGTTTGTAGGTCGTCTGGCCTTCGCCGACTTTTTTGTCCTCCAGCCATTTGATCATTTTGGCTTTGGCTTGCGCGGTCGGCAGGCCGTCGAGGAAGTCTGAATTGATCGCCACACCTTCCTCGCCATACGCGGCTTCGGCAATGTTGCCGCCTTTGACCACTTCTATAATTGGCAGATTGAAGACTTTGGCGAATTCATAATCTCGCTCGTCGTGGCCGGGGACGGACATGATCGCGCCGGAGCCGTAATCGGCCTTGACGTAATCGGCGATCCAGATCGGGGTTTTCGCGTTGTTCACCGGGTTGATTGCGTAGGCACCGGTGAAGACACCGGTTTTTTCCTTGGCGGCGGCGAGGTCGCGGTCGAGATCGCTGGTGTTTTTGACTTTCTCAATATAGGCGTCAATCGCGGGTTTTTGTGCGGCTGTAGTGATTTCAGCGACCAGCTTATGCTCCGGCGCCAGCACGCAGAAAGTTGCGCCGAACAAGGTGTCGGGGCGGGTGGTGAATACTTCGAATGCCTTGTCCGTGCCGTCGATGCCGAAAGTGACGCGCGCGCCGACCGATTTACCGATCCACTGGCGCTGCATCTCGATAATCCCGGCGGGCCAGTCAAGCTCGTCGAGATCAACCAGCAGGCGTTCTGCGTAGGCGGTGATTTTCAGCATCCATTGGCGCATCATGCGGCGTTCGACCGGATCGCCTGTCTCTACATACTTGCCGTCTTGCACTTCTTCGTTGGCCAGCACGGTGCCTTGTGCCGGGCACCAGTTGACGGGGACTTCGGCGAGATAGGCCAAGCCTTGATCATAGAGTTTCAGGAAAATCCACTGCGTCCAGCGGTAATATTCGACGCTGCTGGTATCGACTTCGCGCTTCCAGTCATAGGACAGGCCGAGGCGTTTAATTTGCTTGCGGAAATTGGTGACGTTTTCCTTGGTGATGATGGCGGGGTGGCGGCCTTCACGGACAGCGGCGCGCTCGGCGGGCAGGCCAAAGGCATCCCAGCCCATCGGGTGCAATACATTAAAGCCATTCATACGCTTGTAACGGGCAATAATGTCGGTGGCGGTATAACCTTCCGGGTGCCCCACATGCAGGCCTGCGCCCGAGGGGTAGGGGAACATGTCGAGCACGTAGTATTTTGGCTTGCTGTAATCGTTCAGCACGCTGAAGGTGCTGTTTTCCTCCCAGTGCTGTTGCCATTTGGGTTCGATTGCAGACGGGTCGTATTTCGCGCTCATGGTTTACTCGGAAATAATATGGTGTGTAAGGGGATTATGAATAGCACAGCCCTCTTGGAAAATCACAGGGTAAAGTAGAGGTCGCAGATAGCCGTCGCCCTTTTATGTAATCTCTAAAAAAGGAAAAATCGCTTTGCGGGGCGATGATGATTTGCCACAGTAGCGAGGCTAATTTTTTAGCCATTTTTACTGAAAGGATGTTTTCTGTCATGGCCGTTCCCCACGACCTTCCGCTGGTTTCCACGGTTGCCGTTGGCATGAGCCTTGCCTTTGTGCTGGGGCTGATAGCGGTCAAACTGCGGGTGCCTCCGATTGTGGGCTATCTGCTGGCCGGGGTTATCATGGGCCCGCATACGCCGGGCTTTGTCGCCGATCTGTCATTGGCTGAACAATTGTCTGAAATCGGTATCGTTTTGTTAATGTTCGGGGTGGGTTTGCATTTCTCTCTCAAGGACTTGATGGAGGTGAGACGGATTGCCCTGCCTGGGGCAGTGGTACAGATCGCCGTGGCGATGGCGATGGGGGCGGGTTTGACTTACATCTGGGGCTGGTCACTCGCCAGCGGCCTGATGTTTGGCCTCGCGCTGTCGGTGGCTTCCACTGTGGTCCTGTTACGTTCGCTCGAGGAACACAATCTGCTCCAGACCAATGATGGCCGGATCGCGATTGGCTGGTTGATTGTTGAGGATCTGGCGATGGTGCTGGCGTTGGTTCTCATTCCGGCACTGGCAGTTAATTTTGGCACATCGGCAGTCGGGCATGAAGGGGCTGTCGTAGCGCCTTTGTGGCAGACGCTGGGAACGGCGTTGGCCAAACTGGCTGTTTTTGTGGTGGTGATGTTGGTTGTGGGTAAGCGCCTGTTACCGTGGTTGTTAACTATGGTGGCTCGTACGCGCTCGCGCGAGTTATTTACCTTGGCGGTCTTTGGTATGGCGCTCGGGGTGGCGTATGGCGCGGCCAAAATGTTTGGTGTTTCTTTTGCTTTGGGGGCCTTCTTTGCCGGAATGATGATTCGTGAATCTGACCTGAATCACGAAGTCGCCGATCGTGCCTTACCGTTCCAAGATGCCTTTGCCGTCTTGTTCTTTATTGCGGTCGGCATGCTGTTTGATCCGTCCATCCTGTGGGAAAATCCGTTCCATGTGGTGCTGGTGGTGGCTATCATTATGGTGGGTAAATCGCTTGCGGCATTGTCGATTGTCTTGCTGTTTGGCTATCCTTTGAAAACCGGGTTGCTGGTGTCAGCCGGACTGGCTCAAATCGGTGAATTTTCATTTATCCTTGTGACCCTCGGGATGGCCTATGGTTTGTTGCCTGAAGAAGGGCGTAACCTAATTCTTGCCGGGGCGATGATTTCGATTGCGCTCAATCCGCTGACATTCTTCTTCTCACGCCAGATTTATGAATACGTGGGTCGCCGCCCTCGCTTGTCGAATATGTTTAATGTCGTTGATAATGATCTGGCTTGTCTGCGTGCTGATGAAAAGCAAAGTCTGCGGGATCTGGTGATCATGGTGGGTTATGGCCGTGTCGGCCGCCATGTGGCCGAGAATATTCAAAATGCCCATATTGATCTGGTGATTATTGATCAAAATCGTGAGCGCGTTGAAGCTTTGCGGGAGAACGGTTTTCATGCGATTGCCGGGGATGCGAGTTATCCTGAAGTTTTACAGCAGGCCAGCATTGATCGTGCGGTTGCCGTGGTGATTACGGTACCTGACCCCTTTGAGGCGCGTCGAATTCTCGAGACGGCGCGCGACTTGAAGGCCGACATTCAGGTACTGGTACGGGCGCATAATGATGAAGAACTATCTTATTTCATGGAACAGCAGGTTAATCTGGCACTGACCGGTCCGCGTGAAATCGGTCGCCGGATGGTTGAATATCTACGATTGATGCGTTCCGAGCAGGCGGATCTGTAAT
This sequence comes from Alphaproteobacteria bacterium, assembly GCA_023700945.1. Taxonomy (GTDB): domain Bacteria; phylum Pseudomonadota; class Alphaproteobacteria; order Micavibrionales; family Micavibrionaceae; genus Micavibrio_C. The sequence continues at coordinate 7,978 of JAMPXY010000053.1, read as the reverse complement.
TAAGCGGTGTAGCTCTCTTCTAGTTTGAGAGGGCTTTATCAGAAAATCAGCAGAGGGTTTCAGACTTTGCGGTCAAATACCGAGAGCAATTCATCCGTCATGTCTTCGGTGGTTTTGATCACGGCGACATTGGCTTTGTAGGCTGTTTTGGCGATACTCAGGTTGACAGCTTCTTCGGCCAGATCAACATTGGGCGCCCCGACCAGCCCTTGGGCGTTGGCAAAGGGTGAATCCGGGGCATAGGCCGGGGTGAAAGGCTGGGGTTTGGGAATAAAGTCGCTTTTGACACCCAAGCCATTGCCCTGCCCATCGGTCAGGGCTGTTTGCTGCGTGGCCAGTGGCGTATAAGGCGCCGCCTCAGGATTCTCCAATGAACCCATAGTTTGCATATTCGCGATATTAGAGGCGCTCGCCTCGACCTTGCGGCTGGCGGCATTCAGGCCGGATAATGCAATCTGGATGGTGTTTATCATATTTTAAAGATATCATGTTTCTATTAACATTGCCTGAAAATTCAGGCATATCCTGCCTAATCAGTGACTTACCCGGGGTTAAACAATGATATCCAGATCCGTTCGCATTTTCCTGACTGGCGCCGTTTGCGCGTTGATCGGTTTTTCTGTAACCGGGGCGCAGGCCGGAACCATGGGCTCGGGTTCAGGCTCCAAAGCCACGATCTGGGGCTGGTGGCCTTCACACTGGATTGGTCTTGATTTTCAACCCTACATTGAACACCCGACCCAGACCCATGCCGGGCAATGGAACGGCGAAAACTGGAGCCCGGCTGACTGGGCGGCGCAGCGCGGTGGCAGCGGAATGAAGGTCCTCAGCGGCTTCTACAAGGCTGATATCCTGCGCAAACAATTCATCGATGATGATATCCCGGTTCTTGAGGTTGGCCCCGGTTTTTACATGCTGGGCGGTCATGACAAACGCCGGGTGATGGAAATGGTTGATAGCGAGTTCCAGATTACCTCTGGCAAGCTGAATGGCATGTTCATGATCCGTGATTGGAAAACCAAGCGTGATATTGGTAGCTATACTGCCTATGGCCTGCAACTGCAGTAATCAGTCTGATTTTTATATATGATCAGGCAGGGCGTTCGGATGTTGTAATCCGAGCGCTGCCGGACAGCATTTTATGCACCGGGCATTTATCGGCAATCTCTAGTAAGCGTAGCCGCTGCTCTGCTGTCAGCAAGTCTCCCCGGATAATGATCTCGCGGCCGATATGGTCGTGATCTTCACGTTTCTCATGGGTGAGAAAAACTTCAACTTCTGCTAAAGGCCATTCCTTGCGTCCGGCATACATTTGCAGAGTCATGGCTGTGCAGGCCCCCAAGGCCCCTAGCATCAGGCTGATCGGGGTCGCGCCCGTGCCATCGCCTCCCAGACTGCGGGGTTCGTCCGCAATAATTTGGTGCGGACCAGCCTGAATTTTTTGTTGATATTTGCCATCAGGGCTGGTGCATACCGTTGTTTTGGTGATGCCGCTCATATCAATACATGGCTTCGCGAATGGCATCGGTCAGTTTGATAAAATCCTGTGCATCGCCCATAATTTCGTTTCCAGATTTACCGATGATACGGTCGCCAGTGCGCACCTGATAGATCGAAGCGGCATGATTCATATTAAACAGGCCAAAGCTTTCTTCAAAGACACACTCAAATTCTGATTCAACTTCCAGGAAGCCGTCATTCTCGATGGCTTTTAGTATAACCCGGCGCATCCCCACACCTTCGGGGGAGGGGGAAAATTTCTTTTCGTTGATTCGTTCGATTTTACGTTCAGGGGGCAAGAGGGCGGCGACACCGGCTTCGCAGCCTTTGGCCAGTGTAGCGTCGGCCTGATCACGTGAGACACAGCCGCTCAGTAGCAGGCAGGACAGTAAAACCGATAATGTGAGGTAATAAGGCTTCATGAAAATAACTCTCCCCTTTATGAATTCCTCGATTCTAGGGGAGGGGTGTCTGACTGTCCAGTGCCCCCCAAAAAGGCCTTTAAAATAAGACCCCGCCCTTTAGGGGGCGGGGAAGGCTTATTATTCAACCTTTGACTTGCGTTTGATTACGTCTCTCGTCGTCCTCTTTAGCGCTCTTTTGTCTTTCAGGATTCTACTGTTCTGCTCAACAGTGGCCCTGCTTTTATTATGTTTATTATCTTTCACACTCTATTGCGGAGGCTTTACCGCCCTTTGTCCGCGTCCTATGACCCCAAATTAGAAAGAAACGTGCGTCTTTGCAATATAAAATGTAACAAAATTATAAAAAAGCAATATTATTTCTTATTATATTTCAACATCTGGACTCTACCCTGCTTTTGTTTAATATAGAGCAGCATTAACGCATTTGCGTGTCCTGCGGCCTTCCCTCGCTTTTATGGCATTGATAAATATCAACCCTTGTCATTCTTGGTTTTTGCTATGGTGCGAGCCGGATAGCCAGAAGGGGTAAAGCCATGAAAATCGGTGTTGTCGGTACGGGGTTGGTTGGTGGCGCCTGTGCCAATGCTTGCGTATTGCGGGCTGTGGGTACTGAGCTGGTGTTGGTCGATCATTATGCTGATCTGGCGATGGCGCAGGCCGAAGATATCTTTCATGCCACACCTTTCGCACGAGCCATGCCGGTGCGGGCGGGTAGCTATGATGATTTGCAGGGGTGCGGCATCGTGATGGTAGCTGCGGGCGTTAATCAAAAGCCCGGTGAAAGCCGTCTGGATCTTCTGAAGCGGAATGCTGATATTTTTCGTCGCATTATTCCGGAGATTATCAAGGCCGCGCCGCAAGCGATCTTACTGATTGCGACTAATCCGGTAGATATCATGGCACACCTCGCAACCGAGGTTGCTCTTGAAAATGGTATTGAAGCCAGACGTGTAATCGGTTCCGGGACGATTCTTGATACTGCACGTTTTCGCGCTTTGCTGGCTCAACATTTGGGGATTTCCAGCCATTCAATCCACGCTTACGTGTTGGGTGAGCATGGCGATTCTGAGCTGCTGCAATGGTCAGGGGTAACGGTCGGGACAGTTTCCTTGCCGGTGTTTGCGGCCGATATGCGTGTGGCGCTGACGCAAACGGTCAAGGATGAGATAGACCGTGGTGTGCGGCAGGCGGCCGCCCGGATTATCCGTGGCAAGGGCGCTACCTATTTTGGAATTGGCGCCGGAATGGCGCGGATCGCGAAAGGGATCATCGAGAACGAGCAAGCGGTTATTACCTGCACCCAGCTGCATCCTGATATAGAAGGGGTCAAAAATGTGGCTCTCTCATTGCCAGTAATCATTAATGCACAAGGCGTCAGTCATGTCATTCACCCGCCGTTGACCGAAGGTGAACGACAGGCGCTGGCGCAGAGCGCAGCGATCCTGCGGCAGGCTGCAGATGCGATTGGCTGCCGCTGATCTTACAGGCGGGTAAGGGAGATAATATTCTCTGCGGGTTTTATCTGGTGACGCAGCCAGGTCACTTGTCGTTTGGCATACTGGCGGGTATCAGTCTGTGACCGTGTAATGGCCTCATCCAGTGATATTTCTCCACGCAGATGGGATGCTAGCGGGTGGAACCCGAGTGCTTGTGTAGCCCCCCCTTGTGACAAGGCGTGTCCCTGTTCGATCAGTTTTATATAATCACGTATTTCTGTGAGGGCGCCCGCAGTCATCATATTTAAAAAACGCTGATTACAGCGATCATAAAGCAGATCACGGCCGGGCTCAAGGATCGTGACGGCAAAGCGCCAGCCGGGTTGTGGTGGCTTTGGGGTGCGTGCTTGCCAATGGGCCAGACTTTCTCCTGTGCCCTCCCAGACCTCCCAGGCGCGGATCAGGCGCTGGGTATCATTCTGATGCAGGCGTGCTGCCATCACTGGGTCCACAGCACTAAAGGCCTGATGAAAAGCGGGATTACCCAGCAGACGCTGCTGTTCGATCAGACGGGTGCGAATATTAACCGGGATATCCGGGATGTCGGATAATCCCTGCATCAGGGCTTTAAGATAAAATCCGGTACCGCCAACCACAATCGGGGTTAAGCCGTTATGCAAGGCGTCTGCAATGGCAGTGACCGCCATTGCAACCCACTGTGTTGCAGAACAAATTTCGGTGGGTTTCAGTGTACCATATAGTTTATGTGGCACTTGGGCTTGATCTGTGGGAGAAGGCTGTGCGGTCAACAAAGGCAGTGCATTATATATTTGCAAGGCATCGGCGTTAATAACAACACCGTTCAGCTGCTGCGCTTTTTCAATCGCGAGCGCCGATTTGCCGCTGGCGGTCGGTCCCGCGATAACATGAATAATCGCAGTCACTATCTATTTCTTGAGGCGCAAGGCCACGAAACGGACATCACCCTCACGGTTAACCAGCAGCAAGACAGAATTTCGCCCGGCCTTGGCGGCTTTGCTGATAATGTCTTTGGCACTGGCAGGATCAATAACCGCCTGCTGATTGATCTCGACCACGACATCGCCCAGTTCAAGGCCTTTTTCCGCCGCTTCGGAAGTGGGCATAGTTTCGGTGACCAAAACGCCTTTGATATCATCGGCAATATTATAGGTTTCACGATCTTGTGCACTGATGCTGCTGACGGAGAGACCCACTGATTCAATCAGGGTGCTTTCGCCACTTGTCTCGCCGCTGTCTTCTCCCTCATCGGTCGAGGCCAGCAAGCCTTCATCTTCAGCCTTCTCCAGTTCGCCCACCTTGATTTTGGCGGTTTTCATCTGACCATCACGCCAGAATTCTATTGTCGCTTCGGAATCGATATCAGTTTCGGCGACCAGCCGTGGGAGTTCACGCATTTCGTTAATGGGTTTATCGTTAAATTTAAGAACAATATCACCGGGCTTAATTCCGGCGATTTCAGCTGGGCCAGTATGGGTAACACTTGCGATCAGGGCGCCTTTGGTTCCTTTCAGACCAAAACTTTCGGCAATGTCCTCTGTGACTGCCTGGATGCGGACACCGAGCCAGCCGCGGCGGGTGCGGCCATACTTGACCAGTTGATCGATAACCGGTTTTGCCAGTGCTGAAGGAATGGCAAAACCAATTCCAACCGATCCGCCCGAAGGTGAGAAGATTGCGGTATTGATGCCAATAACCTCCCCGGCGAGGTTGAACATCGGCCCACCAGAGTTGCCGCGGTTGATTGAGGCATCGGTTTGAATGAAATCATCATAAGGCCCGGCGTTGATATCGCGCTGCTGGGCTGAGACGATCCCGGCTGTTACGGTGCCTCCGAGACCAAACGGGTTGCCGATCGCCAGTACCCAGTCCCCGACCCGCAGCTTACTGCTATCACCAAACTTGACTGCGGTTAGTTTCTTGTCGGTCTTCACCTTGAGCAAGGCCAGATCTATTTTGTCGTCGCGGGCAATAATTTCAGCGGGCAGGGTCGTATCATCATGCAAGGTGACGCGGACTTCATCAGCATCCTTGACCACGTGATTATTGGTCACAATCAGGCCTTGCGCGGCATCAAGGATAAAGCCTGAACCCAGCGAAGCGGGCGGGGTCATAGGCATACCGCCCTCTCCTCGGCGATCCATGAATTCTTCAAAGAAATCCTCAAAGGGTGAGCCGGGGGGGAAGTGCGGCATATCAGGAAAATCTTTGGGCTCGATCGATTTGTGTGTCGATGAAATATTGACCACAGCCGGTAATAATTTTTCAGAGAGATCGGCAAAACTAGCCGGCGCGGTCGAGGCCGGGGTACCAAATTGAGCCTGCGCAGTTGTGCTCATCACTGAAAATGTGCCAGCCAGTGTCAGGGCGATGAAAACGGTAGCAATTGTCGTGCGCATATTTTTACCCATCGTCAGAGTGATGAAACGAAGATTGATTGATGATAAATTATGGTGTCTGCAAGGGGCGGTCAATCGGGCGGACCCGGTAGACTGAAAAAATCATAATTTGGGCACAATCAGCAGCAGCAAAAACCCGGTAGCGGCCATACTCAGGCCGAAAATTCGTAACCGCGTTGGAGGCAGGCTTAAGGCTACCAGCAGCATACGGCGGACGGAATCCGTAAACAGGCCGTAGAGTAACCCTTCCACTACAAGTATTATCGCTAACGCAATCAGTAGGTAATGGAAGAAGGTCCCGTCCACCAGCGGCTATTGACCATTCTGGAAATGCTTAAAGAATGCATTGTCCGGCGAGAGAATTAACCGTGTGTCACTGTTGGCCATCGAGGCTTTATAAGCCTCGAGTGAGCGGATGAAATGATAGAACTCTTGATCCTTGCCCATGGCTTCGGCATAGGTCTTGATGGCATCATTATCACCGGCACCGCGCAGGATTTGTGATTCCTTCTGTGCTTCAGCCAGCAGGACTGTACGTTCTTTTTCAGCGGTCGAGCGGATTTCAAGGGCGCGTTCTTCACCCTTAGCGCGGGTTTCTGTCGCCCGTTCTTTAAGTTCCGAGATCATCCGGCTGACGGTTGATTGACGTAAGGCCGGGGTTAGATCGGCACGGACAATACGGATATCGACAATCTCGATCCCGAGATTATCTCTTTCGATTTGTGAATTCACCCGGATACGTATATCGGCCATGATGGTGCCGCGGGTGGTGGAGAGAAGGTCTTTGAGTGTCCTTTTACCCAAAACCGCCCTCGTGGCCTCGTTCATGATGCCTTGAATGCGGTCATAGGCAGCGTTCTCAGTCCGCAGGGTTTTCATGAATTTAAGCGGATCAGCAATACGGTACCGGGCAAAGGTATCAACAATGATGGGTTCCCCGCTGGCAATTCCTTCATCAGTAGCAGCCAAACCATCGGCCCGGCGTTGACTGGATGAAATGACGATCTGCTCGGGTGGCGGATCGACCGAGAGAATGCGCGCATCAAAACGTCTGACATCCTGCACGACCGGGATCTTGAAATGCAGGCCTGGTTTCTTGATATCGCCGACAGGTTCCCCGAGGTGAAGAACAATCGCCTGCTCTCGTTCGTCGACAGTGAAGATTGACTGGCTAAGACCGATCAGGCCCAGTGACAGAATAACAAAAAAGATACTGAATTTGGGATTCATGACAGGTTCCTGATTATCGGCTGTTCGATGACGCTGAGCCAGCGGCGGGTTTTAATTCATTCAACGGCATGTATGGGACAACCCCGGATCGGCTGGAATCACCATCCATGATGATTTTCTGGGCGTTTTTCATCACGTCTTCCATGGTTTCAATATAAAGTCTGGTTTTGGTCACGTCTTTGTTGGTCAGGTAAGCCTGATAGATTGAATTGAAGCGTTCGGCATCACCCTCAGCGCGCGAGGTAACTGACTGTTTGTAGGCTTCAGCTTCCTGTTTCAGGCGGATGGCTTCCCCGCGGGCTTTGGGCAGGATGTCCTGACGGTAGGCACCGGCCCGGTTTTGTACTTCGATGGCGTCTTGTTTGGCTGACTGGACGTCCTGAAAGGCGTCTTGTACGTCAGGGTGAACCTCGGCGCGCTGGATCAGAACCTGATTGATCACGATACCAGATTTATATTCATCCAGTGTCTTGCTCATGATTTCTCTTGCGCGGCTCGCGACATTATCCCGCTCCTGTGTGATCAGCGGGAACATCAAGGTCTGACCCACGACCTCGCGAATAGCACTTTCTGCTACTTTTTTGATGGTGCTCTCGGGATCGCGGATGTTGAACAGAAACTCATCGGCGGATTTGATTGTCCACAAAACGACCATGTCCATATCAACAATATTGGCATCCGATGTCAGCATCAGGCTCTCTTCGGGGATATTCTGGCGCTGGGCGGAACCACTGACGACCATCCGTTCGGAAAACCCGACCGAGAGGCGGCGCATCTCTGAGACATTGACTTTGCTCAGGGTTTCAATCGGATAGGGCAGGCGATAGCCCAGACCTTCGGTAATTTTTGTATCTTGCCATTTACCAAAACGCTGGATGACACCGTTCATACCGGGTTCGATGATGTAAAAACCGCTCGCCAGCCACAAGGCAGCGATACCGACCACAAT
>JAMPXY010000001.1 GCA_023700945.1 Alphaproteobacteria bacterium | reverse complement strand
GTGGTATTGCTCTAGCATGTAGTAAGAGCCGGGAGAAAAGGCATCATCAACATCAGTGACCTGCAACGCCACTTCACCACACACCGGCTTCACTTGCCCCGGATAGTTTGCGTGCAGCGGTTGACCTGATGAATCTGTTTCATAAACACCAAAAACATAATAAATGTCGCCATTATTGCTGCGATCAAGTGCATCAGCGTAACTAAGTCCAACCAGATCTGCCCGGCCTGCCGGGCCCATAGTCTGGGGGAACACAACATAGGCGTTGACGTCACGCGGATTTGTCCCCGAGGCTTCAGCGATCTTGCAAGCGGCCAACACTGTGGCAAACTGGACAAAAGTATTCACGGGTGGCGTGCTCGGCGCTGCAACCAGATCTTTAGGATCACCCAATATCGAAAAGTTCGCCGGGGCCGTAGCATCAGCTACAAACAAATTCCAACCATTCGTGGCAAAACCAGAGCCCCATTTTGCCGCATACAAAACTACATACTGGGCCGCATTCAGGCCGTTGGCAATTGGCATCAGCAGGGCTATGGCCATCACCATGCGGACAGGCGCCCACAAGGCATTAAAGCGGCGACCAAAAGGTGTGCCTGATTCTGCTGTTTCCAGTAAAATGGCTACAGCAAAATAGGAAAAAATCACCATGGCAATCACCAGCAGACCGATGCTGTAAACCTGCAACATGGCATGCAAACCGTCATGGTAAGCAAAGGGAAAAGATGGGCCAGGGATGGGCCAGGGACTGTCTGTAAAACACTGGATTTCCTGAGCCACGCAAGAACCAAAAAAATGGTTAACCCCATCAGAAGGAATGCCAAAAACATAATCCAGCAAGACAAAAGCTACATCATTATCAGGGTTGGCCGTCCCCAGAAACCCCCCCGCCGGAAGCGGCGGCAAAGCGTGCGCCGCCTGTGTGAAAAGGGCCGCACCCAGAAAACAGAACTGTATGAAAAGAATGGCAATCCCAACCAAAATCACACAGAAAATAATGATTTGATCTATATGCCGCTGTCCTTTGACAACTGACCGCCATGCTTCGGAAGTCACATGACTGATACCAAAGCGGCCAAAATTAGCCACACTGAGATAAGGGTGACCTGTGGGGAGTAGTTTTACTGCCCAAAAAATTTGCGCGATATAAAAAGCAATATAACCGAACCCCCCAGCCATCAACTCTCTGGTCCGGGGTACAATCCCCGGCAGAATCGCGACTTTCAGAATGTTCCCTGCGGTTATTCTTGCCATACCTATCTCAAATTACTCTGTCGGGTAAAAGATCACTCTGTGGGCGTACCACCCGCATCTCCAGAACGTCCCTGGCCGCCACCACCGCCCCCGCCTTCATTGCCACCGCCACGCGAAGGAGCACCGCGAGCACTGCCCCCGGCCGCTCCACCGCCGCCAGCTCGACTCAATAACCCAAACGGCATCCCCATAACATTACCACCCAGCCGCGCACCACTGACCATGGCGCCTGTGGCCTGTTTTGTCAGCTGAGATCCACCAATAGCAGCATAACTGATGAACTGGTTCATACTGCCCTCAGCACTTTCACTAAAGCTCTGCGCCCCAGAGCCCATCCAGCGCATGATGTGATTCGGCACCATATCAATCATTTTGAAAGAAGACAGCGCAATCATGTAAACGATGATGGTGTAAATCAGGGTGAAGAAAAACTCATCAATAATACTGCGCTTGAATTCAATCCCCAAAATCTTCCCGGCCACTTTCGGACTGTTTGGATCAAAGCCCGTGAGGTTGGCTGTAACCATCGGGAAGATGCCATTCAGCGTCCGTACCATGGCCGCAAAAATCGCCATACTGGCCAGCAAGCCGAATACTGTCAGAATCGGTCTGATAAAAATCTCAAAAATCAGGAAATAACCATTTAAGGCGGTATCGCCATGCAAGCCATGTCCATCAATACGCAAGTGTGCCAGAGCCCACAGCGGCACACCGACCATCGCTTCAAAAATTGACTTGAGCCACGACCCTACCGCAAAAAAGAAATACATGAAGGGCAAGAACGGCAACACATAATAAAGAATAAAGCCGACCGTCAGCCCCATCGTCGTAAATGTCACAAACATACTGCTAATGGCTGTCATGGCTCCGCCCAGTTGGCGATCAATGATTTCCGTCATACCGCCTAAGAACGAAAATCCCATGGCCACCATCAAGTTACGGATTGCCGATTCAACAATACTGCGCCCGATCCCTGAAAGCTGTGCCATCGGGTGAATTTCACTGGTTTCGCGAATGGTGAAAAGACCATTCAGGCCAAAAATAGCCGACAGAACGTCAAAAATAGCATTGCCGCTTGACTTCATTTCGACTGTTTCAGTGTTGTTTTTACCGCGCCAGTACTTGAAGATATGGCTGAGCATCTCGGCAATCGGCTTATCGTCAGGTGTCAAATTCACCATATTCTCACGATCCTTACTGGCAAGGTTAGGATCATAACGATCAACGGCATTGATATTCTGGTCGGTACCGCTCTTCTGCGCTTCGACCTCTTTCATGACGAGCGGCATGGATTTGGGTGTGGGAATATTGATCACCGCCGAGAAGAATGCGCCATTCCATTCGGCAATCTTGTTGTACCAGATCCCTGCTCCCGCCCAACCGCGTTTTTCCATGTCGGTAGTGACGGTAAAGTCAGTGGCCACAATCGCCCCGGCACGCACCGCTGTAATCGCCAGATCCAGCAAGCCGGTATAGTGGTTAATCTGCATATGGCCCCATTCAGAGCCGGGCAGTTCGGTACTTAAACCCGCCGTTGTGGCTGGATTATCAGCGGTCGCCGCTGTGGCCTCACAGGCGCCCACATCGCCAAACGAAACCTGATTATAGGCCACACATGGCCCGCCATATTCCCTGATATATTTATCTATGAACTTGGAATTTGCCTTGCGGGCAAATTCCTCAAAATCATTATCGCCAAACCACATATGTTTGACCGAGAGCAGATACAAAGATTGCGTTACAACCGCCATATCCTGCGCTGCCGCGAGCAAATCTGTCTTGACGCTTGAGGTCGCGAGAACAATTTCACCACAAAAAGGCTTCACATTGCCGGTAAACTGGGTGTGTGCGGCATTTTCCTGACCAAAGACGATCAAAATATCGGCATAGTTATAAAAATCGACAGCATCAATCCAGTCATCCAGCGCTGTTGCCAGACCAGCAACCCAGCCAGCATAGGTAATTTCGGTCGCGACCTGGCCAGTCGCGGTCTTCTTGACCAGATACGGCTTGATTTCAAAAGCAGGGCCGGAAGCGGCACGGTAGGTAGTCTCATAGGCCAGTTTGCAGGAACGGGCCAACGACATAAACTGAATCAGGTGCTGGGGATCAGGCAGACGCGGGATCGAAATCAGCGAGCTATCGCACCAGCCGACAGCATTATCATTCGCTCCAAGGGCACACCCCATGGCGCTCGCGGCCACGGTATCGTTATAAATGTTCCAGGCATTGGTAGCAAAGCTCGATCCATATTTAGCGGCAAACAAAACCAGATATTGCGCACTGTTGTAACCCCAGTTAATCGGTACCAGTAAACCAATCGCGACAACCAGACGGATCGGTGCCCAGATCGTATCAAACCGCTTGCCAAAAGGCGTCCCGGTTTGCGCAGTCTCGGCAACCAGAATGACCACATAATAAAGGACGATAAAGATCGCAACAATCAACATCGCCTGACTGTAGAACTGGAACAGAGAATGAAGGCCGTCACTGAACGGTGTCATGCCGATCAGCGCGGGGTCCCACTGCGAGCCGTAGAGTCCCGGCACCGCAAAAACGCGGTCAAGCAGCATATAGGCGATATCTTCATCCGGGAGCGGGGTTGCAAATAACCCCAGAAACGGCGGTCCGGCAAAGACCGGATTCAACACCAGCCCCACAGCCAGCAACGCAATTTGTGCCAGCAACAGCACAAACCCCAGCAATAACGTGAAATAAATGATGACCTGATCGATATGGTTGCGATCAAATTTCAAACGACGCCCGGCCTCGAGAATAACATGGCGCATGCCGAAGCGGCCCTTGTTCTCGGCATTCAGATAAGGGTGGTTATAGGGTAATAATCCAACGCCCGCGTATATGGCCGCCATCAGCGCCGCCAGCCAAGTAAAGCCATCGGCAGCAAACGCCTTCACCCGCGGAATCACCCCGGGCAGCATCGTGTAGGTCAGAACCTTTTTTGAGTTAAGTTGCTGAAGTAACTGCAATTTTTATGAAAATTCCCCCATATACTACTGCGCTTATAGTATCATACCGCCAGATACATAAAATTTTATTTAATTATCCTTACTAAACATAATAGCAGAAAACCGGTTCGTTTGCCAGAACCGGCCCTGCAAAATTATCCATGATTTTCAATAATAAAGCTCTAAAGGAAGGGTGTGATTTCCCGGCCCTGCCCAAGGCCTGATCATGCCGCCCGGGTTAACGGTTTGTACTTGATCCGGTGCGGCTGATCGGCATCCTTGCCAAGACGTCGCTGACGATCCCTCTCGTAATCCTCATAATTGCCCTCGAACCACACCACCTGCGAATCCCCTTCAAACGCGAGGATGTGGGTAGCCAGACGGTCAAGGAAGGCACGGTCGTGCGAGATGATAACCGCGCAGCCGGGGAAACTCTCCAACGCTTCCTCAAGCGCCGAGAGGGTTTCGGTATCCAGATCGTTGGTCGGTTCGTCGAGCAGCAGGACATTGCTGCCGCTTTTCAGCATTTTGGCGAGATGAACGCGGTTACGTTCCCCGCCCGAAAGCTGGCCGACTTTTTTCTGCTGGTCGGGGCCACGGAAATTGAACGAACCCACATAAGCGCGCGAAGGCATCTTGATCCGGCCCAGATCCAGAATATCCAAACCATCCGAAACCTCTTCCCAGACGTTCTTGTTCGGGTCGAGTGAATCGCGGCTTTGATCGACATAGCCGAGCTTCACATTATCGGAGACCTTGAAGGTTCCGGCATCGGGCGTTTCCTGCCCGGTGATCATGCGAAACAAGGTGGTTTTACCGGCCCCGTTCGGGCCGATGACGCCGACAATACCGCCCGGCGGCAATTTGAAGGACAAATCTTCAATCAGCAGACGGTCACCAAACGCCTTGCGGATATGGTTGGCATCGATCACGACTTCACCGAGGCGCGGCGGCGTCGGGATCACGATCTGGGTGCCACGCGTATCCTGTCTTTCTGATTGCGCCAGCAACTCGTCATAAGCCGCCACGCGGGCTTTCGATTTTTTGCGCCGACCTTCGGGCGTACCCCTGATCCACTCCAGCTCTTTTGCCAGTGTCTTTTGCAACTCATCCTCTTCCTTGGATTCCTGCGCCAGACGTTTACGTTTGGATTCAAGATAAGCCGAGTAATTACCTTCATAAGGAATACCACGACCGCGATCGAGCTCGAGAATCCAGCCTGTGACATTATCCAGGAAGTAGCGATCATGGGTGACCATCACCACCGTCCCGGTATAATCACCCAGGAATCGCTGCAACCACGACACGCTTTCGGCATCAAGGTGGTTGGTCGGTTCATCAAGCAGCAGCATATCGGGTTTCTCAAGCAGCAGGCGGCACAAGGCCACCCGGCGGCGCTCACCCCCTGATAAAGTCGTAACATTGGCCTCGGGCGGCGGGCAGCGCAGGGCATCCATCGCGATCTCCACCGTGCGCTCCAGCTCCCAGCCATTCACCGCATCGATTTTTTCCTGCAGATCACCCATTTCTGTCATCAGCTTGTCGTAGTCGGCGTCGGGCTCGGCCATTTCCATGCCGATGGCATTGAAGCGATCGACCATCGCCTTGACCGGGGCCAGACCTTCCATCACGTTTTCCTGCACGGTCTTTTGCGGGTCGAGGTAAGGCTCCTGCGCCAGATAACCCACACGAGCGGTCTTGGCCGCCCAGGCCTCACCGGTATATTCATTATCCAGCCCCGCCATAATCTTGAGCAGGGTTGATTTACCCGAACCGTTCGGGCCCAGCACCCCGATTTTGGCACCGGGGAAAAAGCTTAAAGTAATGTCCTCCAGAACCTTCTTCCCGCCGGGATAGGTTTTGGTCAGATTATTCATCACATAGACGTATTCGTAAGAGGCCATCTTATTGATTCCGTTTCATTATTTTTGCATCACCCGGCGCAACTCCACCCGTCCACCAAGGGACGGGACAACCGCGCGGCTTACAGGCGTGCCTAGTTATATATGAGAACCCGCGGAAAACTCAACGCGCAAATCTCGGGGGCCGGACCCGCCCGTTTCACGAGATCAATATTCAGTACCCAGAAGAATTCTCTGTGCTGCCACATAATCCATGCCGGGCTTGATCGCCGGATTATAAAGCGTACGGATCATGTACTGATCGAACTCACTTAATTCGGAAGGTGTTTTCACCTGAGATCGATAAGACTCGCTCCATTTTTCAGGATCATTCCAGAGCGTGAGATAACTGACCGGTACCGGCCTTTGGGCAAAGTTCATGCGCATAGCACCGGGAAGACCCAAGGAACGGATCAGACATTCGCGCACAAGCGCTTTGATCATCTCCGGTTCGTGGCCAATCCAGATGTAACAAACCGCGGCCTGAATTTCGTTCTTGGAGTTTGAAAGAATGTAGCCATCAACTTGCTTTGCAGAAACAGGAGTGAACGGAAACCCTGTCTTTATATAGTCCTCAGTATCCCCACGAAACACCATGAAGCGCCCCACATAAGCACTAACAAATCCCCTTAAATCCCTCGCTTTGAATCGATACTTTTCTAGATTTTTATCCATTGTTATAAAATTGATTTGAATCCCAAAGCCCTTAACGTCAGCACTCTCAGCGTCAGAATTCTTAAAACTTACATTCAATCCGGTTAAATCATTTAATACGGAAGAAATTTCAGATATATCATTGACAATATCATGAGCCACAGGGGTATCAAAAAACCTCTCAATTTCCTCAACGTTCACATTCGAGTAAAAAAGGGTATCCGTTCCCAGCATCTTATTTGGAACATAAGGTTTCAAGCCATTCGGCATTCCAAATGAAATACGAACAGGCTTGACCCACTTATTGGCCGATAATGTGCGAGGCAGCCCGTCCTGCGGATAGACATGAGGATAAAGCCAAGGGTAGCCGACTTTTAAAGTTTCCGGGTGCAAAATCCAGTCTCTTGGCATCTCTACAGGAATTCCAAGAACAAGCTGTTCCCCGCGTTTATTAAGAACGTCAGCAATAAACACCGCATCCAGAAAAGCCTGATTCAGCTGATCTTTCTTGAACACTTGCCCGTCGAGTGTGATTTCATCGGGCCACAGGCCGCTTGAGTGCTCCGTCACCACGTTTTTTTGATTTGCCGAATCTTCCGCAAACACAGGAACAGGGCACAGCAGAAACCCTGCCAGCATCAATGATTTTATAAGCAGCCCCAGATTTGATTTCATTTTATCCTCGACGAATCAGGCCCGACATTTCACGACTTTAAAATAGCATACCCCTTGTGAAGGCGGGCCTTTAATTCCCCCCATCAATCCGCTATATCTCTCACCTATAGATAAAGGCGCATATTTTATAAATAAGGGGAATCCGGATGGAGATTGAGAATATTGCAGGGGTTGTTACGGACACTTTCTATCGGGAAACTGAAGACGCTCTGGGTTATGTACCCAAGGACATACCGCGGCTCGGGGTTTCTTTCGACAAGGCGGTTGCCTATAGCAACGGTTTGATTGGCTGGGTGGCGATTGCCGATGATACCCCTGAAGCCAATCTGCTAAAACCCGGGGACCGCGTTCGCTGCGCCATCGCCCCTGCCGAACCGGGATCGGCCAGCACACTTCTATCCCTGCAGCGCCTCTAGGCTGTGGCTTGGGCATAACGTCCCCGGCGGCATTGCGCCCGGGCCCATACCTGTTTCGATTTATGTTAAAAGAGAGCGGCGGGCGTTTGCTTTTCCTTAACGAGACAAAGGCCACAATAGGCAAGAGGATAGGGCAGCAACCCCCGGGTACGTAGCCCTGTCCTGTTTTTTCAAGGTTTTACGGTCGGGCGGATGGTGCTATCCTGCTGCTGCCTCATTTTCCGAAGGAGACCCCTGATGCCCCGCGATACAATCTCAACTGACGCCCTCTCCGAAGCGACCCGCGACCGGTCTGAATTTTCCGGCCACGGCAAAGCCAAGGGTGCTGCCGGCTACCGGGCCGATAACGAAGAGCATGTTGAGAGCCTCCTGAACGGCTTTGGCGAAACCATCGTGATCAATGCCCCGGATAACGGGTTCGAAGATATCGTGGTGGCGGCGTCGTGGGATAATATTCAGGTCAAGGAGGCTGGCCTGATTGGCAAGCTGGTCAAAAAAGTCACCAAGCAGGGGGTCGATATTGATCTCGGCTGCCTTTATGAAATGCAGGATGGCAGCCGGGGCTGCCTGCAGGCCTTTGGCGAAATGTTTGGCGAGTATGATGACGCCCCTTACATGAACATTTCCGGTGACGAGCGCACCGGCGACAAAGAGGGCGACGATGAAAGCATGCATATCAACGGCAAAAAATGGTCGGAAATTCGCCGTTTGATGATCTATGTTTATATTTATAGCGGTGATGTGAACTGGGATAAGGTTCGCCCCAAAATTCATATCCGGATGCCGGGCGAACAGCCTTTGACCATCACCCCGGCGATCAAGAAGAATGATTTGCCCGTCTGCGCCATCGCCGCGATTGAAAACATCAACAACAACATCAAATTCACTAATTTTGGTGAATATTTCCCCGGCCATGCCGAAATGGACCGCGCCTATGGCTATGGCCTGCGATGGGATGATGGCGAGAAATAATATAAAGGGTTTTACCTGATGAGTGACTTTGAGAACGAAGACGACATCTTCAAAAAAATGCAGGCCGAAGACGACGATATCAAACCGATTGATATCGGTGCGGATACAGCGGCACGCAGAAGCCAGAGTCCGGGCAGCCCCCCGTTCCCTGAGTCTGACCTGATCAATCCGGCTGAGGAATTCAGGCAGGAAATGCCCGAGGAACTGGCCTCACATGTTTTTGACAGCGGCATCAACTTTATCAAGCGCGGCGAATATGTCGACATCCTGCGCAAGGATCCCACATTAAAGGTGCTGCGCATCGGTGGGGGCTGGGAACAGCGCGCCATGGAAGAGGACAAGGTCGACATTGATCTCTCCGTATTTTTTCTTGATCGTAATGAGAAAACCCGCGAAGACAGCGACTTTGTGTTTTACAACAACCAGAGCGGTTTTGATGGCGGCTGCAAGCATAGCGGCGACAGCCGCAACGGAGCCGGCGAAGGCGATGACGAAACAGTCATTCTCGATCTCAACGCCCTGCCGTTTGATATCCAGAAAGTCGTATTCATTTTTTCCATCTATGACGAAGAGATGAAAGGACTAAACTTCAGTCTGGTACGGGATGTCTTCCTGCGCATCGTCAACGAGGACAGCGGTGAAGAGGTCTGCCGTTTTGCCTTTGAGGATAGCGAACTGATCGGGGGCAATGGTATCTATGTCGCCTCGCTGATCCGTGAAGGCCCGCGCTGGACTTTTGAAGCCACAGGCCAGTTCGTTAATGGCGGCCTCGGCGAGATCGCCACCCAGTACGGCATTGTTGTTCAGGAATTGCAATCAAGCGGCTGATAATCAGAAACCGCGCCCTTTGATATTGAGCATCTGCTCCGGCTTGATCTTCGGTGATTTGCTGCTGCCGCCGCCATATTGGTCGGCAAAACGGTCGCGGGAATGGAAAGCCTCTTCGAGCAAGTCATCAATATTCGGAATCTCACCCGCAACCAGTTCCTGCACCACCAGTTGAAAAAAGGCGCAGGCTTTTTCTTCCCAGTTATACTTATCCGCGCCATAAGCTTCGCCGCGGATTTTAAACTCCATGATATTCCAGTTTTTATCTGCCAGCGGCACAGCGCGCAGGAAACAAATATGCTCCATCGGCTTTTTTCCGGCAGGCGGGGTTTCATACATAAACTGAATTTCACCCTCAACCTCGTCCGCATCAGCGCCCATACGTATTTCGGCGCTGCAGGTCAGACCCTTAGTCACGTCGTACGCTGACCATGGCACGCTTTCATAGGCACCCGGCACAAAGCCGACGCCTATCTTGTCCATCAATTCTTTCAACGGTACACGCATGCTTTAAGTATATCCTTTAGGATCAATTTGTGCGCGGAAAGTAATGCAAAAAGACCCCTTTGGGAAAGAAAAAACACGAAAAGACCGAATCAGCAGGGCTTTTAAGCCGCTGCTGACTCGTTTTTTCTAGGAAAAGTCTTGATTCCGGTGATTGCCCTAGCGATTGGCTAATTTGAATAACCCGGTAAATTTACGTCGGGCCTGGCTGGTTTCGGCGCTGGAGCGGCGATCAATCACCTCTTGTGCCTGTGCCGCCAATGCCTGCAACCCTTCAACCTTCTGACGCGGACCGTCTTCACGTTTGTCCATCACCGCCGCCTTCACATGCATTGGTACTTCTTCACGGTGACGTACGGCCGGATAATGCGCTTCCATGAAATCGATCTTACCCTTGAGCTGCAAGGTCAATGATTTCAGAGACTGGGGTTCGCCCACTTCAGCTTCCATTGCGGCTACCACCACACGGCGGGTCAGATCGCGTATATCCTGAAACTCTCCCGCCCAGTTATTATGGAGCAGTTCTGCGTAAAGCTCGACAGCATCGGCACTTCTTGAACCGGGGCACGTCGACTGCAAGTTGGCCTTCAAAGACTGGGAAAGCTTTTTGTAATCCTGATAACTCATGCGCAACCCTGCATGTTGTTGATGGGCATCCCAGTCGAAAATATTGTCCATGATGAAATTAACCGCATCCACTGTGACAGAGTTGAGCGGAACGGATTGTGAAGTGTGGAGAGAGTGAAGATCTTGTGACATGGCATAAACCTGTACGAGGCTGAAAGGGCTCTTGTTCTCATCTGCAGCGTGTGCGGCGATGATAAAAAACCCTATGCGCCTCTTTGTGCATTGCACACAAGGAAAACCGGAACAGGCCTAAAAAATCGACAAAATCATGCTGAACTCTGGCCTTATCAGAAATTTTATTTCATTATTATCACTAATGATTAGGTAAACTTATGTTTTACTTGTAAATAACATGGTAAAAAACAAGGTTAGTCAACCACAGCCCGGCGACGCTGACCCGCTTTGAACTGCAAGGTCACAGCCTGTCCCGGCGCCATTTCCGCCGATTCGCCGAAAGGCCGGTCGCTAACCGGATCGCGGACAACTACATAGCCGCGGTCAAGAACCCGTTCGAAAGAAAGGCTCTCGAGCATCCGCACCAGCCCGTTTAGGGCCTGCGCCTTGTCAGACAGCAGCCGCGGTGCGGTGTTCTTCAATCTTTCCACACGATCTTGCAAACGCTGGCTTTCGCGTTCGATCAGACTGCGGGGATGACGCAGCGCCGCCCCCAAACGTACCACACGCGTCTCCCGTACCTTGTTGCCCTTATCAAACGCACTATCCAGTTTATGACTGAGATGATCCAGCCCCTGCGCCTTGATTGCCAGCAAACGCTGCGGGTCACCCAACCGTGCTGCGATAGCCTGAACTCGTTCGCGACGGTGATCAACCAGACGGATCATGCCTGTGAACAAGCGCCGCGCACTATCCATCACGGTCGCCAACAATTCGGCCCGCACCGGTACCGCCATTTCCGCCGCGGCGGTCGGGGTCGGGGCGCGAACATCTGCAGCAAAATCGATCAAGGTGGTATCGGTTTCATGACCGACCGCTGAAATCAGCGGGATCGTGCAGTCTGCTGCCGCCCGTACGACCGCCTCTTCATTAAACGCCATCAAATCTTCAAGCGAGCCACCACCGCGCGCAACAATAATCAAATCCGGGCGCGGGGTACTTCCATCTGCAGGTAACATCGCAAAACCGCGGATGGCGGCAGCAATCTGTTCCGCCGCCCCCTCACCCTGCACCATCACCGGCCACACCAGCACATGCCGGGGAAACCGGTCATTGAGGCGGTGCAAAATATCACGGATCACCGCCCCGGTCGGCGATGTCACCACTCCGATCACACGCGGTAAATAAGGTAACGCCACCTTGCGTGCCGGATCAAACAATCCTTCGGCAGCCAATCTTTTTTTGCGATCCTCCAGCATCTTAAGGAGCGCACCCGCGCCCGCCAGTTCAATCGATTCAACAATCAACTGATAGCGCGATGATTTGGGATAGGTCGTGATCTTGCCGGTGCAAATCACCTCAAGCCCGTCTTCAGGTTTGATTTTGAGTCGCTGAACGGTGGTACGCCAGCAAATCATATTAATGTTGGCGTTTTCATCTTTAAGATCAGCATAAAGATGCCCAGAAGCCGCAAGCTTCATACCCGCAATCTCACCGCGGACCCGGACCCGGCCAAAGCTTTCTTCCAGTGTGCGCTGAACCGAACCGGACAGCTCGGACACGCTTAATTCCGGGACGTTGGAACGTGCCGGAGCGGCAGGGGCAGGTGCGCTGAAAAGGTCGGAACTCATCACAAATTTGCAATATGTAAAAATATGGTGCTAGGGTTGCCCCATCCTAACCGACAGGCGATTGATGGAAAAGCGCAAACTCCTCGATATGTCACTGGGCAACCCGCTGCACCCGTTCCGCAGCGTGGCCCGCTATGCCTTCCACCAAGCCGCCCAAGACCTCCACCAGTACCGTTTTATGAACCGAGGTAACAGTGACCCCGAAATTAGGCCGGTTTTTGAAGCGATCAGCGATTATTTCACCGCCCGCGGAATTGTTCCACCAGACTGGAGCGGCCTGCCCCTCAGTCATTTTTCATTGATGGGCGGCGGTACGACCGAAGGCTACAATCTGGTGATCCAGCTACTCATTCAAGACGTCATCGCCGAAAACAAACGCCTGAACCGTGATATCAAGCCTGCCCTGCTCATGCCTGTGCCAACCTATGGTTTTTTTATGCATGCGCCCGAAAGCTGGGGTATCCAGATCATTCCGGTCCCGCGGCAGATGGAATCGGGCGGACATGTAGCCAGGCACGACATCATCACCGCAATTAAAAAGGCACATGATGACGGATTGCGGGTAATAGCCTATTTCGATTCTAATCCCAACAACCCGTTAGGCACAATCAGAGGTAAAGCTGAAACACAGGAGCTGGCTGATATATTTCTGGCCTTGAGCGCCCACTACAAAAGAAACGATGAAAAAGAACTGCAACTCTGGCAAGACACCCAGCCTGCGATCAAAACAGATATACTGGACGGATTATCGCTCAAGCCGGGCCAGGTCTGGAACGGGCCTGCCAGCCGCGTCCGGATCATTGACGATATGGTCTATGATGGACTGGAATACGGGACACGCAAGGCCTTTGCATTTGCACAGATCCCTGAATTATACAAAGACACCTTTACCCTTGCCGGGCCATCCAAGGCGGGACTTGCCAATGTACGAGGCGGCATTGTTATTGCCAATAGCGAGGATATCGGCCAGCTTGAGCGCCTGCGCATCAACAATAATTATTTCCCCTCCCGTGCGACACTAGCAGCGCTCGAGGCGTTCTACAGCATGAAAGAGCCCTTCGCAGCAGCCCGCACCAGACATCTGGCGCGTCTTAACCGCGATCACCGCTTTCGCGGTCTGTTTATGAAAGCCCTGATTAATGGCCTCGACAGCGTCGGCGAGATTACTGCCACTGACCGAAGCAAGATTATCAAAACTTATTCTGATCTTACCACCTGTTCATCAGAGGCAGCCGGGCAGGAACTGAAACGCGGCATCAAGGGCGTGAAGGTTATCACCACGCCCGAAGCCGGTTTTTTTCATCTGATTGATTTCAGCGCCTTACGCGGGGCTTCTTATCAATCACCACGCCACGGCTTTGACTACATAAAAAAACTCGAAGATGACTATAGCCTGATCGACATATTGGGAAGCAGTCAGTCTATCAGTTCCTGCAACGCCAGCTGGATGGGCCTGCCTCGGGACACCTTGATTTCCCGTGTCACTTTTGCTCTGCCGCTCGAGGATATTCTGGAATATACCCGCCGCCTGCGCCGAGCGGTGAAAACCTTGACCCTGTCACCCGTAAATTCTCGCTGCTGCAGCGCGAAAGAACCCGGGCCCGCTCTTTAAGAACCATGGCCCCGGTGATAAAGTGCCTGCGTGCAACCACCAACGGGGCCTATCATGTCACACAATCTTGCTACACTGATTTACGCCGATGAAGCCACCTGCGTCGAAGCCCTGCTGAATGATTTACCGTGGGATGCCGCCCGCAGCCAGCGTGTGCACGCCAGCGCCAAGAACATCGTAGAGCGGGTACGTTCGCAAAAACGCAAAGTCGGTGAACTGGAAAGTTTTTTGCGTGAATACGGTCTTGATACTGAAGAAGGCCTCGCGCTGATGACGCTGGCAGAAGCCTTGCTACGAATTCCCGATGCCCAGACTGCCCACGCCCTGATCCGTGACAAAATGAAGGCCGCTGATTGGCTGGCCAATCAGGGCGAGAGCAAAGATCTGATGATGAAGGCCGCGGGTTTTGGTCTTTCACTGACCCGTAAAACTCTTGATTCAGCCTTATCGAAACTGGGGGAACCCGTGATCCGCAAAGCCATTGTCGAAGCACTCAAAATGCTCGGCAAACAATTTGTGCTGGGCCGCACGATTGATGAAGCCATCAAAAATGCAGGGGCTTACGAGAAAAAAGGCTATCGCCTGTCTTATGATATGCTGGGTGAAGGTGCCCGTACCAGCGAAGACGCTGAACGCTATTTTCAGTCCTACGTCACGGCCCTGCGCGCCATCGGCGGCCACACCTCGCAGGGTATGAAATCCGGCATCTCGATCAAACTCTCGGCGCTACATCCGCGTTATTGCGCAGCACAGGCCGATCGCTGCCTGCCCATGATGACCGAACGCCTGCGCGATCTCGCAATACTGGCTGCTAATTTTGATGTACCAATGACTGTCGATGCCGAGGAAGTTGACCGACTTGAGATTTCCCTCAAGATTATCGAGGATGTCGCGCGCACGCCGCAATTACAAAACTGGGGCGGATTTGGTCTGGCGGTACAAGCCTATCAAAAACGCTGCCCGGCTGTGATTGACCGAGTCATCGAAATCGCCGAAAACACAAATCGCCGCTTACAAGTGCGACTGGTCAAGGGTGCTTACTGGGATGCGGAAGTCAAACGGGCACAAGTGATGGGCCTGAGCGACTATCCGGTTTTCACCCGCAAATCGAACACCGACCTCTCCTATATCGCTAACGCCCGTAAACTACTTGAGCGCCGCGATGTGCTCTACCCGATGCTGGCTACCCATAACGCCCATTCCGTCGCCGCCGTGATGGAACTGGCTGGTAACAACCGCAGCGGCTTTGAATTCCAGCGCCTGCATGGCATGGGCGAATCGCTGCACGATCTGGTACTGGCTGACGGTTTAGCCGGGGTGGCTGTCTACGCCCCCTGCGGGTCTCATGAAGAATTGTTGCCCTATCTGGTGCGCCGCTTGCTCGAGAACGGTGCCAACAGCAATTTTGTCAACCAGATGCTGGATGAAAAAGTCCATGCTGATGTTGTCGTTTCCGATCCGGTGCTGGCCGCACAAAACCATCCGTTGAAACGCCACAAGCATATCCCGCTGCCGGCCAATATCTATGGCCCCGAGCGCAAAAATTCAGGCGGACTGGATTTATCCGCGCCTGCGGTACGCGAGCCTTTGCTCGCCAAGATTCATGCTTTTGATATCACACAGGTACCCCTTACCACTACCACCGTTGAACAAGCCTTTATCAAATCAGCAACAGGGTTCGCCACGTGGTCAAAAACGCCTGCTCTACAGCGGGCGCAGGCTCTGGAAACTTTTGCCGATCTGCTGGAACAACACAACGCCGAACTGATGGCACTCTGCGCCAAGGAAGCCGGAAAGACACTGGATGACGGTATAGCCGAAATACGTGAAGCCGTTGATTTTTGCCGTTATTACGCTCAACGCGGGCGACTTGATTTCAGCGAGTCCGGACAACGCCTGCCGGGCCCCACCGGGGAAAGTAATATCCTGACCCTGCACGGGCGTGGCACATTCGTGTGCATCAGCCCTTGGAACTTCCCTTTGGCCATTTTTGTTGGCCAAATTGCCGCTGCACTGATGGCCGGAAATGCCGTCATCGCCAAACCGGCCGAACAAACTCCACGGATTGCCGCCTATGCCGCCACGCTGCTGCGCCGCGCAGGCGTGCCGGAAGAAGTCATGATTCTGGTGCAGGGCGATGGCACCATCGGAGCAGCACTGGTCGCGCACAAAGATGTGGCCGGTGTGGCCTTCACCGGATCAACCGACGTCGCCCGCCTGATCAATCGGGCGTTGGCAGCCAAAGACGGGCCCATCGTGCCTCTGATTGCTGAAACCGGCGGCCAGAACGCCATGATCATCGATTCTTCGGCGCTGCCCGAACAGATCATCGATGATGTACTGGTTAGTGCTTTTGGTTCGGCAGGCCAGCGTTGTTCAGCGCTACGGGTTTTATTCGTGCAAGATGATGTTGCCGACAAAATCATTCATATGTTGAAAGGTGCCATGGCCGAACGGCGCATCGGCGATCCGTTAAATTACAGCAGCGATATCGGCCCGGTGATTGATGCTGAAGCCCATGCAGTTTTAAGCGCCCATCGCCGTAAACTTGACCAGATTGGTACCCTGATTGCAGAATGCCCACTCGATGACAACCTTGCGGGTAAAGGGTACTACTTCGCGCCAGTCGCTTTCGAGATTAGCAGCCTCTCGCAACTCGAGCGAGAAGTCTTCGGTCCGGTTTTGCATGTGATCCGTTATCAGGCCAAAAACCTGGATCAGGTGATCAAGGATATCAACGCCAGCGGCTACGGACTTACCTTTGGCCTGCATACAAGGATTGGTTCAACCATCCGCACGGTTACGGGGTCGATCAATGCCGGTAACGCCTATATCAACCGTACCATGATCGGTGCGGTCGTGGGGGTTCAACCGTTTGGCGGGCAAGGTTTCTCCGGAACCGGGCCCAAAGCGGGCGGCCCTCATTATTTGCCGCGCTTTGCCACCGAGAAGGTTGTAACTATCGACACCACCCGGCAAGGCGGCAATGCGACACTGGTATCGCTTAAGGAATAAAAACACCCTTTTTCAGCCTTTCTTTCGCCGCCTTGTTTCTTTAGAAATAGGGATATGAAACATATTCTTCTGGCTCTGGCCCTGATCTGTCTGTCCTTCCCCACCGCCGCGCAAACCCCGGCGGAAAATTCTGCCGAGATTACCGCGCAGGTTGAAACCTATTTGCAGGGGTTAAAAACGGCCAAGGCCCGGTTCCTTCAAACCGCGGGTGATGGCTCGCAGGCGATTGGTACTTTTTATTTGTCACGGCCGGGCAAACTACGTTTTGAATATGACCCCCCGGTCAAGGATTATGTCGTGGCTGATGGCTACTTCATTTATTTCTATGACGGCCAATTACAGGAGCAAAGCAACGCTCCAATTGGTCAGACCATGGCGGATTTTCTTCTCCGCCCTGATTTGCGCCTGAAAGGCGACATCAAAGTCAGTAAAATAGAGCACGGCAACGAGCTGGTACTGGTCAGTCTGGTGCAAGCCAGCGATCCTGCTGCCGGAACCTTGACCCTTGCTTTCAGTGAAGAACCATTTGCTTTAAAGAAATGGCGCGTCACCGACGCTCAAGGCGCCATCACAGAAGTTGAACTGTTTCAGTTGCAAACAGGCGTCAATCTGCCCTCAAGTCTTTTTGTGTACAGTGATCCGAAGAAGCTGGAAGGGCGCCGCTTCAACGACTAAACTGAGCGGCATGTCTTACTCATCACGCCAAAATGACGGGCCACTCGACAGCCTGATCCGCGCTCTGGCCGGACTACCCGGTCTGGGGCCTCGCTCGGCCCGGCGGATTGCCCTGCACCTCCTGACCAACCGCCAGAAGGCCATGGCCCCGCTGATGCAGGCACTCGAGCAAACTGCCGCGCAAGTGCGCATTTGCACCGCTTGCGGTAACCTCGATCTCTCCGATCCCTGCCGGATCTGCACCAACCCGCAACGGCAGCAGAACACACTATGTGTGGTGGCAGGAGTGGCTGACCTCTGGGCGATTGAACGCACCGGGGCTTTCAAGGGGCGCTATCATATTCTGGGTGGTATCTTGTCGGCACTGGACGGTATCACCCCTGACATGCTGACCATTCGCCCCTTGCTCGAACGGTTAGCAGGAGTGGAAGAAGTTATCTTGGCTCTGGCCGCCACCGTGGACGGGCAGGCGACCGCTCATTATCTGAGTGACCGCTTGCAAGACGCCCGCCCGGATTTAAGAATTACCCGCCTCGCCCACGGCGTGCCCGTCGGTGGCGAACTGGATTATCTCGATGAGGGCACCATCATGACGGCGTTGAAGTCACGATCGCGGGTCTGATCACTCTTTTTCTGAAATATAAACCACACCATCACTGCTGCCCTCGCGCAGGATTGCCAGATAGGGATAATGCCCAACCTTGCCACCACCAATCGACACGTCGTAATACACCCCGGCCGGGAAATAATGATCACTGGCGCTCGCGGTGACGCTGGCATCACCGAATTTCAAACGCACCGGTACCGTTGCATAAAGACTGATAATTCTTGTATCAGTCGCAAAAGCTGTAGCATTCCGGGCTGAACTGGTCGTGGCATTGATACTATGGGCCGCACTATCCTTCAGGCGCACCGCCGGAATGATATTATTTTCACTATCGCGGGGAAGCAGGGTAGGCATGATGATCTCCTTAGGTGAAGGTGGCGCAGAGTGAGAAATGACAATAAAAAAACCCGCTCTAAGAAGCGGGTTAGGTCGTCAGGACGGATTCGTCCCTTTGTGAATATCACCATGATGTTTTCAACAGTACTCTGTCAAGCCATACATACCTTCGTAGGTAGATCGCCCTGATTTTGTTAGAGAATTTACAACAATTGACATAAAACGCTAGCCTGCTGTATATAATTATTCATAATAAATTTAGGATCTAATCTGCCCATAAGTGTTATGTAGGGATATTAAAGAATGACATTTGAGTCACAACAACAAAACCAGCAAAAATTGACTGCCTTGGCACATTATATTGAGTCCTTCAGATTGCTAGGTCAGGAATTCAAATTCTTAGGTGAAGGCGCTATAAAAGAACAGGCGGCGCAAGCCTTTGCCCAAAGTCTGCATGATAAAATATCTCCTGCTTTTGGCTATATAGCTAATGCCTGTCTCTCTCTTAAGCACAAGACCGATCAGGTAATGCATGGCCATAGAATAATCGACTTAGCCGATTCACTAAAAAATGATATAGCCGATAACAATAGATTTGAAGATAATAGGTTTTATATAGCACAGACACTTAGAGACATGTTTCAGATGGCAAATCATGCGCATCCCGATCACAAAGGTTTTGAGGATGATGTTGTCGCTGTATCACCAAGTCTTACTCCGGGCGGCCGTGTATGGATGATATTTAAGAGTAATGCTGAGGGCCAAGAACCTTTGGTTGCGTATGACGTTATAACCCCACCTATGAAATTATCAGCCGCGCTCGAAAAAACCGCAAACTGGGCGACAGATACTTCAGAATACCAAGAATACCGTAGGGGTGTAGCCAAGTTTCTGGCCCCCTTTGCAAAATGAAATCATCAGGCGATAATTGCTAAATAGCATTCGCGCGTTGCTTGGTGAAGGTCACAACATGCTCGACATGTTTGTGTCCAACCGGCAAATCGACCAGCGTCACCGCCACTTCGACCTTTACGTTCTCACTGGCGCAGATATCATCGAAACGACGCAGAGCATCGGCAAAGCGGTTAGCAGCCTCCATCGGCTCGGTTTCATACATTGGCCGCTGCAACATCAGGCAAAATTCATTTTTGCCGGTCTGGGCAATAATGTCGGACTGGCGACGCAGACGCACGAGATACTGGGACAGCTTGGCTGTAGCGTATTCAGCGGCATAGGCACCGTCCATCGCCAAAATTTCCTGATAATTCTTGATGCCGATGAAAACGAGGAAAGAACGCTCGCCGTAACGATCTGCGCGATCAATACAAGACAGGAATAACTGGTTGAAAGCAGATTTGGCAATCACGCCACCAGCCGAAGGGAAATCTTCTTTTTCATCGCCCATCCGCTTGATCAGTCCGGTCAGGCGCTCAGCATTCTCCATCACGACTTCAAGGCCGCTATGATTAATCGGCTTGATCATGATTTCGTTAGCCCCGGCGCGCAGTGCCTCTTCTCGCGGCATATCCTGTGACATCAAAATCACATAGGGATAATTCCGCACGGCCCGACGAATACCCAGTACTACCGGACGTGCATTGTTCAGCGGCGCCGGATCAATAAAGACAACTTCAAAAGGCTCACGTTCCAGCAGGGCAATCGCATTATTCTTGATCCCCTCTTCAACAATCGTATGACCTTTGACTTCCAGCCGTGAGCGAATCAGCTGGGTCGCCAGCGTGTCACGGTCGATGACAAGAATTTTCATTTAATATCAAGCCCTTCCCAATAAGCCTCTCAGCGCAGACATCTTACTCTCCTCTCTCAGTCTGCCAACAGAATCTTAAGAAAGCAGAAAAATAGAGGCCTGACGGTGAATTCGACCCGAACGGGCCTGAACGAGGGACGATCATAAACCCGTTTGACATTCTTGTCACCGTGGGTTAATAAACGCCTGCTTTTCCCCTTATGCCCTTATATTGGCATGCCCAAGTGGCGGAATTGGTAGACGCGCACGGTTCAGGTCCGTGTGACAGCAATGTCATGGAAGTTCGAGTCTTCTCTTGGGCACCACTCTCTTCAGGGGGAAGGTAACTAACCCTTTGATTTTCCGGTAATTCCGGCTAAACTGGGTGCATCAGCACAGGGGTCTGTTATGGCATCTAAAACCAAAATCCATCTCCATCAAGGCGACCTGCCCAAAAGCCTAAAACTCGGCAAAGCCGTTGCCATCGACACCGAGGCCATGGGCCTGAATAATCAGCGTGACCGCTTGTGTCTGGTGCAACTGTCCGCAGGCGATGGGCAAGCTCATCTGGTTCAGATCGCGCCCGGTAAAGTCAACGCCCCTCACCTCAAGGCGCTGCTGGTTGACCCCAAAGTCACCAAGCTGTTTCATTTTGCCCGGTTTGATGTGGCGATTCTGCAGCACAATCTAAAAATTGACATAACCAACGTCTATTGCACCAAAATCGCCTCGCGCCTGTGCCGTACCTATACCGATAAACATAATCTGGCGACCCTGTGCCGCGAATTGCTGGGTGTAGAACTGAACAAGCAACAGCAATCCTCGGACTGGGGGCAACCCAAACTGACCAAAGAGCAAATGGTCTACGCTGCCGATGATGTCCTTTATCTACATCGGCTTCGCGACCAGCTCGACGAAATGCTGGCCCGCGAAGGCCGCACCGCACTGGCACAATCCTGTTTTGATTTTCTGCCTGTGCGGGCCCGACTCGATACCGAAGGCTGGCCGGAAATTGACATTTTCGCACATTAAGCCCATTTTGCTCGCGGTATTAAAGGATTTATCAAGATGAACCCAAAACCCGCGCCCCAGAACCCGGCCCCCGGGCAGCCGCACGCCGATATTCAAAGCGGCATCCGGACTTTGACCGCCGAAGCCGAGGGCATCAGCGCGCTGGCCCAAGCTCTGGATCATCAGTTTAGCGCGGCGATTGACGCTATCCATGACATGAAAAAAGACCGGCGGGGACGACTGATCGTGGCAGGCATTGGCAAAAGCGGCCATGTCGCCAAAAAGATTACCGCCACCTTAGCCTCAACTGGCACTCCTTCTCATTTCGTTCATCCCGGGGAGGCCAGCCACGGCGACCTTGGCATGATCACGGAAAGCGATATCGTCTTGCTGTTGTCGAATGGTGGCGAAAGCGCCGAACTTTCTGATCTCATCCACTATACCCGGCGTTTTGGCATCACCCTGATTGCCATGACCAGCAATCCGGAGAGTACGCTCGCCAAGCATTCCGATATCCAGCTAGTTTTGCCAAAGATGCCCGAAGCTTGCCCCAACGGGCTGGCACCGACAACATCAACCACAATGATGCTGGCCTTGGGTGACGCTTTGGCGGTAGCTTTACTTGAACGTACTGGTCTCACTGCCGAACAATTCCGGGTGTTCCATCCCGGCGGCAAACTCGGTCAACGCCTGCGCACCGTCCGCGACATTATGCAACCGCTCGAAAAATTGCCGCTGGTACGCGCAACCGACACCATGGATCAAGTACTACTGGTGATGACCGAGAAAAATCTCGGCGCTGTCATTATTGTTGATCAGGAGAAGTCCGTGCTGGGAATCATTACTGATGGCGATTTACGTCGTCACATGAACCCTGATCTACTGACAAAAACCGCAGGCACACTGATGACCGCCAACCCCAAAACTATCGAAGCCAGCCTGCTTGCCGCTGAAGCGGTTGATTTGATGCTGAACGGCTTTAAATCGGCGATCACCTGTCTGGTGGTGGTGGAGCAAGGCCGCTTTTGTGGCCTGATCCGGATGCAAGATTGCCTGCAGGCCGGGGTCGCCTAATTTTCCTCAAAAATCTTTAAAGGATGCCGGAGATGCATTTCGATATTATACCGCTGATCAAATCACTCGGCTATTTCGGCGTCTGGGGTATTGTTTTTGCCGAGTCCGGTATTATCTTTTGTTTCTTCCTCCCCGGTGACAGCCTGCTCTTTACTGCGGGTGTCATTGCGGCACAGGGTTTTCTTCATCTTGGCATTCTGGCACTGGGATGCTTTATCGCAGCGGTAACCGGCAACATGCTGGGTTATGAAGTCGGCAAACGTGTCGGCTTGCGCCTGTTCAAGGATGGTGACCGCCGTTTTCTCAAACGCAAGCATCTGGAGATGACCCAACGCTTCTTTGACCGTCATGGCAAGATGGCGATTATTCTCGCCCGCTTTTTGCCGATCATCCGTACCTTTACCCCGTTTCTGGCCGGGGTCGCACAAGTACCCTACAGGCTGTTTGTTCTTTACAGCATCATCGGTGCGCTGGCGTGGGCGGTGGGCCTGACAGTACTGGGATACTTCCTCGGAGAACTCATCCCGGCTGAACAACTCGATCGTTATTTGCTGCCGATCGTCCTTGGAATTATCGTCTTATCGATTCTGCCTTCAGCATGGCACCTTTATAGAGAAATACAACTGGCCAAGAAGGGGGCTGAATGAGCGGGCACCCGCTGCAAAAACATCTGCGCGCCCAACGTCTGGGACGGTTGATGCAACAAGCCCGCCAGCCCGTCAAGGCCGGGCGCACTTATACTCGTTTTGTCAAAGTCATGCGCCTGCTGCTACCGCTGGCGGCCTTGCTGGTGGTAGCCGTTGTCATGGCCTGGCCCAAAATGGAGCAGGCGATAACCCCGCTGACGCCGGAAAACGTATCAGAAACCCCGCAGGCTATGACCCAAAACGAATTGATCAATCCCCGTTTTGAAGGTACCGATTCCCGCAACAATCCCTATGTCCTGATCGCACAACGCGCCACCCAAAGCGCGCAGAACCCCGATATCATGCTGCTGGAAAGCCCGCAGGGCGATATTACTCTCGGGACGGAAGACAAGCTTATCATCACAGCCCACAAGGGAACCTATCGCCAGAATGCTGGGAAATTATTACTCGAAGGCGATGTTCACCTGACACACAGCAACGGCTACCAGATGGACACCACTCGCTTAAGCGTGGATGTCAAAGCCCAAGAATCACGCACGGACCAGCCCGTGGTCATTACCGGCCCGGCGGCCACCCTGCATGCCACGGGTATGGATGCGCGTAACAATGAAGGGCTGATTGTCTTCACCGGCCCGGCCACTCTCACTCTGAAAGAACGGCTGAAAGGTTTATGAAGATGAGACTATTTTTAACAGCATCTGCCTTTTTGATCTGCGCTCTACCCGCCATGGCCCAGCCCGTCAGCAGCCAGAAGGATAAGCCACTTGAAATTACCGCTGAACAAACCCTTGAATGGCACCGCAACGACAAAAAATACATTGCCCGCGGCAAAGCCGAGGCCCGCCAAGGCAATGTCAGTATCGCCGCCGATACCCTGACCGCCGATTACCGCGAGGGTAAAAATTCCAATTACGATATCTACCGTATGACCGCCGACGGCGCGGTGACCATTAACTCACAAGGCAATCAGGCCTATGGCGACAAAGCAGTCTATGAACTTGATAGCGGCGTTGCGATCATGACCGGCCAAAGCCTCAAAATGGTGGCTCCCGACCAAACCCTGACCGCACGGGATAAATTCGAATATGGCGTCACGGAAGGTCGCTTGAGCGCCTATGGCAACGTAGTCGTTACCCGCCCGCAGGATAAAATGCAGGCCGACCAAGCTTCGGCTTTTTTTTCGCAGGACGCTGGCAGCAATGGCCAGCGCAAACTCGAAAGACTTGAAGCTGAGGGCCATGTCATCATCACCACCGCAACCGAAACCTTGCAAGGAGATCGGGGGGTTTACCGCGCCGATAGCAATATCGCCGAAGTCACAGGTCATGTGAAAATCACCCGCGGCCCCAATATTCTGGAAGGCGACCGTGCTGAAATCAACCTGACCACCAATGTCAGCCGGATGTTCGGCAACCAGACCGGTACCAGCACCAGCGGGCGGGTCAAAGGGGTATTCTATCCCGATAGCGCCACTCAGGCTGCCAAACCCGTTCAGCCAGCACCCATGCCCATCGCGCCAACACAACCGCCCTCTCTGCCCCCGGCAGTCACCATCATCCCTGATGAAAGCCCGGCCGCCATTCCGCCGCCCCTGGCCGCCCCCGGCTTGAAACCTCAGCCCACCCCCGCCCGTGGTCGCCTGACGGCACCCTAACAGCACCCCGACATGACCTTGGGCAGCACGTTGATCCGGCTTGATTTTCCAGCTCTTTTTTGACTTTCCGCATCATTACAGGCATGATGCGTGGCACCATGACCGAGAACAGCAAAAGACCGCGTAAACGTCAACTCAAGACCGTACCAAAGGGCCTGACCGCCCGCCATTTGGCCCGTAGCTATAAAAAACGCCCGGTGCTGCGCGATGTCAGCTTGACGCTGCAGCGGGGCGAGGCTGTGGCCCTGCTCGGCCCCAACGGCGCCGGAAAAACCACCTGCTTTTATATCATCAGCGGCCTGATCAATCCGGACTCCGGCTATATCCAGCTCGACGGTCAGGATATCACCGGTCTGCCGATGTACCGCCGTGCCCGTCTCGGTATTGGTTACCTGCCGCAAGAGGCCTCGATCTTCCGGGGCCTGTCGGTAGAGGATAATATCCGCGCCGTAACGCAGGCGCAGGACCTCAATCAGGAAGATCAGGAACAACTACTGGAAGATCTGCTCGCTGAATTTTCCATCAGCCATTTGCGCCGTACCCCGGCGATTGCCCTGTCAGGTGGCGAACGCCGCCGCGTCGAGATCGCCCGGGCGCTTGCCGGGCGTCCGCAGTTTATTATGCTCGATGAACCGCTCGCAGGTGTTGACCCGATTGCAGTCAGTGAGATCCGTAACCTGATCGGCTACCTCAAAACCAAGAATATTGGGGTGTTGATTACCGATCATAACGTCCGCGAGGCCCTCGGCATCGTTGATCGTGCCTATATCCTGCATGATGGCAAAGTGTTGATGGAAGGCACCCCTGAAGATATCGTCGGCAACGACGATGTCCGCAAGGTTTACCTGGGCGAAGGCTTTTCGCTTTGATCGGCAAGATTAATCAATTTAGACATCAAAGCTGGAATATAATTTTGGTAATAGCCACGCTAATGCCCTTTATAATCCTTAAATTCTCCAATTATTTACCTAATCATGCACAGAGTGCCCTGCTGGGTTTCTCCAAAACATACAGTTTTTCAGGTTTTTTATGGACTGCCGCAGTCTTTGCCTTGCCAAGCGCACTATTACTTTTTCTACTTCCTGTAAATTTTTTTATAAGAGTTTTAATTAGCCTACTCGTAATTATAATGATCACGGTTTGCCTTCCATGGATTGCAATTATCATAGGCTTCAGTTCAATCTAGCTAACCCCATACCACCATAATCACGGATTCCCGCACCGTGATTTTCGTGGTACAATTCTTGCATGAGTTCGAATCTCACCCAGCGCCTGGATCTCAGGCAGTCACAAAATCTCGTTATGACCCCGCAGCTGCAGCAGGCGATCAAATTGCTGCAGATGAACAATGTCGAGCTGAATGATTTTGTCGAGGAGGAAATCGCCCAGAACCCTCTGCTGGAAAGAGCCGAACCCGAGGGCGGCGATCATGCTCCGGCCGAGCCCCCCCCGCAAGACAACCGTGATGGGGTCGGTGAGGAATTTGATACGGTCTGGACCGGCAACGAGGCTGACAGCCGAGCCGAATCCCCGGGCAATACTGATTTTGATGCCGGAACCCAGCAAACCGGCAGCGGCGGCAGCCGTTCTTTTGAAGACAATGAAATGTCACTCGAAAACACACTCTCGCGCCAGATCACATTGCGCGAACATCTGCATGAACAAATGCTGATGGCGTTCAATGATCCCAAAGATCATCTGATCGGCGGGTTGATGATCGAGATGCTGGATGAAAGCGGTTATCTGCGTCTGGATATTGAGGTGCTGGCCGAACGTCTCGGCGCCAAAGTCGAATTGGTACGCGATATCCTCGACCGTCTGCAGCAATTTGACCCGCCCGGAATCTTTGCCGGATCACTTGCGGAGTGTCTGGCGCTGCAGCTGGATGAACAAGGCCAATTGGATGAACCAATGGAAAAATTGCTGGCACACCTGCCTTTGCTCGGTGCCCATGATTATGGCGCTTTGTGCAAAATCTGCGGCGTCAACCAGACCTATCTGATGGATATGGTCGATGAAATCAAACGCCTGAACCCCCGCCCGGCCAGCCTGTTTGAGCATCTGGTGGTCCAGACCATTGTGCCCGATGTGGTGATGAAAGCCATTCCCAAATCCGAAGGTGGCGGCTGGCGGGTCGAGCTGAACAGCGATACCCTGCCGCGCGTGCTGGTCAATCAGGAATACGTCACCGAAGTATCCGCCCACGCCAAGGACAAAAAATCCCGTGAATATTTGAATGAACAACTCAATTCTGCCAACTGGCTGATTCGCGCCCTCGATCAACGCGCCAAAACCATCCTGAAAGTGGCGAGCGAAATCATCGAGCAGCAAGAACCGTTCTTTCTCTACGGGATTGAATTTCTCCAGCCGCTAACCCTCAAGGACATTGCTGAAAAAATCGATATGCACGAAAGCACGGTTAGCCGTGTCACCAGCAATAAGTATATCGGTACCCCGCGTGGCCTGTTCGAACTCAAATATTTCTTCTCAACCGCAATCACCAGTGCAGACGGCAGTGTGCATAGCGCCGAGGCGATCCGCATGAAAATCAAAGGGCTGATCGACGAGGAAAAACCCGATGCGGTCCTGTCTGATGACGCGATTGTCGAGATTCTGCAAAAAGATAATATCGACCTTGCCCGCCGGACAGTCGCCAAATACAGGGAATCATTGAATATTCCCTCTTCGGTGCAACGCCGCCGGATCAAAAAATCTCAATCTGGACGTTCCTGAAGCCTGACCTATATCAAGGCCTGAAAGGCTTAGATATTCCTTAATGATTTGACAATATTCTCAGGTCTAAGATGGAAGAAGGAGGGGGGACTTGCCAAAAACACATAATCCTTTCAAACTTTCCGACGATTTGATTTTCCCAAC
The DNA here is from genome assembly GCA_023700945.1 of Alphaproteobacteria bacterium. Lineage (GTDB taxonomy): Bacteria > Pseudomonadota > Alphaproteobacteria > Micavibrionales > Micavibrionaceae > Micavibrio_C. The sequence goes on along the minus strand of JAMPXY010000001.1, from coordinate 36,024 downwards.
ACCAACAGATGGAAGTGAATGCCATGCATATTACCGTACAAGGTAAACAGATGAGCGTGGGCGATGCCCTGCGCACCCATGTCACCAACAAATTGGAAGACATCAACAGCAAGTATTTTAACCATGGCACTGATGCAAACATAACTTTTTCCAAAGAAGGTCACGGTCACGGCCTGATTCGTGCGCAAATATCAATCCGGGTCGGTAGCCAGATTATGGTGATGGCCGATGCCGAGGAAGGTGATGCCTACCTCTCTTTTGATACCGCTGCCGAAAAAGCCGCCAAACAACTGCGCCGTTACAAGCGCCGTCTGCGTGATCACCACGACCGTCTGCAAACCTCGCCTGAAATTGAAATGCTGAAGGCACGTGACTATACCCTTTCGAGCAATGATTCAGAGGAAGAGGAGGCCGCGAAGGGCGATGAAGCGTTAGTGATCGCTGAAATGACCACACATATCCCGACTCTGACCGTGTCCGAGGCCGTGATGCGTCTGGATCTGGCACACCAGAATGCATTCTTGTTCCGCAGCGCCAAACATGGCGGGATCAACATGGTCTATCGCCGGGCTGACGGTAATATCGGCTGGGTTGACCCTGGTCTGACTGCGAGCGCCCCCAAGACAACGGCCAAACCCGCGAGCAAGGCTGTGGCCAAGCCCGCAGCCAAGAAAGCCGCGACTAAAAAACCGGCGGGCAAATCGAATGTAAAGAAACTGCCAGCCAAGAAAAAAACGGCGGCCAAAAAAGCCGCACCCAAGAAAGCGGTTGCCAAAGCCACGCGCAAGCGCGCCTGAGGCCCTCCCTCTTTTTGGTTAGTCAGAATCAAAACGCCCCTTTTTGGGGCGTTTTACTTTGAAAAAAACCGGGGCGCCACGTGTGGCTTTACAGATTGTTTTTATTACAATTTTTTATGCGATGCACAGGAGAAGTTTCTGGATTGGCAGGATGATCTATTGTATTGGATGCAGCATAGACGCACACGAATCAATAGAGGTTTGCCCTTGTACGTTTCTGATGATGAACGCCTGTCGATTGATTTAATCCTGCCGGATCTCAAGGCTCCGCATATCACGCAGGCCTATCAGACGATTTCTAACAAGGTTGACATGATGACGGGATTTCCGGCGCGGACCTTGTTTACCCAGCTAATGACACGTGAGCAACACGCCAGTTCCGGGATTGGTGAAGGGGTGGCTATTCCTCATTTGCGTCTGCCCAAACTACAAAAACCCTTCATCATCATGGCCCGCCTCGCCCGTCCGGTAGACTTTAACGCCGTTGATGATTATCCGGTCGATCTGATTATGATGCTGCTCTCGCCCGGCAGTGACGGCCCACACCATTTGCGCCGCCTCTCGCGCATTTCCCGACTGATGCGCAACCCAGCCCTGCTTGAGGATTTGCGTAGCGCTGCCGATGCCGATGGACTACGCAGTTTACTCGATCAAAGCAGCCAACGTCTCCTCGCCGCTGCCTAAGTCTCTGTTTTTATTTTAAGACTTGTCTCGGCAGCAAACCATTTGACAGCCCCCCGCCCCATTTGCCATGGTGAGGCCTTAGATCATAAGTTTGACACGCTGATCCGCCGGATTTTTGGGATTCCAGTCATGGAGACGGCGGCCCGCGTGAGGTTTGGGAAGGGGAATACTCCAATTGCCCTGGGGTTCACGACTTTCCAAGACAAGAAAGGCTGGTTTTGCTTCTTGCGGAACCAGCCTTTCGCTTTTTTAAACATCAAGGATCAATGCAAAGACACCGGCTCAAGGTCGTTCTGCCGAGCCAAAGCCTCAACCAGCAGGGCTTGATTCTGGATGGTCAGCACCGTGCCATCCGCCGCATGCAGTGCCCAAGCTGCCTGTCCTTCCACTTTGATCGGGCGGACATAAGCCATCTGTGCCAACCCAAAGGCAAGAAAATCCTGCGCCGAAAGATCGCGCAACGCCGCAGATGAATGAAGAGGAACGGTATTCATTCGCTTTCCCTCCGGTTGGTGACTTCAACATCAATCGCCTGAGGGGCGGCAAGCGCCGTGCCGTTAGAAGTCTTGGCCCGGATTTCAATCTTGCGTGCGGTACTCTCCGGCTGAATACGCCGCATATCAATATGCAGCAAGCCATTATCAAGCGCTGCGCCCAGAACCTCGATCCCATCAGCCAGCACAAAATTGCGCTGAAACTGCCGGGCGGCAATCCCGCGATGCAGGTAAAGGCGGGTACCGTCATCTTCTTGCTTGCCGCGAATGGTCAGCTGGTTGTGATCGAGTTCGATATCCAGATCCTTCATGGTAAACCCGGCCACCGCGAGCGAAATACGCAAGCCATGTTCACCAACCTGCTCAACATTGTAGGGCGGGTAGCCATCAGAAGTTTTTTTCAAACGATCCAGCTCACGTTCGAAATGATCGAACCCGAGGAAAAAAGGATGGTCAAACAGTGAAAGTCGCGGATTATTCATCGGTCAAAGCCCCTGTCAAAAGCGAGCAATCAAACTAACTGGCGGCCCGCACCATGCAGCACCACCTGCCTAATTATATAGAAAGTCGTGCTGTAAAATCAAACCCGCCAAAAAGCAGGGCGTAACAGATCAGCCACGATGGCTGCGTTTGACAAATTCACGGTCGCAATACTGACAAGTCACAGAGCTGCGGCCATCGAAGCTATACCATACCACCGGGTGCCCGAGCGCCCCGCCGCCACCATCGCAAGACACCTCGTCGGCATCGTCATCAACGATCAGGATTTCCGGGGCCGGAGTCCCGGCTTTTGGGGTAGGCTGGTTCATTTAGTTTCCCTAATACTAAGAGGGCTTTACGATTTATTTCCAATTCCCTCGTAATCTGACATTGACGGGCAACCGTTTCAAGCAGTCTTTGCAAAGGATGCAGCCAGCTATGCCAGCACCGGCCCACACAGAGCCAAAAGACCTCACCTTCACCGACAACCCGGTGGCGAAAGGCCGCCCGGATCATTATATCGACATTACAGTCGATACCGGAAAAGTCATGAAAAGCTGGCGCGAATCACTGTTTTCCTTTGAATGGCTACTGCCGGACGGGCGCATCAAGTCAGCTGCCGAGCTCTCGGAGACAGAACGCCCCCGCCGCGAAGCGGTTGAGGCCGCTCTGGCCAGCCACCAGCCCCTTGATAAACCGGTTCTCGGGATTGGCATGCTCGATAATGTTGAAATCGGCTCGGGGCGGGCGACCTTTCTGACGCTGGTCGCCCACGGTCTTACAACCATACCCGTCCATATCCCCAAGGCCAATGAAGCCGATTTCAAAAAATTCCGCGTCTGATAGACTGGACAACATGAGAAATTCCGAAAGCGGTAACGCTATTTTTTATATTTTTGTCGCGATTGTCTTACTGGCGGCCTTGTCGTTTGCCGTGGCCGAAGGCAGCCGCTCGAGCGGCAAGACCCTCAATGAGGACCGCGCCCGGTTGGCCGCTTCTGAAATCATTTCCTATGGCGATGCCCTGAACAAGGCCGCCGGCATGCTGCGCCTGCGCGGAATCGCCGCCGAGGCCCTCAGTTTCGCACACCCCGATGCCAACGCGACGTATGGCACCTATGGCACCAACCCGGCGGCTGAAATCTTTCACCCCGAAGGCGGCGGTATCACCTACCGTCTGCCCCCGGATATGGGTGTGGCTACGGCAGGCACCCCCTATCTCTTCACCGGCAGCAACCAAGTCGAAAATATAGGGTCGGTTTGTGGCACGGCGGTCTGCAGCGAGCTTTTGATGCTGGTGCCGGATGTCAGGCTGGAAACCTGCCAGCTAATCAATAAAATTCTTGGTTACAGTGATAAGAACGCAATCCCTGTCAGCGATAACGCGACTGACATGACGCTCTTTGCCGGGACCTTCGCGAATGTTGAAACTTTAAGCGACGAAGATCCGTTGCTCATGGCCCGGTCAGCGGGTTGCTACCGCGACCAGAATACCTCCAAGTATATTTATTATCAGGTCTTGATTGCCCGCTGACCGTTCATCTGCAGGTCCTCACTTTACGAGGCCTTGCGCCATTTGGTACCTTGCGGTGTATCCTCGATCTCAATTCCCATTGCAGAGAGTTCACGGCGTATTTCATCGGCGCGGCCAAAGTCCTTGCTCTGACGGGCGTTCTGACGTTCCTGCAACAATTTCTCAATCGCCACACCGTCAACTCCGTCCTGTACACCGTAGCCCAGCCAGGCAGCCGGATCAGTCTGCAACAACCCCAACAAGTCACCTGTGGCCAGAAGTGAAGCCTTGATCTGCTGACGCTGGGATAGATCAGCATTGGCGACATCACGCACCAAAGCATTAAGCTCGGCAATCACTTGTGGCGTATTCAGATCATCGCACAAAGCGTTTAACACCGCAGCCGGCACTGTACCAGCTCCGGCTTCGACCTCCTTGAGGTCGAAGAGAATGCGATAATAGCGATCCAACGTACTGCGCGCCTGATCGAGCGCATCAGCAGTAAAACTAAGCGGGGCCCGATAATGCGCCGAAAGCAACGTCAGGCGCAAAACCTCGCCCGGATAATGTGAAATCAGATCATGCACCAGCCGGATATTGCCGATGGACTTTGACATTTTTTCACCATCGACCGTGACAAAACCGTTATGCACCCAGTACCGGGCAAAGGCTGATAGATCATTTTCATGACCATGAGCGCAGCAGCTTTGCGCAATTTCATTTTCATGGTGAGGAAATTTAAGATCGGCACCACCGCCATGAATATCGAATGGCAAACCGAGATGCTTTTCTGCCATCGCCGAGCATTCAATATGCCAACCCGGACGCCCGCGCCCCCACGGCGAATCCCATCCCGGCTGTTCAGACGTGCTGGGTTTCCACAGCACAAAATCAGCCGGATCTTTTTTAAACGGCGAGACCTCAACCCGCGCCCCTGCGATTTGGTCATCGCGGCTGCGCCCGGACAGGCCACCATAGGCCGGGAATGAAGGCACGTGAAACAAGGCATGACCCTGTACGGCATAAGCATGGTCACGCGCAATCAACTGTTCGATCTGAGCAATCATCTCGCTGATATGTTCGGTCGCCCGCGGCTGAATATCGGGTTTAACCACTCCCAGCGCTGCCATATCCTCGTTATAGATAGCCTCATAACGACGGGTGATGATATCAATCGCCTCGCCGTTCTGGCGGGCGGCGTCCATGATTTTATCATCGACATCGGTGATATTTGAAACGTAGGTTACTCGGGGATAGATTTCGCGTAGCACCCGCACCAGCAGATCAAACACCACCGCCATGCGGCCATTACCAATATGGGCATAATTATAAACTGTGGGGCCGCAGGCATAAACCCGCACATGCGCGGGCTCGATAGGACGAAAGGCCTCTTTGCGGCCCGTCAGGGTGTTATGCAGGGTTAAGATCGTCATGATACCGTCTTTCGCTAACTCACGGCCTCAGAAAACATGATTTTCGAGCCTGGAGCAATAGCGATTACAGATGTTGGGGCAAACCACCCGCCCGTGGTGGCTTGTAAAAAGGCGAGGCTTTAACCATGGCGATCATACGATCCTTGGTGAACGGCTTCTTCAGGAATCCCGCCGCCCCACCCTTGGAGGCTTCGACAATATTGGTTTTAACCGCATCCACACTCAGCATGACAATATGAGCAACCGGATCGATCTTGCGGAGCGCATCCAAAGTCTGGTGACCACTGAGGCCTGGCAGGTGAATATCGAGAAATACAATATCCGGCGCATGATCGAGATACGCAATAATCGCATCTTCCCCGATTTTGGCATGGATGATTTCGTAGTCCTTATTGAGAATATTGGCCGCATAGGCCGCAGTGAAACGATCGTCTTCCACAATCATAACCATCGTATCCTTGCGGCGTCCACGCCGCAGCGGCAAGGAACTGACCCTGACCTCATCCGCCATGGTTTCATAAGCCTGAATACGCCGGGCCGAAATAAAGCGCTCATCAACCAGCCTTTGATAGCTATAGATATCACGGCTTAAATTTCCGTAGCGGCAATAACGACCACTCAAATCCCCCGCCAATTCACGGTAAAAATTTTGCAGAGCGTTTTCTTCTATTCCACCGCCCGGGTTGGCCAGCAGTAGTAAATCGCCATCGGTAAAAACATAAAGCATGGCATCGCTGAAATCGACCGCCGCCTTTGTCAGACGATTGACCAAGGCTTCACAAGACTGGCGATATTCGTGCAGTCTCCCCTTGATATGCGCAGGGTCAGCAATCATGTCATCATGGATAATGGTTTCCGACTGAGCGCAATGAATCGCATACCAGTCGGTGCCATTTTGGCGCGCCTGCTCGAGAAAAGTTAGAAAGTGATGTTCGGGGCTTTCCCGGATCGTCTTCATGTCTGCCGCTGTCCTTCTTTTCCCTTATTATTTTATGACAATTATTAATTTTCTCTGTATGGTTCAGGGGAGGCCCCTGTATGATTACCAACATGATCATAAAGGCTTTATGCAGAGGCGGGAATCCCCCTCGATGAAAGCCGAGTTCTGGAAAGTTTTAAAATGAGCGACATTTTTGACCTAATTTTACGTGGTGGTACCGCCGTTTTGCCGGGAATGACACTGGAGGTCGATATCGGCGTCCGTGATGGCAAAATCGCCGCGATCGGTGATCTCGAAGGAGCTGGCGCTGCTAATATTATCCCCTGCCGGGGTCTGCATATCCTGCCTGGGGTTATAGACACGCAAGTTCACTTCCGGGAACCTGGGGCAACCCATAAAGAAGATATCGAGCATGGCACTATGGCCGCCGCCGTGGGGGGCGTCACCGCTATCTTTGAAATGCCGAATACCATACCGCTGACCACCACACCGGAAACGCTGGCGCAAAAAATGGACATCGCCAGCCAATCCGCCTATTGCGATTACGCCTTTTATTTTGGCGGTACGGCGATCAATGCCCGCGAACTGCCGGCATGGGAAAATTTACCCGGCGTTTGTGGTGTCAAAATCTTCATGGGATCTTCAACGGGTGACCTGCTGTCAGCGACAGATGAGGAAGTTCGTGCGGTGCTGGCCAACGGCCAGCGGGTCGTGGCCGTCCATGCCGAAGACGAAATGATGATGAATGAAAACAAAAAAACCATTCTTGGTAACAGTAATGATGTCCGGCTGCATCCAGTCTGGCGTTCGCCGGAGTCCTGTGTCAGCGCCACAACCCGTCTGCTCCGGATCGCCCGCGAATGTGGCCGCCGCGTCCATGTCCTGCATATTTCGACCGCCGAAGAACTCGCTGTACTGACCCAAAACCGTGATATTGCGACCTGTGAAGTCCTGCCCAATCACCTGACACTGGCTGCCCCGGACTGTTATGACCGTCTGGGTACCCACGCCCAGCAAAACCCCCCGATTCGTGAACAACGTCATCAAGACGCCTTGTGGCGGGCGGTTCGTAATGGCCTGATCGATATTCTTGGATCCGACCATGCTCCCCATACCCTCGACGAGAAGGCCAAAACCTATCCTGCCAGCCCCAGCGGCACACCCGGTGTCCAAACACTGGTGCCGGTGATGCTGAACCATGTCAACGAGGGCCGCCTGACGCTCGAGCGCTTTGTCGATTTGACCGCTTCTGGTCCGGCGCGCGTCCACCAGATTGCCGGCAAAGGCCGGATCTGCCCCGGCTATGACGCGGATTTTACCGTGGTCGATATGAAGGCCAAAAAGGAAATCACCAACAAACAGCAGAAATCCAAATCGGGCTGGACCCCTTATGATGGCATGAAAGTTACCGGCTGGCCGACCGCCACTATCATCCGCGGGCAAGTCGTGATGCAAGACGGCGAGGTCAGCGGCCTGCCTTGCGGGCAGGCGGTACGGTTTAAGGAAACCCTGAAACCGGAAAACCCCGAAGCCGCCATCGTCCCTATGGCCCGGACCAGACAGCAAACCGGATAATTTGGCTTTTATTTTAGTATCTTTTGATATACCCTAAAAATGTATTGTTTTACAGTACTTTACGAATAATCATACAAGCCGGTTCAGGCTATTTTTAAATATAATCTTAACGACTTGGGTCGTAAAATGAGAGTGTGGGGACTTGTGGTGGGGAAACTAGCGTTTCATCGCGTTGCGAGTCGAATAGCAACTGTATCAGGGCAAGTTTAATAGATACATGACAACTCCGAGTAAACAACCGATGGCTCGACCATCAGCGGCAACGCGCGTACACCACTCTGGCAGCCCAACAGCAGCCTCACGCGGTAAAGGAGCGGCACGCACCCCTGCCAAAGCCGCCAGCCGTTCAGCAAAATCCGCAGCGTTAAGCAGTCGTCTGATGCGCTCGCCCGGTGACATCTGGAAAAGCCGCCTGAGCTGGCGCATTACCATGGTGGTGTTCTTGACCATCCTGACCGTACAGGTGGGGATCATGAGCATGACCATTGCTGATTATCGCCAGAAACGCCTAGATGAAATCAGCGAATCAGCCCGCTCGGCCGTAGTGCCGCTGATCGAGGAACGCATTCAAAACTTGCTGACGTCACCTATCAGTGAGGATGAAGGGCGGCGCGTGCTCGAGACCACCCGGATTTCCGGCCTTGCCGTCTATTCAGTCGATTTTAATCTGCTGAGCTCTTTCGGCGAACCATTGATGACCAGCCTGACCCTGCAAAACGGCTATCAGGCCAAAAACCGCCTCAACAACGATGGCACTTCTTACGAAGTCATCTTCCGCCCACGCAATCTATACAGTCGCCCGTTCGTGATTGTTGCCAAAATCGATTCCAGTTCAGTGCAGCAACAGGTTTTCGACTATGTTGAACAGAACATTCTGGTGATGCTGCTTATGTCAGCCTTTGTCACCACTGTATTGATGATGGCTTTGGGCTATTGGCTTCTGGAACCTATTTTATTCCTGCGCTCCAATCTAATGCGCGCTTCCGAAAATCCTGAAAATCCACGGGTGGAACGCTCGCCCTTCAACCCGAATGATGAAATTGGCAGCGCCATTGATATCTCGTTATCGCTGATCAAACAAAACGCCGATAACATCAAGCGAATCAAGAGTGCTGCACAAGACCAGATCCACAAGCTGGCTTATTTCGACACCCTAACAAGCCTGCCCAACCGTACGCTCTTCTTGCAAAAGCTCAATGAGATGGCGCGGGCCCAAGGCAGCGAAAATCCGGGTCGCTATGCCGTGGTCGCACTTGACCTTGACCATTTCAAAGATATCAACGATTCAATGGGCCACAATGTCGGCGATGCCATTCTGCGCGGTGTGGCCAAGCGGTTACGGGCCTCCCTGCCGGAACAAGCGATTGTCGCGCGCTCCGGTGAGGATGAATTTGCCATCACCATGCCTCTGACCGGCAAAACCATCACATCCCGCGATGTTGCTGATCGTGTAATCGGGGTCATCCGTTCTGAACCATTCAAGGTCTTCAATGAGAATTTCCAGATCCGCTCCTCGATCGGTGTGGCAACCTTTCCTGATGACGGCGTCGACCCTGATCAGGTGTTAAAACATGCCGATATAGCCCTTAACCGAGCCAAGGAAGACGGGCGTGACACGATCAAGGAATACTCGGAAGACTACGATCGCGCCGTGCAAATGCGCTTCCAGATGTTGCGCGATCTGCGCGACGCCATGGAAAAAGACCAGTTGATGCTCTACTACCAGCCGCAACTGGATCTCAATTCCGGCAAAGTCATCGGTGCCGAAGCCCTGATCCGCTGGTGGAAACCCGACAGCAGCAAGGAAGGGGGGCACTTTATCTCCCCGGCCGAGTTTATTCCGATTGCCGAACAATCAGGCCTGATTGTTCCAATCGGCGAATGGGTCATGAAAACTGCAGTTGAGACCGCAATGAGCTGGCGTGCGACCGGACACGACATACGGATTGCCGTCAACGTCTCAGGAGCACAGTTTTACCAAAGCGACATTGTCGCCTTCACATCGAAAATACTGCGTGAAAGCGGCCTGCCGCCGCACCAGCTGGAATTGGAAGTCACCGAGTCTGTATTTATGGAGGACATTCAGCACACCATCACCATTTTGCAAAATCTGCATAATCTCGGAGTTGAACTGGCGATTGATGATTTCGGTACAGGTTATTCGTCGCTGTCTTACCTGCGCCAATTTCCGATTGATCGTCTCAAGATCGATCAATCCTTCATTCGCAATGCATTGCAAAACCCTGATGATGCGGCGATTGCCCGAACGATTGTGGCACTCGGGCACTCCTTAAGCCTGAAAGTCATCGCTGAGGGGGTTGAGACCAAAGAGCATGAAGCCTTCCTACAGGCCCAAAATTGTGATGAAGTGCAGGGGTTCCGTTACTCACGCCCAATCCCCAAAGACAAATTTGCCGAATTTGTTCAGAATTACAGCGGTGACATCAATAGTTTTAGTGCGAGCTGATACAGGGAAGCAGCCCAAATAAAAAGGCGGGATGATCCCGCCTTTTTTCTTCAAGCCATAAAAATTACCACAAAGCCGGGCGCAGCGAGGCCCCTGTCAGACCCGACAATACAGGACGAACATGCTGGGCTTGCTGCCGAAGCGCGGACGACACCGATTGCGCAATCAGAGCATCGGCCTCCATGACTTTAACCGGGCGCGCCGTATGCTGGTCGTTCAGCAAAAGCAACCGCCAATAGGCTGAAAGGCGGTGCGCAAAAACGTCATAACCTGCGGCCTCCGATGCATCGGCTCTGGCTTGAGCGATGGACACAGTCTGGGCCAATTGCACACTGAGATCACGCACAACCTGGCTGGTTTTGTGCGCGAGCAAATCATCAAGCGCCAACATGATATGCCCCTGAGTATCAGCATCATAGCCGAAGTGATCGGCCAGCTTTGTCACCGTTGCCTGAAAAGGCTGCGTACAACTGCAGGGATCAGCAAAACTATCAGCCACTTCCTGATTTGAGTGTTGCTGAAGCGCCACGATCATCTGATTGCGTTTTTGCAGAAGAGCTGATTCCATCCCCGAACTCCTTGTTTATTTTTCTGTTATAGGGACTTATAGAATAAAAAAATAGGTTATGTCAAAAAATAACAGGGGGGACATTATCACTCTTGTAGTCATGCCAGCGCTTATAAAAAAGGCGGGTCTAGCCCGCCTTTTTTATAGTAAGACGTTACACTACCCTCAGGGCAGATAACGAACGCGCTGCGGATCACATGGACGTACAGCCTGATGATGATCCTTGAAACTGACGGACTTCAAATCTTGCGCTGCCTGCCGCAAGGCCGGAGAAATAGAGGCTAGAGCTTCATTCATTTCAGCCACTTTACTGAGCCTGTATTCAACATCGTTATACAAACGATTCTTCCAGCGGGCAGCCATATCCTCTTCGAATCGCGCATAAGCCTGCTGCTCAACCGAACCTGCTACCGCTGATTCCTTCAGAGCGCTGGCGCGTAACGCCAGATATTTGAAGAGATGACGCGCCAGGGCCGGGTGGCCTTCGCACATATTGGCCAGCTGCTGTTCTACCTTATTACGGCTTGCTTGCTGGCAGCCGCAGATCTGCGCCAGAGTATCCAGAGTTTGGCGCTGCTCGTTACCCAAGCTATATTGCAGGTAATCGGCCCAGCCTTCTTTCATCAGTTGATCAGGGTCAACCGCGCCCGCCGCCCCGGCCAAATCTTCCTGAGCACTCACAGCGCGATCCCAGTCTTCCAGTCCTTTAGTGATATCTACCATGATTAAATTCTCCCTTTAGGGGGTTGAACATTTAGGGCCTTATAATCCCGCCCTCAAAATTATGTCAAACTTAATCGCCAGCCCTGAAACTTTTTGCGTTTGCGGCATAGCTGGTCTATTTAGGCATCATGACACTTGCAACCCCCCTTATTTCCCGGAAATCCGGGCCTTTGACTGGCACTACCCGAATCCCGGGCGATAAATCTATCTCCCATCGTGCGTTGATGTTTGGCGCGCTGGCCGAAGGTGAAACTATGATTTCAGGCCTGCTCGAGGGAGAAGACGTCATGAATACCGCCAGCGCCATGCGTGCGCTCGGGGCCAAAATCGTCGATGACAGTGATGGTTTGTGGCGGGTGGAGGGTATTGGTGTCGGCCACTTGAAAGAACCCAGCGAGATTCTCGACATGGGGAATAGCGGCACCTCGACCCGGCTATTGCTCGGCATCTGCGCCTCACATGAGCTAAACGCGATTTTCACCGGCGATAAATCGTTGATCAAACGCCCGATGAAGCGGGTCATGGAACCACTCAGCCAGATGGGCGCGCACTTCTTAGGTCGTGACGGCGGTCGCCTGCCGCTGGCGATCAAAGGAACAGGCCGTGCCAAAGGTATTGAATACACCTTGCCGGTAGCCTCGGCACAGGTGAAGTCAGCAATCCTGCTCGCCGGTCTGAATGCTCAAGGCACCACGACTGTTATTGAGGGCCATGCCACACGTGACCACTCCGAAAATATGCTGCGCCATTTTGGCGTTCCGGTTGACATCACCAAAGTGCCAGGCGGCGAAGCCATTTCGGTCACAGGCGGGGCCCGGTTGCTGGGCTGCGCGGTCGATGTGCCGGGCGATCCCTCGTCAGGGGCTTTCCTGGCAGTAGCCGCCTGCATCGTGCCGGGTTCAAATATCAGACTGCAACGTGTCTGCGTCAATCCGCGCCGTGACGGCATATACACGACCCTCAAAGATATGGGCGCGGATATCACTTACGTGAAAGTTGAAACCGATGCTGGTGAACCCGTCACCGACATCATCATCCGCTATAAAGGCGCGCTCACGGGAATTGATGTCCCGCCAGAGCGCGTCCCCAGCATGATTGATGAATTCCCGGTACTGGCGATGGCCGCCGCCTGTGCTCAAGGCATCACCCGCATGACCAATCTTGCCGAGCTGCGTGTCAAAGAAAGTGACCGCCTGCAAATGATAGCCGATGGTCTGGTCGCCTGTGGCGTCAAACTAGAGATGGGTGAAGACAGCCTGATCATTTACGGCAACGGCCAGCCCCCGCAAGGCGGGGCGTTGATTGAAACCGCGCTCGACCACCGTATCGCCATGAGTTTTCTGGTATTAGGCATGGTCAGCGCCGAACCCATCCAGATTGATGACGGCACACCGATCCGTACCAGCTTTCCCAATTTTGTCAGACTGGTGAATGAATGCGGGGGCATGATCGAGGCCGCAGCTTTGCAAGCGGCCTGACACCAATCTTTGACATGATCCCGCAGGCTGTTTATTCTGCCGGACAATCAATCACAAAAATAACAGGCAGGGGCGATCATGTCAGACAATAACAATCAACGTACTCTGGTCACAGCCCTCGAAGATTTCCTCGCACAGATTGCGGCCACTCCCTTCACTGGCCGTTCAGAACAAATCGTTCTGGCTGATCTGCTGGCGACCGCCTGCACGGGAATTAGACAAATCGGCGGCCCCACCCCGGCGATGAATGAGAACCTGCAACATATAGTCCTCAACAACCCAGCCCATAAAGAGATCCTGTCTAACCTGACCGATGGTGCAAGCGAGGGGTGGCTGAAAGAGCTGGAGATGATTGACCTCTCCTGCCTGCCGGAGGGCGCCTGCATCCCTGGTAACCCGGTGGATCTGGCACAGATGCTGGCGCAGGAAATTACCTTTATCGCCCCGCCCCGCCCCCCTGCCATTCAGCAAGATGAGGGTCGCCCTCTACAAGAAGCATTGAAGTCCGGCAAAACCGCCGAGGGTTGTGAGTGGTCAACCGGGAAACTCTCTGGCCTCTTTAGCCGTCATTGCGGTGCACCGCTGGCCACTCTCGAGGAACGCACCGTGCTGCGCCGTGAATTCGGTTATGGCAGCATGCCGGACAACAAGCCCTCACTGTTCAGAACCCAGCCTTATTGCCCGGGGCACCTGCGCCGCTCGATCCAGCCCACACGGAAAGCTATTCTGGAATAAAGCCCCCCTCACGGCGTGATTTACAAAACCGCTCTTTTGCCCTAACAACAGGGCATGGAAAAACACATCCCCGTCATAGCCATTGATGGCACAGCCGCCAGCGGCAAAGGCACCATGGCGCGGCGACTGGCCGCACATCTGGGATATGCCTATCTCGATACCGGCCTGCTCTATCGCCGGGTGGCGCTCACCCTGTGCGAGCAAAACCTGCCCTTTGAAGATGCAGCAGCAGCCCTCACAGTCGCCCAGACCATCGACCCGGCCAGCCTGAACGACCCCGCCTTGCGCGGGCCCGAAGCCGGGCGCGGCTCATCGATCGTGGCGGCGATGCCCCCGGTGCGCGCCGCCCTGTTTGAATTTCAACGCCAGTTTCCGGCCCAAAGCGGCCAGCCCGGCGCCATCCTTGATGGCCGGGATATCGGCACCGTGATTTTCCCCAAAGCCCTGTTGAAATTCTACGTTGATGCCGAACAGCCCGTCCGCGCCCAGCGCCGCCACAAGGAGTTAATAGAGCAAGGTATTGATATTACTTATGAAAAAGTTCTGGAAGACATGAAAATTCGGGATACCCGCGATGGCAACCGCCCCGACGCGCCGATGAAAGCCGCCCCCGATGCCATCCATATCGACACCACCCATCTGGTGCCGGATGAGGTGTTTCAGCAAGCCTTGCGTCACTGCCCGCGCTAAGAAAAAACCTTTTATTTCATTGATTTGATTCATGTTTTCCACTATGAATCGGGCCGTCCTGCTGACATGAAAGCTGGGGGCCGCTTCTTTCAGAGGTCCGCCCCGACCTTATCCTCTGGCGACGTGGACACATCTTCCTAAAAAAGGAAACTAAAACTATGGCAAGTGTAGCCAAAAATCTGAAAGACCGTGACGAAGTTTCTGACTTCGCCAATCTACTGAACGAAACCATGGCCAAAGGCAAACGCGTTGAAGGTAACGTGGTTGTAGGCCGTATCGTTAACATGACCGCTGATTTTGCGATCATTGATGTTGGCCTGAAATCTGAAGGCCGCGTCCCTTTGCGTGAATTCTCCCTGCCCGGCCAATCGCCTGAAATTAAAATCGGCGACAAGGTCGAGGTGTTCATCGAACGTATGGAAAACCGCGATGGTGAAACCGCCATCAGCCGTGAGAAAGCCCGCCGCGAAGAAGTTTGGGTCGAGCTTGAAAAAGCCTGCAACAAACAAGAGCGCGTCACCGGCATTATCTTCGGTCGCGTTAAAGGCGGCTTCACTGTCGATCTCGGCGGTGCTGTGGCCTTCCTGCCCGGTTCGCAAGTGGACATCCGCCCGGTGCGCGATGTTTCGCCGTTGATGGGCACACCGCAACCTTTCCAGATCCTGAAAATGGACCGCAGCCGTGGCAACATCGTTGTCTCGCGTCGCGCCGTTCTCGAGGAGAGCCGTCAAGAAGTTCGTTCCGAAATTCTGGGCACCCTCAAAGAAGGTCAGGTTCTGCAAGGCGTGGTCAAGAACATCACCGATTACGGTGCGTTTATTGATCTCGGCGGCGTTGATGGTCTTCTGCACGTCACCGATATTTCGTGGAAACGCGTCAGCCATCCATCCGAGATGCTGCATGTCGGCCAAGCGATTCAGGTGCAGGTCATCCGTTACAACGAAGAAAACCAGCGTATTTCTCTGGGCATGAAACAACTCGAAAGCGATCCCTGGAAAGGTATTGCTGAGAAATATGCCCCGGGCCAGAAATACACAGGCCGTGTCAACAACATCACCGATTACGGTGCCTTTGTTGAGCTCGAAGCCGGTATCGAAGGTCTGGTACACGTTTCTGAAATGTCATGGACCAAGAAAAATGCGCATCCAGGAAAAATCGTTTCGACCTCACAAGAAGTCGAGGTCATGGTTCTGGATGTCGATGAAGAGAAACGCCGTATTTCGCTCGGCATCAAACAATGCTCGGAAAATCCGTGGATCAAGTTTGCTGCTGATCATAAAGACGGTCAGGTTCTCGAAGGTGAAATCCGTAATATTACCGAATTTGGCCTGTTTGTAGGTCTCTCCGGCGATATCGACGGCATGGTTCACCTCTCTGACATCTCATGGGATGACGAGAGCGAAGAAGCCCTCAAGGCGTTCAACAAAGGCGACATGGTCAAGGTCAAAATCCTTGAGATTGACGCCGAAAAAGAACGCGTTGCTCTTGGGATCAAACAACTCGGCGGGGAAGACCCCAATGTTGGCGCCCTCGAAGGCATCAACAAAGGCGCCGTTGTTACCTGCACGATCACCGCTGTGGACGATAAAGGCATTGAAGTTTCCGTGAACGAAAAAGTTTCCGGTTACATCAAGAAAGTCGATCTCTCCCGCGAGCGTTCCGAGCAGCGTCCTGACCGTTTTGCCGTAGGCGAAAAAGTCGATGCCAAGGTTGTCTCTATCGATAAGAAGTCACGCAAGCTCGGTCTGTCGATCAAAGCGCGTGAAATCGACGAAGACAAGCAAGCCATGGAAGAGTTCGGTTCGACCGAGTCCGGTGCGTCTCTGGGTGATATCTTGGGTGCCGCTCTCGGCGAAGCCAAGAAGAAGTAATCACTCACTAATTAAAGAACATGAAACCCCGCCGAAGTTACCTTCGGCGGGGTTTTTAATGAATACTCGAAATCTTATCGCGGCTGCGGCGTCACAGCCTTTTCCAATGCACCTGCATCCCCGCGAACCCTAACGTCAGGAAGAATAGACTGCGGCTTAAACTCTACGCGGTAGTGGTAAGTACTAACATCAGCGGAATCAAGCTGTTCAACAAAGTACGTTACGTTGTCTGACTTCCCGAGGAAGTGTTTTTTAAACGCGCCTGGTCCAGTTTTACAGGTAACATCAAGCTTATTTTTTGGAGCATCAACTTCAATACTGCAACGCCCTTCCACGGTCAGCATATATGTATCAGTAATACCGTTATAGAAAACTATGCGGCGATTTATCTCAAAATTATCAGCAGCCCTAGACAGATTTTCAGAAGCGACTTGGGCATCCCTACTGCATCCGCCTAAACCTGCAAGCCCTGCTACGGCAGCTAAAGAAGCAGCGATTCTTTTCAAGCTAGTTTGATTAAAGGTATTTTTGGTTGAGTTGCTCATAAATAATAAGACCTTTTTGTTAATGTTGCATAATTACCTCGTCAAATTAGTTGACATAATTATTAAAGTCAAGAAACATACCAAAAACCCCTGATTTCTGCCCTTTCATCCGGGTCAATTACTAAAAAATCCTTTCTGTTTCAAAGACTTTCCCGGTTTTTGCCATGATTCTTCCCTTGACGGCGGGGCTGAAATTCAGGCATTCTGGAAGTGTAGCCTTAAGTGTATGAGAACACTCAGCAATTTGCTTTTTAAAGGCTCGCGCACCGCGCTAACGCAGATAATGAAGGGGAAAAGGCATGACCAAGTCGGAACTGATCCAGCGTTTGGCTGAAAAAAATCCGCACCTGTACATGCGTGACGTCGAGAAAATCATCGACACCATCTTTGATGAAATCAGTCAGGCACTGGCGCGCGGTGACCGGGTTGAGCTGCGTGGTTTTGGGGCGTTCTCGGTCAAGATACGCGAGCCACGCGTTGGTCGTAACCCACGCACAGGCGAAAGTGTTCAAGTCGATGGCAAGCGTCTGCCCTTCTTCAAAACCGGCAAGGCCCTGCGTGAGCGCCTCAATGGTGGCGTTGATCACGGCGAAGACGATGAGAGCGATGACGACTAGGATCAAGTGATTTCAAGATTTTTAAAGGGAGCCATAAGCAGGCTCCCTTTTTATTATTTCTCAATTTTTCCGGGTTAGAAATTTTTAGGGCTGGGCTTGTCGCGATTGAGCGGCGTTATGATTGGATCGCCTCGAACATGCGCCCCGATGATCGCAGGAAAGACATGAGAGAATTGACGCATGCTGAGATATTGTACCGGCGTGCGTGCAGGATCATGAATTGAAAGCGCATATTCGGCTCGTATATAAACACCGCGATCCTCACTCTGCAGCAACGTCGGCACCGCAATCATTAGACGACGACTATTAAGCAAGCGTTCTAATCCGCTGGGGCGGGCTTCGCCAGCCTTGGTATATGTCCCGGGCTCCACTGTCGTCTGAACAACAAGAAAATCAGGTCTGATCCTTTGAGGATCGATAAAAAATGTATGGCCAGTACGATGCTGCAAGGTATAGGCCAGATCCGCATAGCGTGAAGCTAGAGCCTGGCCATTTGGCAAATCATTGCCTTTTATAAAGGACTCTACCGCAGACGATGCTGTCAGGGTCACAGGCGCCTTCTGTGACGCCCGATAACGGAACGCCTCCACTAATCCACGCCATGTCCGCTCACGCGCAAACGGCACCATATCAAAACTGACCTGCAACATATCATCAGCAGCACCGTCTGTACGCAGGCTGGTGATCGCCCGGAAACGCGGATCATCGAGGCGGCGATACTCCATCATGAAGAAACCCTGTGGGCAAACCGGCTTGCCTTTATCATGAACATGTAGAACCGGAAGATAACCAGACCGGCTAAGGCATCGCTCCAGCCGCGTCGCCATCTCTGCTGCCGTCTCTGCCGCTGTTTCCCGCAACGCATAATCCAGAATGGTTTGCTGATGATCTGTCATACGCCTGTCCTCTTCTAAAATTATGTCTTTGATTAAAGTCTTAGAGAGTCCCGGCAGCCGAGGCAAGGGATTGATTTTCCTGATGTGCGGTGCGACAAATATAACTTCAAGCCAAGGAGTGACCCATGACCCTGATCCCCGTTGCTACCATGCCCCGTATTTTTTGCGCGATTGATACGCCGGATATAAAACAAGCAGCCGGGCTGGCCGAAGCCATGCGCAACAGCGGATGTGGCATCAAACTGGGTCTGGAATTTTTTAACGCCAACGGCCCGCAAGGTATCCGGGCGATTGCTGATGCCTTCCCCCAGCTGCCGATTTTCCTCGACCTCAAGCTCCATGATATTCCCAATACCGTGGCCGGGGCGGTACGTTCGGTTGCCGATCTTAACATTGCCTACCTCACCTTGCATGCCTCGGGTGGACTGGAGATGATGAAGGCGGCGCGCCATGCCGCCGGTAACAAAATTCGCCTGCTCGGTGTCACCATTCTTACCAGCCTTGATAGCGAAGCGCTGACAGAAATCGGGTATGCCCTGCCACCACATGAAAGCGTCATGCGACTGACAAATCTGGCGCAGGAAGCTGACCTCGCCGGAATTGTGTGCTCACCTCAGGAAATTCAGGCAGTGCGCGCCAGCCATGGTGATGATCTGATTTTGATGGTGCCCGGTATCCGGCCAGCGGGAGCAAAGACACAAGACCAAAAGCGCGTAATGACCCCACCAGAAGCGATGGCGCTCGGGGCCACACACCTCGTCATTGGTCGCCCCATCACCGAAGCCGCCGACCCCGCGCTCGCCGCCGCCGACATTCTCACCAGCCTGCATAAGGCCGCCGCATGACCGCTATCAAAATTTGCGGTATCACCAGCAATGAGGCCCTGATCTCTGCCGGGCAACTGGCGCTTGATTATGCCGGGTTCATGATGTGGCCACGCTCGCCGCGCGCGCTCTCACTTGATCAGGCCGCTTTCTTGTCAGTTGCAGCCCCGGCTGAATTGCAGATCGTGGGCGTGTTTGTCAATCCTAGCAATGAGGAACTGGAGGCCGCGCTGTCTGCGGCCTCGTTTGATCTGATCCAGTTACATGGAGATGAAGATCCCCGTCGCGTTGCTGAAATCCGTAGTCGCTTCAAAGTACCGGTGATTAAAGCCCTGCGTATCGCCACCGCAGAAGACCTCGAGCCACTCGCCAGCTTTGAGCAGGTAGCTGATCTTTTGTTATTTGATACCAAAGTCGATCCAAAAATCTCTGTCCTGCCCGGAGGCACCGGCTTGTCATTCGACTGGCAAATTCTGGCGGGGCGCAAATTCAAACGACCCTGGATGCTGTCGGGCGGGTTGAATGCTGACAATGTTGGTCGCGCTCTTTCGATTTTGAAACCTGATGCGGTTGACGTATCGAGCGGGGTCGAAGATCGCCCCGGCGTCAAGAACATCACCAAGATCAAGGAGTTTGTACAAGCCGTCAGGATCACCAGAACTGCGGTTCCGCAGTCTTCATAATCTTTAGAAGGGGCGCGGAGCCGGATACGACAACGCCCTGATCTTGGCGGCATCTGCGTAACTGAGGGCGTGGTGCTGCAGCAAGGCCCGCTGTAACTGTGCAACCAGCCAAGTACTGTCACGCGAAAGCTGAAACGACGACTCTCTCTTGAGCCATTGATCACGCGTAGCGGTCTCCAAACCGACGGGCAAGATCTCAATCGCAAAGGCGGGGCCATCATTCTGGGAACGCGAAAGACGCGTCCATAAACCCAAACGCTGGTGCTGGGGCAAGCCTGCAATCATCTCTAGCGCCGCCGCCTGATGACTCACCGGAGTATAAGTCGTATGCCGGGGATTATGACTGCGAATCAATATCTGTAAGTGCTGTTCGGTTTTAGCCCGCGCCATCTGTGCGGCAAAATCGAAAATCCCCGTCGTGATCGCCAAAAAATCCTGATAGGGGTCGCCTCCGGCCACCCGGCCAGCAGCCTGCAAGAAACCATCCCTCAGTACGGCCACTGTTTTGTTGAGCATAGGCGGTCTCCCCTTGTTGAATATATTATGGCTATTCCATAGCGGGCAGGCGCGCAAAGGTCAAGTTTGGCTGCCGCCATGGCCGATAACGCGCTTGCGATGCCGCCAGCGGATGTGTATTTCTGAAGACTGGCTATCTCAACATTCTGTAAAGAGCAAAAATTCATGTCCGCAAGTGCTTCCCTATATAAAACTGTTCCTGACGAGAATGGCCATTTCGGCATTTACGGAGGCCGTTATGTCTCGGAAACACTGATGCCGCTGATTCTTTCAGTCGAGCAGGCGTGGAATCAAGCCAAAGACGACCCGGCCTTCTGGGCAACATTCGAGGAACTGGCACGGGACTATATTGGCCGCCCCTCGCCGCTCTATTTTGCAGAATCAACGACTCGTCATTTAGGTGGTGCCGAAGTCTGGTTCAAACGTGATGAACTCAACCATACCGGTGCCCATAAAATTAATAACTGCCTCGGGCAAATCTTGCTGGCCAAACGCATGGGCAAAACCCGGATCATTGCCGAAACCGGGGCAGGCCAGCACGGTGTGGCCACCGCCACTGTCTGCGCACTCTTCAAACTACCTTGCACGATCTTCATGGGTGCCACCGATATTGAGCGACAAAAACCCAACGTCTTCCGGATGAAACTGCTAGGAGCCGAAGTGCGCCCGGTCACATCCGGAGCAGGGACCCTCAAAGATGCAATGAATGAAGCGCTGCGCGACTGGGTTACCAATGTGAACGATACGTTTTATATTATAGGCACAGTGGCGGGGCCTCACCCCTATCCAGCGATGGTGCGGGACTTCCAGAGTGTGATTGGCCGCGAAGCACGCCAGCAATTCATGGACAGGACCAAGACCCTGCCTGATACACTGGTGGCCTGTATCGGTGGCGGGTCGAACGCCATCGGATTATTTCACCCGTTTCTGGATGATAAGGCGGTTAAAATCATTGGGGTCGAGGCAGGCGGCCACGGTCTTGAAACCGGACAGCACTGCGCCAGTCTGACAGGTGGTCGTCCCGGCGTCCTGCATGGCAACCGCACCTATCTACTACAGGATGATGATGGCCAGATCCTGGAAGGCCACTCTATCTCGGCCGGACTGGATTACCCCGGTATCGGCCCCGAACATTCGTGGCTGCACGACCAGAAACGGGTCAGCTATGTCAGCATTACTGATAACGAAGCCTTGAGCGCCTTCCAGAAGCTGGCCCAACTGGAGGGGATCTTGCCCGCTCTGGAACCGGCCCATGCTTTTGCCCATGTGCTAAAGATTGCACCAACCCTGCCCAAAACGCACAGAATTTTGATGAATCTGTGCGGGCGTGGCGATAAGGATATCTTTACCGTAGCGGACCGTTTAGGGGTCACTCTTTAACTCACTTAAAAAATATGAATGTTCTTCAAGGTGATCAATATCTGACAGTGATAGAAGGCGGCGGGTCAACCTGCCGCGGGGTTCGCTATAACCTCAGCCAGCACCGTATTGAGGAGCGCCTGATCCTTGATCAGCACCCCTGCAATCTCCATCGCGACCGTGACCTCACGGCCGCCTCGCTGACAACCATGCTCACACAATTGCATAGCCGGCCCGGGCCCTTGGTCTTGTGCCTGCCCGGTGTCAGTCATCAAGATAATGTTAACTGGCTGCAAGCCCGCCTGCAGACCCAAGGCTGGGGGCCCGTCTATATCCTCAGCGACGCGGTCGCAGGCCTGTGGGGGGCCTTCGAAACACACAGCGCCGGGCAAGGCGTTTTTATCGGCGGCACCGGCGCGATTGCTCTCGGGGATGACGGACAGCAACTCTGGCGCTCCGGGGTCGCCGACGAAGAGCGCGCCTGTGGGCCCTGGATCGCGAGCGAAGCCCTGAGGCACATGGCGCATGACCCGCAACTAGCAGTCTTTATGGCAAAAGATCCGCCGTTGCTGGTGGATGAACGCCATCAGCTGGCCCGACTGGCCCCTGCAGTATTCACAGCGGCCCGCCATGGTAATGTCACAGCGCTAGCGATTCTGCAGGAGGCCGCGGCGGCGATTGATCTGCACCTGACCCGCCTCATGGATTACGGCATTCATGATTTTGCCCTGTGCGGCAGTGTCGCCCGCGCTCTGCGCCCCTGGGTCACCACCCCGACCCAACTCGCCTGTAACGACGGCCTCGCGGGAGCGCTCCTGCTGGGATTATCTGTTTATAACAACCCGCCCCTGCTTTTGCGCCTTACGGATCTGCGTAGAATAGAGGATCATTCACCGCTTGCCGCACAGGCCTGAACCCGATGACCCGCCGCACTACCATCAAGCCCGATTTTGCCCGTGCCGTTCATGACTATCTTCTGATCGAGCAGACCACTCTGGCCCCTGCCGATTTTGCACTAGTCTTTGGTAATAAAAACATCATCGTCCCTTTGGCCGAACGCACCGCCACCCTATACCATAGCGGCCACTTTCCGCTGATTGTGGTCTCGGGTGGGGTCAAGGTCAAAGCCCGACTGACCGAAGCCGCAGCCTTACGTCAGGAATTGCTCGCCCGCCATGTTCCGGATCAGGCAATCATCTGCGAACCGCAGGCGACGCACACAGGGGAAAATGTCACCTTCACCCGCAGCTTGATGGCCACACACGGCCTTGAAGCTGGTCTGGGTTCGGTAATTAGTATTGGTCATATTGTTGCTGCGCGCCGCTTTCTCATGACACTGGAACGCCATTGGCCTGAACTACATAAGATGCAGGCCAGTGCCAATCCTTTTGCAGTTCCCGTAGCTGACTGGCATCTGCATGATAGTTTTCGTCGTCACGCCATGATGGAATGGCGCAAGATTGCTCCTTATCTGCAGCAAGATTTGATCCGTGAAATTGATCTGGTCAAGCTCGAGAACGAAACCAGCCGACGGGGGACAGGGCTCATGGTTACGGCTTTGGCTTCCCGCCCCGACCCGACGACTGGCCCGGGGCAGCCGGGTGACCCGACACCGGACTAAGCGTCACTGCGGCATGCCGCTCAAACTGACACAATGTGTCAGTGACCAGTTGGCTAATCACGCCGGAAATTGCCAGATCCGCCAGCATACCCCGCCCTGATTCATATTCCATGAGAAACTCAAGATGCGTGCCACCAGTAGCAGGAGTCGTCAATGTCCAGTGCAGGTTCAGTACTTTCAGCGGACCTTTCAAACCCACAACTTGTATGGTGCGGGGAGAAATGCCAGTGACACGGGAAGTCTGGTATTTACCACCAGGGATAAAGGGGCCCGCGATGTTCAACTCCAGTTCAATATCTTTATGGGTCGGCAGATGATTCAAAACCCTGACCTGCTTGACCATCGGGTAGATCTGCGGGTAAGCATTAATATCCATAATTAAATCATAAACATCGGCATTATGATAGGGGAAATGGCGTGTCAGATTGATGCGTTTCATTGGCGAGATCTTATGGCTAATGTCTTGTTTATAACGCTGTGATACAGGTCCGGCCTTAAGATGGCTGGTGACCACTGCGACGAGTGCGGCGGGTCGCCACTGCTTCAGGCTCAGCACTAGCTTCTTGCCCAGGTACCAGTCGAGTAGCCGCATAAGACTCAAAGCGGGACAGGATTTCCCCCACCATTTTTTTGACCAGCGGAAAAGCACCACTATCGACCAGATCACCCTGACCGGTCTGGTATGACAGGGAAAAATCCATATCCGTGCCGCCTTCGCCATCCGGGTTCAGTCTCCAGTTCATTTTCAGCTGTTCTATCTGGCCCTTGGTGCGGATGACTTCGATCTGCTGCGGCGGTACCGACGTGACACGCAACCCCAGCGCCTGACCCTGCAAAATCACACCCGCCGCCTTGTTGAAATCGATCTCAACATCACGGTATCCGGGTCTGACCCAAGCCGTGCGGGCTGTTCTTACTTCCGGGTGGATCTCGGGAAAGGCCTCAACATCCATCAAGAGGCGGAAAACGTCATCCGGCGCCCATGGCAAATGTTTACTCATCTTGAAAGTCTTGATCATCGCAATGTCCCTGTTATGATTTTTATTATTGTAAAAGATCGATAGCAGCCTTTGACCGGGCTGGCAACTGGTCTTCTGGCGATGATCCAGATGCATCGCGGCATAGCCTGTGCTAAGGTGTTTTCAATTATTAAAAGGAAGGTATTCAGCCATGAACCGTATCGACCAGCGCCTGACCACTATCCGCGCACAAGACCGGGCCGCTTTGATTACGTTTATCATGGCAGGCGATCCGGATCGTGCCACAGCTGAAGATATCCTTAAACGCCTGCCCGGCGCCGGGGCAGACATCATTGAAATCGGCATGCCCTTCTCGGACCCGATGGCAGACGGCCCCACCATCCAGATGGCTGGCCAGCGTGCGCTGGCCGGTGGCATGACACTGGCACAGACACTAGACATGGTCAGGTCATTCAGACTTCATGACCCGGAGACCCCGATCGTGTTGATGGGTTACTATAATCCGGTCTATATTTATGGGCCATCTCGTTTCGTAACAGAGGCGTTGGCTGCCGGAGTTGACGGCGTGATCATCGTTGATCTGCCACCAGAAGAAGAAGCCGAACTGGGTGACCCGGCCCGGGCGCAGGGCCTGCATATGATACGCCTTGTCACCCCCACGACCGATGATCATAGATTAGGGAAAATATTACCCGGTGCGGGTGGATTCTTATATTATGTATCGATCACCGGCATTACCGGCGCTGCTGCCGCCAACGCTGCCGGACTGGCCCCTCGTCTGGCCCAACTCAAAAGCCAAACCACTTTACCGATCGCGGTGGGGTTTGGCATTCGTACCCCGGATGATGTCGCTGCCATGGCATCGGTAGCAGATGCCGTCGTGGTGGGGTCAGCCATTGTCGAGACGATTGGCCGAATCCCTAGCGGGCAAAAAACTATCGCTGATGTGATCACCCAGATCGAGGAATTGGCCGCAGGCCTACAGCCCCCCGCCCGCAAGGCGGCCCTGAGTAGATAACCTATTGTCATAATATTATTTCTGCTTGACAGTTGATACTGCTTTGCGAGATAAATCTCCTCTCTTTAAACAGCTCCAAGGTTTGGCGTATTCATGAACTGGCTGACCAATTTTATTCGTCCGAAAATCCGTTCCATCGTCGAGGCCAAAGACATCCCCGATCATCTGTGGCAGAAATGCCCCTCGTGCGAGGGTATGCTCTTCCATCGCGACCTCGCGGAGGCGATGAATGTCTGCTACCACTGCGGCCACCACATGAAAGTACCGGTCAAACAACGTCTGCAAAGCCTGTTTGACGAGGGCAGCTGGAAAGAAATCACCGTCCCGCGCGTGCCCTATGATCCACTGAAATTCAAAGATCGCAAGCGTTACGCTGACCGTCTCAAGGAAACCCGAACCAAAACCGGTCGTGAGGATGCGATTCTGGTTGCCAAAGGCACAATGGACGGCCTGCCGGTCGTGATTGCCGCGTTTGATTTTGATTTTATGGGCGGTTCCATGGGTGCCGCCGTAGGCGAAGGTCTGGTGGTGGCGGCTGAACACGCCGTGAAAACCGGGGCCGCCCTGATCGCCATTCCCGCGTCGGGCGGAGCCCGGATGCAAGAAGGCACTGTTTCGCTGATGCAGATGCCGCGTACGATTATTGCCGCGAATATGGTCAAGGAAGCAGGCCTGCCCTATCTAGTGCTATTGACCGACCCCACCACCGGTGGAGTATCGGCCTCATTTGCCATGGTTGGTGACATCCATATCGCCGAACCCGGTTGCATGATCGGCTTTGCCGGCAAACGTGTGATTCAGGAAACCATCCGCGAAGAACTGCCTCCCAATTTCCAGACAGCCGAATATCTGCAGGCCCATGGCATGGTCGATCTGGTCGTACCCCGCAAGGACCTGCGGGCCACCCTCATACGCCTGCTTGATCTCTCCATGCGTAAGATGCGTGACCCGCGTCAGCGTCTGGGCGGCAGCGACAATGACAGTGGCGGGAGCAGAGGCGGACGCCTGAATGGCAAAGGCGGCAGCGGCATCAAGGCCAAAATCACCCGGCCCAAAACCGGGAAAAAGCCCGCGAATGCCAACAAAGCCAGTCGTAAGAAAAAAGCTGCCTGACCTGCTGAGGGCGAAGTAGCGGAGGTTGTGTGATGCAAGATTCCCTCTCGGCCAAGCTTGCCCATATTTACGCGCTACGCCTGCATGCCCCGCGCAGTTCCCTTGCGGATCGCTCCGATTACCGCACTCTGCTCACCCGTCTGGGCAATCCCCAGCACCAGATTCCTCCTGTTATTCATGTCGCAGGCACCAATGGCAAGGGATCTACCGTGGCTTTCCTGCGCGCCATGTATGAAGCGGCCGGGTACAAGGTTCACACCTACACCTCACCCCATCTGGTCCGGTTTAACGAACGAATTACCATTTCAGGTCAAGATATTAGCGATGCTCTGCTCGAAACCCTCCTTGATGAAGTCATGACCCGCGCCTGCGACTTGCAGATTACTTTTTTTGAGATAGCGACAACCCTGGCCTTCCTCGCCTTCAGCCGCAACACCGCCGATCTGTGCCTGATTGAAACGGGCATGGGGGGGCGGCTCGACTGCACCAATATTATCGAACGGCCACTCGCCACCCTTATCACCCGGATTTCCTATGACCATTGTCAGTATCTCGGGTCAACCCTGTCCGAGATCGCCGGGGAAAAGGCTGGAATCATGAAACCGGGTCGACCCTGTATCATCGGGTATCAGCACGGGTTTCAGGATGCAACACCGAGTCATGACTCGGAAACGCTCCCTTTTGAATCGATAGCGGGTCAGATTGATACGCCTTTGCACCGCGCCGGACAAGAGTGGAGCGTCAGCCAGACCGAGTCAAATCCGAGTCATTTCCAATTCCGGTACGGATCGTTACAAAAAACATACCGGGTGCCACAGCTGGTCGGAGCGCACCAGCTGGAAAATGCCGGGGCCGCGCTGGCCTGCACCCATGTGATTGATTCATTTTCGATTCATGACGAATCGCGCGCAGAAGGCCTGACCCGGGTCAACTGGGCCGGGCGGTTGCAACGGCTCGACCACCACCCGCTCCGCACCTTGATTCCGGCAAACGCCGAATTATGGCTGGATGGCGGGCATAATGACAGCGCCGGCGAAGTGCTGGCCCGGCAGGCGCAGCTATGGCACGCCCATGACCCGCGCCCGCTGCACCTGATCATGGCCATGAAGCAGGACAAAAAGGCGGATCAGTTTTTAGGTCATCTGCTCCCGCATCTGGCAAGCCTCTCGCTGCTGGCCCTGCCCGGCCTGCCGGATCAAAGCCATGATCCGGAAGCCTTGACCGCACTGGCCTTGGCCCGACGATCCGACCTGCCGGTAACCCGCCACGCCACGCTGGAGGATGCCCTGCGGGCGCTGGGGCCTGATAACGGCGATAGCCGTATCCTCATTACCGGCTCCCTGTTTCTCGTAGCTCATGTACTGGCGATATCCTGATCAGGCCACCCTCTCCTTTAGAGCGAGGTTACGCCAAGCGGATATTGGCTATTTATTAATCACAAGGCAGTAGAATTTTGGAAATTGCTTTGGTCACCCGGATACTATATAAGCTTTTTTCCGTAATATTACAGGATAATCAATGCCCCGTAACCCGAGTAAACTGCGCGATCATTTCGAAGCTGGCCCGGCCTATAACAAACCCGCCGAAGCCGAAGGGGCGCCCCATGTCTACCATTTTAACCTGTGCTGGCATGGCGACCGGATCGGGTCTTTTGCCGCGCAAGGGGATGAGTTACGCTGGGAGGGCTACAGCAGCCCTAAATATGAAAAACTATTTACCCAACGTCCCGAGGACGGGATGCCTTACTTCCTTGTCAATATGCACCCCGACAACAAGCTGTTTGAGTTGCTGGAGCAAGACGAGCAAATTACCTATATCGCAGGAGGCTTACGCTACCTGTGCAATCTGGTGATTTCCCGCAACGCCCCCTTCGACCTGCCCGTGATGAAAGACCGCCTGCAAACCGACTTTGACCGGTATATTGCTGACGGGACCTTCATTGGAGCCTATACCGGCCCGTTCCCCAACGATAACGGTGAAGATCTGCAGGAAAATTTGAAGGAATACTGGCGCAATCGCTATGTCCCGCGTTTTTCCGGCGCCGAGGTCAAGTTGCCTGCGACCTTGCATGAATTCGGTGTGCTGCAACCTGCCATCACTACCCCTTTTACCCATATCATTAAATTTCCGACCGACAGTGGTAAGGAAGGCTGGGGCTTTAACGAATGGATGTGCCTTGAGCTCTCGCAAGCCGCAGGCCTGAGGACAGCCAAACACGCCCTGCTCTCCTTAGGGAAGGATAAACCCCCTGCCGTGCTGGTCGAACGCTTTGACATTCCACACAACGCCCGCAGCGAAGACCATAACTGGTTCCTGATTCAAGATTTTTGTACTCTGGCGGAATTGTCACCCGATGAGCGCGGGCGAGGATCGATGGAGCAAGTCGCCAAGGTACTGCGCCAGCATTCCACGAATCCGCAAGCGGATCTCGAGGATTTATACCGACGTACAGTTTTGTCAGTCGCGATTAATGACGGTGACATGCATCGCAAAAATATCGCCATGCTGTTTGAATATAATCCCCAAAAAGAACAATATGTAAACGTACGTCTATCGCCGACATATGACGTCACCTCTGAAATATGGCAATATGACAGTGAACAGAAGCAAACGTTAAGCGTGCAAGGCAAAACCTCGGGGATCAAAGCCAAGACCCTGATCGCCTTTGGCAAGACCATTGGCCTGAGCGAAGACCGCGCCCACGAATTGATGGAAGATGTCACGAGCCGCGTTGCCGCCCGGGCCGTGGAGATTGCTCGTAACTTGCCACAGGAAGCGGCCAAATACGAAGCCTGCCGCTTTACCGCCAACCGGATTGCCACCATTGCTGTCAAGGCCGCCGGGCATTTCGGTGGCAGCGCCCCTGCCTGGGAGAACGTCGAAGCGCCCAAGGCCACCTTTAAAATGGTTAATGGCCAAAAGACGTTTGTGATCCAGCCCTGAGGCATCTATTTTTAGGGCCAAAATGCCTCATTGCGGCCCTATTGCGGCCATTCTGCCGGGCTATAAAGGGAAGGCTGGCACAGTCTTTTCCCGGGAGGGTTTTCAATCATGACTATTACCGCTATACAGACACATACCGCCTCAACAAATGCGAGTGCAAACGTGCAGCAGACAATCGTTCTGGTCGATGATGACCGTAATATCCTGACCTCCGTGGCGATGGCGCTCGAAGCCGAAGGCTTTGTCGTACGCACCTATACCGATGGCGAGGAAGGCCTGAAGGGTATCACCACGAGCACCCCCGATCTGGTGGTGCTCGATATTAAGATGCCACGGATGGATGGGATGGAGGTTCTCTCCAAGCTGCGTGAGAAATCGGCCCTGCCGGTGATTTTCCTGACCTCAAAAGATGACGAGGTCGACGAAGTGATCGGCCTGCGCATGGGAGCCGACGACTACATCACCAAACCCTTCTCGCAACGCCTGCTAATTGAACGTATCCGCGCCCTGCTGCGCCGCGAAGCTTTGCGCAATCAGGTGGCCAACAGCAATAAAACCGAAGAAGCCAGCATGACTACCCGTGGCAATCTGATTCTGGATGATGCCCGCCATGTTTGCACCTGGAAAGGGCGCGAGGTCGACCTGACCGTGACCGAATATCTGTTACTGAAGGCCCTGGCCATTCGGCCCGGCCACGTCAAGAACCGTGACCAGTTGATTGACATGGCCTATGGTGAGAATATCTATGTCGATGACCGGACCATCGATTCGCACATCAAGCGGATACGAAAAAAATTCCGGGCCATTGATAACGAATTCTCACAGATAGAAACCCTGTACGGTGTCGGATACAAATACAAAGAAGAGTGAGATCCCGCCTGTTCCCCCGGCCACGACCAAGGCCACGGAGCAACAGAGTCCTGTCCGCAGCATTCTGCACAAGAACCCGCCACGGATAAAGGAGCGTCAGCCTCGTTCGGCCCGCCGCTCCAGCCGTCTAACCTTACGGATTCTCGCCGTTAATCTGGTAGCGCCCTTTGTTTTGCTGCTGGGCATCCTTTATATGGGCCAGTATCAGGATAATCTGATACGGGCCGAACTGGAAACGGTCAAAGCCGAAGCGCAAGTCTTTGCCGGGGCGATTGCCGAAGGCGCGGTTAAGCCCGTAGATCAGGGCCGGCCGTTTTTGTTTGCCAAACCGGTTGAAATTGAAACATTGGTGCCGGAGTTGGCACGGCGGATGGTCAGGCGTCTGGGTGAAACCACCGACAGTCGTACCTTGCTGTTTAATATTGACGGCAAAATGATCGGCGATTCCGAGGAACTGCTGGCGCGCAGCGCCATGCGCCACAAAGAGCCCATGGGCCCCCCCGCACCAACGCGGAGGATGCAAACCGTGCTGCTGGAAACCGCCAAATTCCTGAGCGTGATCCTGCCACACAGTGATAATCTTGAGCCCTACCCCTTGATTGAATCAAAACGTGCGCTTGACTACCCCGATGCGCCCTACGCCCTCGAAGGCCATGTCAGCGGTTCGGCCTTTCGCGGCCCCAATGGCAAAATCATTTTATCCGCCGCCGCACCGGTGCAAAAAATCCGTCAGGTCATGGGGGTGATCGTGCTGACCCGCGAGGGCAAGGCCATAGAGCAGGCCATGAACCAGATACGTTTTGAGATTTTGACCATTTTTATGGGTTCACTCAGCGTAACGATTTTTCTATCGCTCTATCTGGCCGGGCTAATCGGACGGCCTCTAAAAAAACTTGCCCGCGCCGCCGAGCAAATCCGCCATGGTCAAAACCGGCAAATTGAAATTCCGGATCTGAGCCATCGCCATGACGAGATTGGCGAGCTGTCGCTGGCGCTGCGCGCCATGACCCACGCTCTATGGGACCGCATGGATACGATCGAAAGCTTTGCTGCAGACGTCTCCCACGAAATCAAAAATCCGCTCACTTCTTTGCGCAGCGCAGTCGAGACTGCCGCCATCGTCAAAAACCAAAAAGACAAAGATAAACTTATGGAAATCATTCAGCATGATGTCCAGCGTCTTGACCGTTTGATCACCGATATTTCCAATGCCTCCCGACTGGATGCTGAACTGTCCCGGGACGAAATGGTTAGTCTCGATATCTATTTGCTGCTGCACAAATTGGCCGATGCGCACAAAAATCCGATGGAACGCAGCGGCTTGCGTGATAATTTTACCGGGCGCAGCGCCGATGACAGCCCCCAGATCCGCGTCATAACCCAAGCCACACCCCCCATTTTTGTGCGCGGGAACGAGACCCGGCTGGCACAGGTTTTTGAGAATCTCATTTCAAACGCCCTGTCCTTCTCACCGGAAAAAGGGCTGGTGACGATTACTATTAGTGTAGAAAAATCAAACGTACGGATTACTGTTGACGATCAGGGGCCGGGGATACCAGAGAATAAGCTGAAGTCTATTTTCGAGCGCTTTTACAGTGAGCGGCCCAAGCATGAGGCCTATGGCCGCCATTCAGGGCTAGGATTGTCTATCGCCCACCAAATTGTCAGCGCCCATAGCGGAAAAATATGGGCAGAAAATTTACAAAATAACGGCGATACGATCACGGGAGCGCGCTTTACCGTATTGCTGGAACGCGCCTAAAAGGACACATACATGACACATACAATCGCGTCCAACTTGCCGTCCCCTGTGCTGATTGTCACAGGCCTTTCTGGTGCAGGCATCTCTTCCGCCCTGAAACATCTGCAAGATATGGGTTATGAAACCTTTGATAATTTTCCTCTGACGCTGGCAGAATCGCTGCTGGCTGATCAAGGCCGCGGGCCTCAGCCGATCGCAATCGGCATTGATGCACGCTCCCGCGGTTTTTCAGGCGAAGCTGTTTTGTCACTACGTCAGCGCATATCAGCCAAACTGTTGTTTTTGACGGCCGATGAGACCGAGCTACATAAACGCTTTACAGAAACAAGGCGGCGACACCCGCTGGCCAAAGACCGCCCCGTCAGTGCTGGCATCAAAGCCGAGCAGGATCTGATGGTTCCTTTACGCAGCGAAGCCGATCATGTCATCGATACGACTGAGATGTCCGTGCACGTACAGCACCAAATTCTCGAAGGCTTATTTGGTCAAGGAGTTAGGGGGCACCTGACAGTCAGTCTGATGTCGTTTGGCTTTCGTTTTGGCCTGCCGCGTGAGGCCGACATTGTGCTTGACGTACGTTTTCTGAAAAATCCATTCTGGGAGCCCACGTTAAAAAGCCTGAGCGGACTAGATAGCGCCGTTGGTACTTACGTAGCCAGTGATTCTGACTTTGCAAACTTTACGGCAAATAGCAAAAACCTGATTGGGCCTTTACTCCCACGTTATGCTGCAGAAGGTAAAAGTTATCTAACCATTGCGATCGGCTGTACTGGCGGGCGGCACCGCTCAGTCTTTACCGTCGAAACATTAAAACCGTGGCTGGATGACCAAGGGTTTAATGTCACCACCCTGCACCGCGATATCCATCGCTAGAGCGTACGTCAGGTTATAAACATCATGCCAATATAGCCCGCATATAAAAACAGGCAGAAACCGCCTTCTATCCGGGTAATGCGGTGCCCGCTGCGGATCAGCGGATATAAAAGCACCGCCGTACCCAACATCAGCCACAGATCGAATTCAACAATCCGGCCGGATAGCGCCAGCGGTGCGATGAGAGCAGTTACCCCTAAAATTCCTAATATGTTAAATAAATTACTGCCTAGCACGTTGCCAATTACAACATCACTATGTCCCTTAAGAGATGCGATGAACGCTGTCGCCAGCTCTGGCAGGGAGGTTCCCAAAGCCACCAGAGTCAAGCCGATGACAGCCTCGGAAATACCAAAAGCCCGGGCGATAGAGGTGGCCCCATTAACCAGCCAGTCGGCCCCCAGAACCAGCAACCCCAGCCCGAGCAAAACCAGCAGCACTGATTTAGTCGTGCTATCCCCTGCCACATGAACTTCCTCTTCAATATGTTCCTGTAATTCCTGCCCCTGTGCCTTCTCGGCGACAGAGGATTTTTTATCCTGCCTGTAGGCCACGTACATATACGCGAACAGCAGGCCCAGCATTAGCGCTCCAGATATTCTGGAAATTTCATGAAAAAAGGACAGGAAAGCCAAAACCAGGCTGGCGCACAACACAGCCACTGCATCACGGCGAATACTAGCCTGACCGCAACTAATCGGCCGGATCACCGCAGCTAAACCTAAAATCAAAAGAATATTGGCGATATTGCTGCCGATAACATTACCCAGCGCCAAATCTTGTGCGCCACTAAGGGCAGCCTTGATACAAACCAGCAATTCCGGTGCTGACGTACCAAAACCCACAACAACCAGACTGACCAGCAAGGTCGAGACTCCAAGACGTTTGGCTACACCAACACTGCCCCTGACCAGCCATTCACCACCAAAGAAAAGCGCCACCAAACCAGAAAGAATCAGAATTATATCCATGGCGGGGCACGGTAATGAAAAATCTCGCCTGCGTAAAGACGATGATCAGTAGCTTTAGATCACGACCCCTAGATTTTAAAAGGCGGGCTGCGCCCGGGTTCTTGTGGCTGCGCTTCGGGTGCTGCCGCCCCCTCAGGTAGGATCGTATCGCAAACCCGTTTCATAAAATCCTGATCCATGCGCGCCAGCAATGACTGGCCCATATCGGCCACCGAGTTTTTATGACTGATGCTCACAGTCATAGCCGGCACCGAAACTCCACTTTTGTGGGTTTTCAGAATGATACTGTCCGGCGTGCGGGTATAAAAAATATGTTCGTCGCCTGAAGAAAGCTTGTGCGCCGGTGTGCGGTGATTGAGGAGATCGGCAATATTCTCAGCCAAGCGCTGCGCTTCGAGCGGAAAGGCCGCGGCCGCACTTGAAAACATGGCGACTGGAATTTCATGGCCGGCATTAAATGGCAGCCCCTCTTTCTGCCGGGCAAACAAAGCCAGCTGGCTGGTGATAGGGTCCTTAGCGGCACGGTACGTCATGGTCATGGATTAATTACCCCCCAAATGCGCAGTTTTTCTTGCCTTTTTGGCATGAAACCCTATTCTGGCGCAGCTTTCTTAATATCAGGTAAAATCGGTTAACTTTTTAAGGATCACGAGCCATGTCCACCGCGCCCAAAGCCATTCAAAACGATTACAAAGTCAAAGACATTTCCCTAGCCGAATGGGGCCGTAAGGAAATCGTGATTGCCGAAACCGAAATGCCGGGCCTGATGGCGATCCGTAAGGAATTCGGGCCGAAAAAGCCTCTTAAGGGGGCCCGCATCGCAGGCTGCCTGCACATGACGATCCAGACCGCCGTGCTGATTGAAACCTTGCAGGAACTGGGCGCGGAAGTGCGCTGGTCTTCCTGCAATATCTTTTCGACCCAGGATCACGCAGCGGCCGCAGTCGCCGCCCGCGGCACCCCCGTCTTTGCCTGGAAAGGCCAGACCAACGAAGAAGCCGAACAATGCATTCACGACACCATCAAGGGCCCGAATGGCTGGACTGCCAATATGATCCTCGATGATGGCGGCGACCTGACCGGCATCATGCACAAGGACTACCCGGAATTGATGAAAGACGTAAAAGGTCTCTCGGAGGAAACCACCACCGGCGTTCACCGCCTGCATGAGATGGCCAAAAAAGGCACACTGAAAGTGCCCGCGATCAATGTCAATGATTCGGTTACCAAATCCAAATTCGACAACAAATACGGTTGCCGCGAATCACTGGTCGACGGCATCCGCCGCGCCACCGATGTGATGATGGCCGGCAAAATTGCGGTCGTGTGCGGCTATGGCGATGTCGGTAAAGGTTCGGCTGAATCGCTGCGCAGCCAAGGAGCCCGCGTGATTGTGACCGAGATTGACCCGATTTGCGCCCTGCAGGCAGCGATGGAAGGCTATGAGGTCATCACCATGGATGAGGCCGCCCCTTATGCCGATATTTTTGTGACCACCACCGGCAATATCGATGTCATCACCATCGAACATATGCGTAAAATGAAAGACCGGGCGATTGTTTGCAATATCGGCCACTTCGATTCTGAAATTCAGGTCGAAGCCCTGCGCAATTACAAGTGGCACAACGTCAAGCCGCAGGTCGATGAAATCGAATTTCCCGATGGTAAACGCATAATCCTGCTGGCTGAAGGCCGTCTGGTCAATCTGGGCTGTGCCACCGGCCACCCCAGTTTTGTCATGTCGGCATCCTTCACCAATCAGGTGCTGGCACAAATTGAGCTCTGGACCAACACCACCGCCTACAAGGCTGGCGAAGTCTATGTTCTGCCCAAACATCTGGATGAGAAGGTTGCTGCTCTGCACCTTGAAAAGCTGGGTGTCAAATTGACCAAGCTGAACAAGGAACAGGCCGCCTACATCGGTGTGGATGAGGCCGGACCGTTTAAGAGTGATCAGTATCGCTACTAGGGTTAGTACGAAAGTT
>JAMPXY010000052.1 GCA_023700945.1 Alphaproteobacteria bacterium | reverse complement strand
TCGCCGATAGCCGCAATGCCATTCTTGAGATTCGTGCGGGTACAGGCGGTGATGAGGCGGCCTTGTTCGCGGGGGATCTATTTGCGATGTATCGCGGCTATGCCGCCGTTCTGGGCTGGAAGTTCGAAGTGATGGAGATGCGCGAAAGCGATCTGGGTGGCTTCAAGGAAATTGTTGTTGAGATTACCGGTAATGGTGTTTTCGCCCGCCTGAAATATGAATCAGGTGTGCATCGCGTTCAGCGTGTGCCGGAAACAGAGGCGAGCGGGCGTGTCCATACTTCAGCAGCTACAGTGGCGGTGCTGCCCGAGGCTGAGGAAGTCGATATCGACCTCAATATGAATGACGTCAAGATTGATACGTTCCGTTCTCAGGGAGCAGGGGGGCAGTCGGTCAACACCACCGATAGTGCCGTACGGCTGACACACATCCCGACAGGGGTGGTGGTTGAGATGCAGGATGAGCGTTCCCAGCATAAGAACCGCGAGCGGGCAATGAAAATTCTGCGGTCGCGGCTGTTCGAGGCTGAGCGCTTGCGCTTGCTGAACGAACGCTCGGCCAATCGTAAATCCCAAGTGGGGTCAGGGGATCGATCTGAACGTATTCGTACCTACAACTTCCCGCAGGGACGGGTGACAGATCATCGGATTAACCTCACGCTCTACAAGATTGAGGATGTCGTAAACGGCAAGGCACTCGATGAGATCATCAGTGAGCTGATTTCCCACGATCAGGCCGAAAAACTGGCCGAGCTGGAATTTTAACCCGTAGCCACGGAATGCGCCGACTTGCGCAGGCGGCTGAAATATTCCGGCGAGTGAGTTTTATGCAAGAAACAGGCGACTTCGCCTGCCTTGCGTACAGGCAAACGCTCCAGTTCGTTGCCGGGAATTTCCATCCCTTTGAAGTGAATCGCATCACTGAATATCCGGACCAGTGTGGGTTTATAACCCGCCTGTGTATTTTGAACCGCATCGTAGCAATAATAGGTGCTGCGATGGATCGGGATATTGCCAAATTTTTCCACCGGATTTTCAGGCGGGATATAATTTGTGATTTCGAAGTTTTGCGATAGGGATATTCCCGGACGATAGAGCGACACCTTGCTCCCTGAGATGTAAGGGGTCGAGCCATAGGTGCGTAAGGGAGAGATTTCATTGTCGTCATCAATAAAAACGGTCTGGCCCGCGCTCCAGTTCTCCGTGGTCACGAGATAGCCTGTGGTTTTTTGGAAGGAATAACGACCCGGGGGTTCTTCCATCTGGTAGATCTTGTACCCTGAATATTCCGGATAGTCGTTAAATAGACGCTGTTGGTCGTACACCTGCCGTACGACCTTATAGGCTTTTCCGATCATAGTTTACTTCCCTGTTTAAGTGTTTTATTTATTTTATTAGTTTGAAGAATTGTCCCTTAAAAACAACGTGATGGCCAGCCCTTTTCAGCATGATCAAAAATATTTTACGGCTTGTCAGAACACGTTTTTCAGAAGCCGGATTGGCTACGCCTGCGCTGGATGCACGTATTCTGGTGCGGCATTTTTTTAATGTGTCCGATGCTGACCTGATTACGGGAACGGCCTCTGGTTCAGAGGCGCAGCAGGCTTTGCTGGAGGAGGCCGTGGTACGGCGCCTGCAAGGCGAACCGGTCAGCCGGATTATCGGCTACCGTGAATTCTGGGGCATGAATTTCCGGGTGACACCCGATACCCTTGATCCCCGTCCCGATACCGAGCGTCTGGTTGAAATGGTAGTTGAGTCTTTTAGTGACAGCCCGCCCCGGATGATTCTGGATCTGGGGACGGGAACGGGCT
Source organism: Alphaproteobacteria bacterium (assembly GCA_023700945.1). Classification (GTDB taxonomy): domain Bacteria; phylum Pseudomonadota; class Alphaproteobacteria; order Micavibrionales; family Micavibrionaceae; genus Micavibrio_C. The sequence goes on along the minus strand of JAMPXY010000052.1, from coordinate 13,043 downwards.
GTATTTTATTGGCGTTACTAAAGGAGTTTTCTCAGGCACGTGGGATCGGGATTGATATTAATCCCGGGGCTGTGGATGTTTCACGTGAAAACATGGAAAATAATGGACTTTCTGAGCGCGCTTCGTTCCTGGTAGGGGATTGGCGCGATTCGTTGCCGTTGATGCCTGGCGCACAGTTTGACCTGATTGTATCCAATCCACCCTATATTCCCGAATCTGATATCGACACTCTGGCCCCTGAAGTGAAGAATCATGACCCGATTCTGGCTTTGACAGCAGGGCAAACAGGGTTAGAGGCTTATAAAATTATAATTATGGCAATAAAACCTCTTTTGTCGCCGCAAGGTCGCTGTTTTTTTGAGATTGGTCAAAACCAGCATGCTGAGGTGCAGCGACTCGTGGAAGACTCTGGTCTTTGCGTTAGACGAATCGGGGCGGATTACTCAGGGATTCTGCGGGTTGTAGAAATTGGTCATGGGGATAAGTAAATTTTTTCCCTCTTGCGCTGCTTGATCGTGGCGGATTCGGGGCGCTACAGTCACTTCATTCACGACGAGTCGTTTTCCTCGAAGTGTTCTGAAATGCGAAAAACCATTTCAGACAAAGGGATGACTGTTCTCAGACGTGTGAATCAGGTACGATGTACGTGTCTGGGAATAAACAGAATCAGTAGCTTTTGCAGGTGAGCAAACATGAGACATAATGCAGCAGGAAGACGTCCTCGCAACCGCGGCCATAATGGTCGTCGTGGAGGTAATGGTCAGCCCAACCGCATGCAGGTATTTGATAGCAATGGCCCTGACGTGCGGATTCGTGGCACGGCGGCGCAGATATACGAAAAATACTCGACTTTGGCCAAGGATGCGGCTTCTGTAGGGGATTACGTTCTGAGCGAGAGCTATTTACAGCATGCCGAACATTACCAACGTCTGCAGAGTGGCTGGATTGACCTGATTGAGGGGCGTAGTGATGCCTATCTCTATAAGCCAGCGGCCGTTGCTGATGAGGAGTCTTTTGATGACGATGATACCGAGATTGTGGCAGAAGAAGGCGATCTTGGCTTGCCTGCCAGCATTATTGGTACGCGTACGTCTCAGACCACTAGCAAAGCACAGGGTCAACTTGAAGACGCTTAGATAACATGTTGTTATAAAATGTAAATTTTTATACGTACGGGCGACCATTAGGTCGCCCTTCGTTATATTAAGCGGATATTAGGGACGGTTCGCCTAGAATATCAGCATGAACCTGCCTTTTGACAGTGCTGCTGGTCGGAATTACGAATCTGAAGAGTTTGAGGCTTTTCAAAGTCTTGGTAAGCTCCTTAAGGCGTTAGGCTGTGCCGAGGAAACGCTAAGGCCATTACTCGGAAATTCTTTGCGGCTCACGCTAATCGATACCCAAACCGTTGAGGCGGGGCAGATCCAGTGGGAGCCGTTTTTTACTGATCACCCGGATATCGCCGACCGCTATTATGGTACATGGCAAAATCAGGGTTTTGTCCCTGCGTCCACAAAGCCGGATTATCTGAGGGATAATATTCATTATTTTTATAATCCAGCCGCCTTTAATGTTGCAGTGTGGCATGGAGAGACCCTGTGTGGTGTTGCTTGTGGCGGTTATAAGGGAGAGCAAGAACGGGGATTTGTGTCCGTGATGCTACGAGAGGCTAATCCCATGCCAACACAGCCATTGCGTGGTAAAATTGGACTGGTTGTCCATGAAGCTGCGGCCGTATACGCCAGAGAGTTGGGGGTTGGTCGTGTTTGTTATATAGGCCCTTTTTCAGAAGGGGCTGAAAAGGTTCATAAAGCCATGGGGTTCAGGAAAGAAAATATTGAATTCAGGCCCGGCTGGCATACAGAGGCTTATGTTGGCTATGTCACTGAAGATAAACAAAGATCCATTCTGGCAGAGAGACCGGAACTGCGGCCTTGATTTTGATCATGGCAATATCACATTGAAGGTATAGTCTCTTCAGTATCATAATTTCACGCCGGTGCAGAGCTTGCTACCGTCCAGTTCAGGCGTCTGCCAAAGGGGGACAGATGGATTTCGAAAAATTTACAGAAAAATCAAAAGGTTACCTACAAAAAGCCCAGACATTGGCGATGCGTAACAAGCATCAGTCATTGGAACCTGAGCATCTGCTAAGGGTGATGCTGGATGATGAAGAGCGACTGGTTCACAAATTGATTCAGGCCGGGGGTGGTGACCCTAATAAGGTGGCGCGCAAGGTTGACGAGGCTGTCGCCAAACTGCCAGTGGTGACAGGCTCCGGAGCTGGGGGCTTGCGAATTTCAACTGATTTAGCAAAGATGCTTGATAGTGCATTGATTTTGGCTGAAAAATCAGGAGACAAGTTTGTCTCAGGTGATCGCATTTTGCAGGCCATGAATCTGCTGCGTGGTAGTCATGTTGAGGAGATTTTGACTGATGCCGGTATGACGCCTCAGGGGCTCAATCAGGCGATTAATGATCGCCGCAAGGGGCGTACGGCTGATTCCGCCAGTGCGGAAGGGCAGTTTGATGCCCTGAATCGCTATGCCCGTGACCTGACTGAGGCAGCCCGCGAGGGCAAGCTTGATCCTGTTATTGGCCGGGATGAAGAAATTAGGCGTACAGTGCAGGTTTTGTCGCGCCGGACCAAAAATAACCCGGTTTTGATTGGGGAACCGGGTGTTGGTAAAACCGCGATTATCGAAGGACTGGCGCTGCGGATTATAAATGGTGATGTTCCGGAAAGCTTGAAGGGTAAGCGGCTGATGGCGCTGGATCTGGGGGCTTTGGTAGCGGGAGCCAAGTTTCGCGGTGAGTTCGAGGAGCGTTTAAAGGCGGTTATGGATGAAATCCGGGCAAATGCCGGGGAAATTGTCCTGTTTCTTGATGAATTACATACGTTGGTTGGGGCTGGCAAGGCCGATGGCGCGATGGATGCTTCCAATATGCTGAAACCGGCACTTGCCCGGGGAGAGTTGCATATGGTGGGGGCGACCACACTGGATGAATATCGCAAGCATATCGAGAAGGATGCCGCGCTGGCACGGCGCTTCCAGCCCGTTTTCGTGTCAGAGCCTACCGTGGAAGACACAATCTCTATCCTACGGGGATTAAAGGAAAAATATGAAGTGCACCATGGCGTGCGTATCACTGATGCGGCGATTGTGAGTGCTGCCACCCTGTCGCATCGCTATATCACGGATCGTTTTTTGCCAGATAAGGCGATTGATTTGATTGATGAGGCCTCGGCCCGCTTGCGTATGCAGGTAGACAGCAAGCCCGAGCAGATTGATGAATATGATCGTCGAATTGTTCAGCTTAAGATCGAGCGCGAGGCACTGAAGAAAGAGTCCGATAAAGGGTCAAAAGACCGTCTTGAAAAACTTGAGAAAGAACTTAAAGAACTTGAAGCAAAGTCTTCTGAATTAACAAAAATTTGGCAATCAGAAAAAGAGAAGCTGTCGGCAGGCCAGCGGTCAAAAGAGGAGCTTGAAAAGGCCCGGATCGAGCTGGATCAGGCCGAGCGGGCTGGCGATTGGGCGAAGGCCGGGGAGATTAAGTATGGCACGATCCCTGAGCTGGAGCGGGCGCTGGATACTGCCAGCCAGGGGCAGACCGGGCAGGCCTTGATCAATGAGGAGGTAACGGAGGACGATATCGCCGCCGTGGTCAGCAAATGGACGGGTGTGCCGGTCGACAAGATGCTGCAGGGAGAGCGTGAGAAATTATTGGCTATGGAAACCAAGCTGGGCCAGCGCGTGGTGGGGCAGGAAGAGGCTGTCCACGCTGTGGCCGACGCTGTGCGCCGTGCCCGGGCCGGGTTGCAGGATCAGCGTCGTCCGATTGGCTCTTTCTTGTTTTTAGGCCCGACAGGTGTGGGCAAGACTGAGCTCACCAAGGCGTTGGCCGAATTTCTGTTTGATGATGATACGGCGCTCGTGCGTCTTGATATGTCCGAATATATGGAAAAACACTCGGTATCACGAATGATCGGGGCGCCGCCCGGCTACGTCGGGTATGACGAAGGCGGGGCGTTGACCGAGGCTGTGCGCCGGCGTCCTTATCAGGTGGTCTTGTTCGATGAGGTTGAAAAGGCACATCCGGATGTATTCAATATTCTGTTGCAGGTGTTGGACGATGGTCGCCTGACAGATGGACAAGGCCGCACGGTCGATTTTAGCAATACTGTTCTGATCATGACCTCAAATCTCGGGGCTGAATATCTGGTGACTCTGGAAGAGGGGCAGGAGGTAGAATCGGCGCGGGATCAGGTGATGGGTGTCGTGCGTAAGGCCTTCCGTCCCGAATTTCTCAATCGTCTGGATGAAATTTTGTTGTTCCGGCGTCTGGGTCGGGCGCAAATGGCTGGGATTGTTGATATCCAACTGGGCTATCTGCGGAAATTGCTGGGAGATCGCCGCATCATCCTGACGATCAATGAGGATGCCAAGCTGTGGCTCGCTAATAAGGGGTATGACCCGGCTTACGGTGCGCGCCCCTTGAAACGTGTCATTCAGACCTACCTGCAAAACCGGTTGGCACAATTGATCCTGAAAGGTGATATTGCCGATGGGGCTGCTGTCAGCGTGGGGGTTAAGGCCGACGAACTGGATTTTAAGATTGGCAAACCAACAGCAGGCAAGGTCGCGGCCTGAACACGTCGTATTTGACAAAAAACCCCTTAGTTCGTATCTATTTGTCCTATAACAAAATAGATGCAGGGGGTCTTTATGTCGCAATCTTCTCTTACCAAAATCTTTACCCATCAGGGTCACTACACCCATAAGGGCGATGTTGAATCTGGAACAACGATCATTGTGAAAAATGGAAATTGCACCATAGAGGGCTCTGTGGGGGATGATGTTGTGCTGGAGGTGGAAGGTGATGTCTCGCTTCTGGGCGATGCCGGAAAAAATTTGCGTGCCATGGCTAATGGCTCTTTCTGGGGTAAACGTATCGGTGAGAAGGGTGATATCACTGCGTTAGGCAAAATTTCAGTCGAGTATCTTGAATATGGCGCTGCTGTACGTGCTCCCCAAGGCGTGGGCGTAACGAACGAAGACGTAAAATGCCGCGAATATAGTGTGGCTATAGAAGCGGGAGGCTTTATTCACATCAGCCGCAAATGGCCATCCCAAGAAACAGTCAGTGATTCCTGTTTTAAACCCGCCTTTTTACCTGCCCCAACAGCCCAATAAATGCTTGATTTAAGGTTTTAGCGGCAGGACATCCCTCATTACGCGCTCCACGGTGTGAGACGCAATGTATTGTCGTCCGTGATGACCGTGTTCGTGGAATGTCTTCATGTCAGAAGATGTGGCTTTGCCTATGCGGTCAATAGATTGATCTAGGGTGATTGCAATAATTTTATCGAGTTCGGTATCGGTCAGGGCGGCCTCGGCCAGTGCGCGACGCAGAGTCATGCCGCTGTAATGTGCAGGATTTTTAATGTTCTGCTCGATACTGTCCATCGTTGCCGCCACCAGTTTCAGGTAATCAAAGGGCGGTTTGCCGGGGCAGTGGTAACCTTCGCCCAGGGGACCTTCAATCGGGGCGCAGGCATCATAGGCGTATTTGTTTACAGCGCTGAAAACTGCCTGCAAGGTCGCGGGGTATTTCTCAATATTTTGTCTGATATAATGTGAAGCCAGCGGGTTATCGATCATCACGACTTTTGTTCCTTCCTGAGGGGTGAAAACGAGGAAAAACTAGCGTGAAAGACGCGGTGCTAGAAGCTTTTTTGTCGTTGCGGCAGGTTATTCTGTCTAAGGCGTTGTAAAACAACAACAAATGTGTCTCTGGCTTTATGGTTTTCTTAACGGGCTGGCTTTATAATGAAAGGCGTAAGAAAAAGCCTGAACATAGTACGGCGAGGGATGTGTGGATAAACGTAAGCTGGAAAACCTGCTTTATGCCGGGGTGGTTGAGGTCAATGCAGCGCAGGTTCGCCATGCCCTGCAGATCTGGAAAGACTGCCGTGAGGATATGGGCGAGCCGGAAGCCAGTCTGTTCGATATATTTCCGCAGGGGCCTTATTATCATGCCATGGTCGATATGCCCATTTATCAGGCAATGACCGAGCGTTTTGCCACACGCAAGGACTATGACGATGAAGTTTCGCGGGTGTTTCGTGTCTTTGCCGATTTCGGCGCCAAGGCTGATTATGAACATGATCTTGATGACACCGGACTCACACTCAAGACGGTCGATATTGCGTGGATCAACATGTTTGATAGTGATCCATTGGTTTCTGAAAATGAGGATGGCCAGACATTGAACGGCAATCCGGATGCATCCTCTGAAGTGGTCTTGCAATATTTGGTCGATCATCCGACATATACGCCCGATTTTGCCAAATCATTTTTACAATTGCGCCTGACTCCCAAGCAGCCAGATACACACCAGCAAGTCGAAGCAGCCTATCGTTATATGGAAGCGGTGCGTGATCGCGTAGCAGAACGGCTGTGCGCCTATGAGCAACACGATATGACAGCACGTCTGGCCAGTGATTTTATTGAATATAAGGCCCCGCACAATTTAAAGAATTGGTGTGCTGGGGAGTGGGATGTTCGGGCGCAAAAGCCCTGGATATTGCCCGCGAGTTATCAACGTCATCAGGATGCCGAGCTTCATTTGATCCGGCAGGTGTCAGCCTATGATAGGGGCATGGGCGGTCTTGAGGATGTGGGGCTGGCCGCCAAGGCCAAGCAAGCCGCTGAAGGGCGGATGGTAAATGATGTCTTGTTTGACAAACTGACCCGCGGGGGCCGTGAACAGGGGCCTGTGCACCAACCCAAACCGGGTGGCCTTGAGCTGGAATAGGGAATAAATAGTGGATCTGCGGCAGCAACAAAGATTGATGGAGAAATATAATCTGGCCAGCGGCTATAGCAGTTATGAGCCGCAGCCGGGAACATCGCCGGGCTTAACGGCGTTGGTGGACAAGGCCACGCGGAATGGTGGCCATCTGTTCTTTGGCGAACCTCATGGTGATGGCATGATCGTCAAGCAATATGAATTGCTGGCGAATAACCCCGAGGCGTTCAAGATTGCGGCGAAGAATGGTGTCAAACATCTCGCGCTTGAGTTTCCGGAGAGCCTGCAGCACTACGCGGATGACTTTGTCGCCGGGAAAATTACCCGCGCAGAATTCAGAAAAAGCCTTGATGATTTTGGTACACCGTGGGCGGAAGGTCCGGCCCTTGATGCCTTCAAAGAAAACATGACCCGGACGGTTGAAAATGCCAAGGATGCCGGGATGAAGGTGCATTTATCCGATGTCACATGGAGAAGCATGCAGGATTTTACTACGCCTGAAGCGCAGGCTCTTGAGCAAAAAATTGACAAAGAGTACGATGAAAAGAAGCCCGATAAGACCAGACAACAGTTTCTCGAGGAATATGTGGCCAATATGCCTCAGGAAGAGCGGGATAGCCTTATGAGGGGCTTAAAAGCCCGACAAGAGGAAATGCAGATGCGGCGTTACGATGATAGCGAACAATACTCCTATTTGCGTAAGCGCATTCCCATCGGTGAAGGGATTATGGGTGTTGTCGGCTTTAAGCATCTTGATAATAATCTTGATGCCAAGACCGGGATAAAGACCCGGGGGATAGATGATTATCTGGAAGAAGAGGGCGGCCGGGTGACCAGCATCGAGGTTCATACCGCCCGCACCCACGGCTATTTCCAGGAAGAATATCAATTAAACCGGACAGCCAAGAACGATCCGCCAGATTATACGATCATAGTGGACCAGAAGCGCATTCTTGATCGGGCGGGCAATGATGCCGGTAAACTGGATCAAGCGCCGGAAAATCCCGTGCAGCCGCCACGCCGGGATCTGATCAGTCAGGCAACGCCGCAGGCTTTGACTATGTGATTGTACAAATTATGGCAATTTCAGCGGTTCTGCCGTTGTTTCCGGCCTGCTTTCCCGTTAATCTGTAAAGAGTTTGATTCACGGCTCTTTTGTTTTTTTTCATCGGGAACAATTTCTATGATCCGCCAGCTTCGTTATGCCGCTGTGGCTTTTTTGCTTGCTTCCTGCTCGACCGTTGTCGATGGACAGATTCAAGATGTAACCATTGAAACATTAGGGGCCAAGAACACCCTGTGTTACATGCAGAACCGTGATTTCAGTTTCCGTTTTTATCCACCGCAAACGCTCAAAGTTACCAAATCGCCCTATCCGTACACTATCCGGTGTCTGGGCCCCGGCAATATGGAGAAGACAATCGTGGTGGAACCGAAGACGCCGGACAGCACGTTCTTCAATATTGCTAATGCAGGGGCCGGAGTCGGACTCGATCATATGTCAGCGGCGATGTATGAATTGCCTGATAAAATTGTCATCAGTTTTGAGGGCATGCAGCCAACAGGCTATGCTCAACCGGCTTATAATGAATTTTTTGATGCTCATCCCGAGTTGAAGGGGGTTGAGGAATTCCGTCCCGGCCAGCCGGCCCTGATGAGGGATGCCGGAACGGCTCCCTCATCTTTGATCAAGCGTGAGGATGGCGGCCTTGGTTCAGATTCCCAAATTTTGGGTGATGATGGCCCGTCACAGTCTAGTGATGCCGAATCCGGTGCGGCCTTTGTGCCACCGTCTGCACCGATCGTGCCGAGCGGTAGCAAAACTATGTCGGCCGATAGTCTGACCAAATCTATGAACCCGCATATATTCGGTGGCTATTCGGCCCCGGCCGCCGTGAATGCTCCGGTGGACATGCAAGCCCCGCAGTAAGGGATCATGACGATTTCACCCCGGACATATTTTTTCTGCGGTATTGGCGGCAGTGGCATGAGCGCTTTGGCACTGGCCCTGATGGCCGAAGGTCATATTGTCAAGGGATCTGACCGCAGTCATGATCAAGGCCAGTCTCCTGATAAATTCAAGGCTCTGGCCGATGCCGGGGTGGTGATCTTGCCGCAGGATGGTTCGGGGATTGATGCAACCGTCTCGACATTAGTGGTATCAAGCGCAATCGAAGAAAGCATTCCCGATGTCAAGGCCGCAAGGGCATTGAATCTGCCGATACAAAAACGGGCTGAATTGCTGGCTGAACTTTTTAACAGCCGTCGAGGTATCGCCGTGGGCGGTACCAGTGGCAAATCAACGGTAACCGGCATGCTTGGTCATATTCTTAATCAGGCGGGTCTTGATGTCACGGTAATCAACGGTGCCACGATGATGAACGCCGTGGCGCAGGGCGCTCAGGGCCTGGGAAATGCCGTGATTGGCAAAAGCGGAATTATTGTGATCGAGGCGGATGAAAGCGATGGTTCGATTGCGCTTTATCAGCCCGCTATTTCTGTGCTGACCAATATCACACTCGATCATAAACCGGTCGACCAGGTCAGGCCATTGTTCGTTGATTTTCTGCGTAAGGCGCGGGAAGGGGCGGTGGTCAACCTCGATGATGCCGAGGCTGGACAATTAACAGCGGAAAACCCGCTGCGGACGCTGACCTTCAGCCACAGCCAGCAGGCGGCCAGCCTTTATGCTGATAATATTGTCTATGGTGCAGAGAAAGTCAGTTTCCGGGTCAACGAGGATCAGGGCTCGGCCCTAGCTGATGTCATTCTGCCGGTGCCGGGACGTCACAATGTTGAAAATGCCCTGACCGCAATCGGGGCCGCCCGCATGGCCGGGGTCTCTCTGGCGGATTGTGCGCTGGCGCTCTCAAGCTTCAAGGGGGTCAAGCGCCGCCTTGAATTTGTCGGCCGTGCTCATGATATCAGTGTCATTGATGATTTTGCCCACAACCCTGACAAGATTGCGGCCTCGCTGTCGGCCTTGCGGCAGTCGCCGGGGCGTTTGATTGTGATTTTTCAACCCCATGGCTACGGCCCGATGCGGATGATGCGTAAAGAAATTGTAGAGTCTTTTGTAAAAGGCATGGCCGCTAATGATGTCTTGCTGATGCCGGATATTTTTTATGCCGGGGGCACAACCCAGAAGGATATTTCCTCCGCCGACCTGATTAATGATGTGACCAACGGCGGGCGCGTGGCGCGTCATTTGCCAACCCGTGACCTGATCCGTGACTTTATCCGTGCCGAGGCCCGTAAGGATGACCGTATTGTGGTCATGGGGGCTCGCGATGACACGCTGACTGATTTTTGTCATGCCATTCTGTCGGATATCAAGGCCGCACCATGCCCCTGAATGAAATATTCTCCTTCGCGGGGATGTTTCTCTCTGTGTATTGCCTGATCCCTTATTACCGCGGCATTCTGGCTCATAAAACCCAGCCGCATGTGTTCAGCTGGCTGATCTTTGGTATCATTACCGCGATAGCGGCGGCAGTGCAGTTTGCTGAGGGCGGTGGCCCCGGCACATGGGTGGTGGCGCTTAATGCCTGCTTATGTTTGAGCGTGGTAGTGCTGGCGCTTCGTTTTGGCCAGCGTGATATTCGCCCGGTGGACTGGGTGACATTGGCGGCGGCTTTGATTTCAATTCCTGTCTGGCTGCTGGCTGATAATCCGGTGTTGGCGGTATTTATCCTGCTGGCGATCGAGGCCTTTGCCTATTTCCCGACCATCCGCAAATCGTGGCATAAGCCGCATGAGGAAGTGGTGCAGACCTGGCTTCTGGGGTCGGTGACCTTTTGTCTCGCGGTACTCGCGCTCGATCATTATGAATTCACAACTGTGGCCTATCCCGCCTTTGTCAGTGCGGTCAATCTCGGACTGGCGCTGATGTTGCTGATACGCCGGCGGGTTATGGCCGTGGCCGCCTGACAGCCGTGATCCCATTCTGGCGGGCGCTGAGCTGGTCCAGCGTCTCAATCACCACCCCGGCATATTTTTCAGTGGCACTGATAACTGTATCCGGCCCGGTCATGATGCCGACATGCTGCGGAAAGAAAACAATATCGCCATAGCGTGCCGCCGAGGGTTCGACCTTGGCGCCGACCCGGCTGGATCGTTGCTGTTGGTCGGTATCACGCGGAATACGCCCAAAGCCGCTGCGGGCCAGTACGATTTGCACCAGACCCGAGCAATCAATCCCCAGAGTGGAACGCCCGCCGTAACGATAGGGGGTGTCGAGGAAATTCAGTGCCTGTGCGACATGGTCAATACGTTGTTTCAGTGTATCGAGCGATGCCACATGCTCCGCCGGAATCCAGCCCAGATCAGCGACCTTCAAAAAACCGTTGGTCAGGGAATTTTTTTCAATGCTCAGGCGCGAGAGTAAACTCACCCGCATGAGATCCCGGCTTTTGATATCAGGCCCGGCATGCAGAATGCCCACATGGTTGGTACAAATGTGGGTGGCCCGGCCCGACGCCGGACTGAGCAAATCTTTGTGAACGTAGCCGCGATAACCGTCATGACGGGCATAACCGCGAAAGAAATCACCCTCACGGGCTTCGACATTGAAAATTTCCCCGAGCAGCAATTGCGATTCACGGCGGCCAATATGATTGCTCAGGGCCGGGGCCTCGAGGATATCGGCTGTAGTCGCAATGACTGTATGAGGGGTGACTTTCTTCATTTTGCCTTACGGGTTTTACCTGTCTTTGTTTTTTTAACTTTACCAAAGCGTTGTTCGATATAGGCATAAAGGGCGCGCAGGCCCATTTCGGTGCCCCCCTTGGAACGCCCAAGGCGTCCCCCTGTCTCCCAGCCGAAGAGATCAATATGAACCCAGTCGACCTTTGGGTCTACAAAAGTTTCAAGGAAGAGCGCGGCATGGATGGTGCCGCCGCGAACATTGGCGGTGCTGCAGATATCGGCAATATCACTGGCAATATGTTTGCGGTAGGACTGGATCAATGGCAGCGGCCATAAGGCATCATTGACGCTCTCACTGACCTCTTTGAGCTGGAAGGCCAGTTTTTCATTGTTGGAGAACATCGCCGGGACTTCGGGGCCAATCGCGATCCCGCCGGTCAGCGTGGCAAAGTTAACCATGAAGTCCGGTTTGCCTTCGGCGCCGTAGGTTAAAGCATCGCCCAGAATCAGGCGGCCTTCGGCATCGGTATCGCCGACTTCTACAGTCAGGCCCTTGCGGCTGTTGATGACATCAGACGGGCGGAAGGACTCGCCTGAAACTGAATTTTCTACTGTCGGGATCAATACCCGCAACCGTACCGGCAGTTTGTGGCGAATGATCAGGAGCGCCAGCGCCAGCGCATGCGCACCGCCGCCCATGTCCTTTTTCATGGTGTACATCGCGGCACCCGGCTTCAGATCCAGCCCGCCTGTATCAAAACACACACCTTTACCCACCAGCGTGACTCCGGGGTGTTGGGGGTTGCCCCATGTCAACTCAATCAGACGCGGGCGGCGCGGGCTACCTTTGCCGACGGCATAAATCATCGGGAAGTTTTTTGCGAGCAGGGCCTGGTCGTGGATGACGCTGATGCTCAGGCCTTCGGCGTTCGCCACGCCGCGTACCGCCTGTTCCAGTTCATCCGGGCCCAGATCGTTTGCCGGAATATTAATGAGAGTGCGTACCAGCAGGGCGGCCTCGATATGGGCGCGGGCTGAAACCTTATCGGCGTCCTTGGGCCAGAGCAGGCGGGGCAGGGTGGTGGTTTTCTTGGCCTTGTAATTTTCAAAACGATAACCGGCAATGCCCCAGCCGATGCAGGCTTGTGTGGTCTCCTGACCGCTTAAGCCCGCAAGGGTGAAGGTGGTTTTCTTTAAGGTGGCCTCGGTCAGGTTACGGGCCAGATATTCCGAAGCGGCGGCCAGATCAAACGTCTGTACCGGATCATTAACGCCGGTCAGTACATGCGCCAGTGTGCCCTGCGCGTCATAGACCGCCATCACTTGCCCGGGTTTGGCGGCAAAACCTGATTCAGTGGCGCGGGCGCGGGTAGCGGCATCAGCCTTTTTCAGCCAGTCGGCAGCGGCGGCAGTTTTCAGCGCGGTAATGGTGATGACCTGCTTCCCGGCTGTGCTGACAAAATTATCCGGGAGCACCGGCAAAGGCTGTGCGGGGACGATCTTGCGGCTACGGGCGGGTTTTTTTCCTGTGCGGGCGGCAGCGGCGGAAGATCGTTTGGCGGGACTCATGGTTTGTTCCT
>JAMPXY010000051.1 GCA_023700945.1 Alphaproteobacteria bacterium | reverse complement strand
TTTTAAGACAAGAAGTTAGCCAGATTGAGGCTGCTAATGGTGGCTGTGACCCGGTAAGAGGCCTCTAGCTGGATAGTCAGAGCATTCAACTTAACAGCTACTTCGTTAATATCGACATCTTCAACGTCGGCGATTGCATTCGCTAGCATATTCTTTTCAAATTTATGATTGTCAGCAATCTGAGTTGTTTGCGCCTGCGCTTGGGCTAATTTAAATCTTTCCGTGTCAACCTGATCAAGAGCCTTGTTCATCATTGCGGCCAGATCGTTAAATACACGATAGAAATTATCATTTTGTTCCTGCTGGGTGGCTCCTGGTGCCGTGATGGTGCCAGGTGGATCGTTTGCTTCAAGGGTTACTTCATCAAGTACGGCATCAATATTCTTGATCATACTCACTGCGATCATGATGTTACGGAACGGATCAGCGTTAGCCATGACGGTATAGTCAATTTCAGCGTTATCGTCGACACGGACGGTTACTGATTTTGCCTGACCGCTGGCTATCTCTGCGCTATAGCCGACGACGGTGTCGGTTAACAGTGTCTTGTCACGGTAGGATTGAATAAACTGATCGGTCGTCAGGGTACCATTAACCCAGTCCTCAATCTGCTTGCGGCTATAGGTGTCAAGACCGCCGGTGTCAGTAAGAGGTTTATCAAGGGTATTCGCTCCCCCCAGCAAATAGCGATCTCCATCTTTTTCATTCAGCAAGTTAGCAATAAAACCCTGCAGATTGTTGGCATATTGCCCAAGAGCTTCGATTTCATACTCCCCTTGCTGTGTCTGTAATTCGAGAGATCCCAGTAAACCTTCCGCCTGCGTTTTTGTTTCTTCAATAAGATTTGTCGTCATACTGATGCGGCGATTGGCAGTCTGGATATTATTTAAGTAGTTATCGAGGGCATTGAAATTGGCCCGTGATTTTTTGGAGGTGATGACATCACTGCCCAAGCCCGCAAAGAGAGTGGTTTTTTTTCCGGTGGTTAATTGCGTCTGTAATGTTCCCAGTTGATTCTGTAGGATTTTCAGGCGCTCAACTTGATCCAACGATTGACCGAGTGTTGATACAAAAGTCATTTTTAATCTCCCTTGAGCCTATCTGAAGGCATTCAGCAGTTCAGTAAAAAGATCATCAATAGCACTGATCATGCGAGCAGAAGCGGAATAAGCGGTCTGTACCACAATTAAATGAGACAGTTCTTCGTCGATATTGACGGATGATTGATCCATAAATTCCTTTTGAATTAGATCACGGAAAGACTGTTCGTCATTGCGTTGTGCTTCAGCTAGCAGAACTTCTTCGGCGTGTTGATTGACCATCTTTTGTGAATAATCAATCAAACTTGTCGAACTGATAATCCCGGTGTTGATATCGGCGTGGGGTCCTAGCTGTCTGTATCGGAATGCTGACGTCGTGGTGTGCAAGACATTGCTGATGGGGCTGTTATTACCAAACAGAGATTGCACAATGGTTGATCCTGCCGCAACGCCAGAGCCTCCAGAGCCATCGGCTGTGAAGGGGCCGCCAATGATCTTGATATCGCCGCCAAATACCGGTCCGCCATTGCTGTCATCGTTACCGGGGCGCAGGCTCAGAAAGCCGGTTGCTGGATCAATATCAACGAAGAGACCGGGGACGCCAGTGCCTGTCAGACTGTCATATTCCAGTTTATCTGCCAATTCTGTCTCAGTGTCGCCCGGTACAATAGTAATGCGCACAGGATTGTCTCGCCCAACTTGAACTTCTAGATAAGGATCGGTGGTGTTGAAGGTACCCTCTGTAAGTCCTAAGAGGGCTAGCCCTTCCTCGCGCATACCGTTTGCCATGGATGAGCCGTCAATTGTAACGTTGGCGCGGGTCTGGATTGTCAGTTCACCATACGGACTAACACTGGCTTGTACTGCAAAGGCAGGGTCCGGCGGTGGGGCGAGGTTATTGATGGCGGCTACTATTTGATCTGCAGCATTGGTAATGGCCCCGCCGATCGGGTAAGCGGCCTGAATGGCAGTCAGGCTTAGGCTGTAAGTTTGTGCAGGAACACCCAGACGGGGATCATCAAAAGTGATTTCAAAGTTATCATTAATTGGCGGCCCGGGTGGGTTTGGGTCAAAAACCGTACCTCCCGCATTAATCAGGGTCTGTACATCAGAGTAAGATGAGAGGCTGTTTGTACCCTGAACCGTGTTTTGAGAGTAGAGGCCCAGCCATTCCTGCATAGTTACGCCGCCTGTGCCATTTGCGCGCACATCAATGCTGCCTACAGCTTGTTGGTAATCAATATCACCAAAAGTAAATTCTACAATTCTGCGCAGAACTTCATTAGAGCCAGCCTGCACCGGAAAATCGGTAGCCGCGGTGCCGGTCTGAATCAGTGAGTTGTCATTAATAATATTCTGGTTGATCCTGATTTCACGGGCAAACCCGACATAGGCCACAGGAGCCAAAGGCCCGGGAATTTCGGGCACAGGGGCTGTATCTGCTGGTACCGCTCCTGTTGAATCGGTAAACAGGCGCAAACCCTGTGTTTCAAAACGCAAGGCCATTTTATGGGCCAACTCATCCAGCTGAGCCTGCTGCTGGGGCATGACACTATCCCGCAGCTCAACCAGGGATCCCAGTTTTCCACCAAGATTAGTCTCTGTGATGTTGATGGCAGTTATGTTTTCTGCTGGATCGCCGCCGACATAAATGCCATTAGCCGAAACCGGATAGTAGCTATCCGGCCCCAGAGGGGAGCCTTGCTCAAAGAAGACATTTTCGGCCCGCTCATCAGCTAGTTGTACCCCTTGTCTTGTTTGTACAACCAAAACCCCATCGCCTCGGGTAAAGAAAGAAATATCCATTAGTTCAGACAGTTTTTTGATGGTTTGGTCGCGTAAATCTTCTGTCGCTGCTGTCGTTTTATTGAAAGTTGTGTCGAGTTTAATTTCCTTATTGGTGGCGGCAATCGTTTGCAACATGGTGTTGATTTGCTTGACAACCAGCGCCATTTCTTCTTGCGTGTCGTTACGCATCTCATCAAGCAAGCTTGAAAAATCATTGAATTTTTTGGCGACCGTTTGGGCTTGCTGGATCGTGGTGCGTTGGCGGAACGTGTCTTCGGGGCTGTCGGCTAAGGCAGCAAAACTATCGCGTAATTTGGTGATCTGGGCCGAGACGGAAAGTTCCTTCTCTGGCGCACCATGGAATTGCTGGATGCGGCTTAGGTAGTCAAGTTTGACATCATAAAAGCTGGTAGAGCTAATCTGGGTCCAGTAATCGCGTTCAAGGTTTAGATCGACATTCCGGATGATCGGGTCACCACGCACACCGATTGTGGTCCCTTGTATGGCCACGCTCGATTGCGGCAGAATTTTCCTGCTATAGCCCTCTGTGCCAACATTGGCGACGTTATTGGAAATGACGCTCAGCTGCTGCTGGGCTACCCGTAGTCCCGAGAGGGCAGAATTTAAGCCACTGAAAGACATATCTTTTTTGCCTTAAGCCCTTTAAGCGGGCCATAATTGATCGGTTCCAGACCGTGTGGGTCTCAGATCAAAAAATGCAAGAAGGATGCCAGAGCGGCTCGGTTGAGATTAGGAAAGGATCAGCTCGTTAGTCACGAGTGGACGTGTTGAGGCGACCAGCTGTATCGCTTTCCAGCACTTCTTGTGTGTCACGGAGGCGTAATTCAAGAATGGTCGAAAGCAGCATTTCGCGTCTCAGACTGGCTTCAAACCGATCACGGTCATGCATAATCTGTAGGGCCATCAAGGCTGTGCTGAGGCGTTTGAGGTTTTCAGGTGTTGTGTAGAGATTGGCGTAGAAATTGGGATTATGGTATATCCTTCGGGTTAGGACTTCCATTTGCGCAAAATAACTCGGGTTGGCTCCCAAGAATTGGTTAATTTCAGCTGCCGGAACACCGAGTTCTTGTATCATCCGGCCCATGAAAGGGCCAACAGTCCCGGTGCCGGTAGCACGCATCCCCACTAGTTCAGCGAAGCTGTTATGGGCTACGCTGCGCAGGGCGTGAATGGTACGCATGTCGGTAATGTTCTCGATATTATTCTCACGGTTGAGCAAATCCTCGTCAACATACTCGAATAACTCATGTGAATATAAGTTTCTCGACATCGCCAGAATGTCTTGTTCGTCGTCCGTCATCACCCCATCAGTAAAATTAATGTCGAGGGTAAACCGTGTATCGAGCATTCTTGTAAAATCAATATCGTTATTTATTCTGGTTGCCCCTGCTGCTGTACGACAAATGCTGGCGGAGGGGAACTGTGCGTTCCAGAGAGTTCCCCCGTTTTCCTCGGGGTTACAATACATCGTACGAAAATGTTCGAAGCGGTTGCGGTGATCAAAGCCGCGACCTTTTTCTCCTGCGGTACCACTGCGCAGTGTTTCTCGTTGCTGCATAATCTGGGTAAGAATTTGCTTATTGCCGCGGGCCCTCTCCTCAGTTGTTGCCAGACTTTTGACATTGGTGCCGTAACGACACATCAAATCTGAGGGGGCATAATTTTTATGTGCTTCTGCGCGTAATTGGGCAAGAAGTCGCTGGCTTTCCAACTGGTGCTTGGCATCAATTAGTGCGCCGATGCCAAAAATTTGATGAATCATTACTGCAGAAAATTGATCGGCCATCTCAGGTATGGTGGGTAGCCACTCGTCATTTAGCTGATCTTCGAGGTCTTGCTGCTGGGTTCCCTGATCTAGGGCACCATCAGTACCGTTGTGATCTGCAAGCGCGTTATGAGGAAAAATCCCCGATAACAGTGATAGAACCACCGTCATGGCAAGACCCAGTCTGACCAAGCTGCATATATCTGGCTTATGAAGCGTTGTTTTCTTCATGCTTGCTTCTAGTTCCCACCTTTACGCGAATATGAATCTTCGACGGCCTGCTGGGCTTTCATTACTTTCAGTTCAAGGAGTTGTGACATCATGGCTTCGGTGCGCAGCTGGCTATCAAACATTTCGCGGTCCAGCATCGAGGCTATGGCGTTCATTGTTACACTTTTTCTCTTGGTGTTTTCGGGCTTGTCATACAGCTCACGGTAGAAGTCAGGGTTCTGATAGAGTTTTTTGGCCAGAACCTCCATTTGCGCATAGTAGCTGGGATTTTCCCCGAGGAATTCCAGAGCCTCGGCATTGGTCATCCCCAAATCCTCTAGCAAAGGTGCCATATACTGCATGGTGTCGGTGCCGCTGCCGTTGGTGCCGCGTGCCTTCAAGCCGACCAGAGCGTTGATGGCGGTTTGAGCAACGCCGCGTCTGGCCGCTACGGAGCGTAGATCGAGAAATTGGCTTTGGGCTATTTTTTGATCATTGGCAGTAATTGCCGGGAGTTGCGGGGTTAGAGAGCCATATAAATTGGTGGCGAGATTAAATATGAACGTGCTGTCTTTGTTTTGCGGGTTGACCGGATTGATAAAGTCAACGTTAAGTGTGCGTGGCACCATCAGTGTCCGCGTGAAATCAACATCCATGTTGACGGTACCATCGGTACGCGGGGTCATTGAACAGATGCTTGCGAAACCACTGTTGGGGCGGTCATGGATTCTGCTGTTGTCGAAACGGTCGCAGACACTATTAACAAAAAAGCGGACACGGCCCTTTTCATCTGTTGACGGTCCGCCGGTGGCAAGCCCGCCGCTGGTGCCCATCATCCGGTCGATCAGACGTTGGTTCATCGCATGCGCTGTCAGGTCAGCACGGCGCTCGGTTGCAGCCAGACTTCTGATGTTAGTACCGAATACACACATCCCCACACTAGGCTGGTACCGCTTGTGAATTTCAGAAAATTTTCCTTGGAGAACAGCTTGAGTTTCCAACTGATGCTTGGCGTCGATGAAAGTGCCAATCGCAAAGGTATGCCACATCATGTTCTGGGTGAGTTGCTGCGACATAAACATCCACCAAGGCAGAAAATTTTCATACCACAGGTTCCAGACGAATTCCTGATGTTCACCAAGACGACCATCTCCCTGAGGCTCTCCTTGGACCTCAAGCCCCGCCCCCGGGAATGGCCCAGTGGGACCGATATTCAAAAGGACAATATGAAACGGGGGGAGAAGTGCGGTACCAAATTCATCACGGGTTTCTTGATGAAGTGTAGAGTTTTCTACCGTGTTTAGGGCGTATTGGGCATCAGAGCATGTACAGCCCCCACACGTGCAGACTGCGTTCGCGTCCTTTACTGAACCCGCCATAAATAAAACTATAATTAACAGGCCAAATAGCGCCAAAACCCCGGTTCTCAAGGAGATCGGGCTGCCGTGCAATTGCTGTGCTGTCACGTGACGTGTCATCATGGCATTGGGAGCTCCTGATCACTCATAAGGCCCATATCATTGACTATATCTTTTTGATAGCGCACGATTTCTGCTTCGAGCCACAGGCTCAAGAGGGCTTCCGATCGTAATTCGCTTTTATAGGTATCGCGATCCAGCATCAGATTGATAGCCTGCATCGCGACATTTTTGCGTGAAACATTGGCAGGAGAATCATAGAGGTTGGTAAAAAATTCGGGATCTTGATAAATTTTTTGTGATATCGCTTCAAGCAAAGCGTAGTAGCTGGGGTTATCGCCCAGCATTTGCCGCGCTTCCGGTGCGGCGGTGACCCCGAGCTGCATAAAGATATTGTGGATATAGTTGCCGGCATTGGCTGAAGCCGCGCTGCCAGCTGATTTCATCCCAACAATCGCATTAAATGAATTCTGCGCGAGGTTTCTTTTGGCAATAATAGCCCGCTTATCCAGATGCTCCGTAGCGACCCCTGATTCCCACGATTCTGCCCCTTGCAATTTTTTGTTGCCGGGAACGCGGCTATGATCGAACACGGAACTGCCGTAGAGGTTATTGGCGAGTGCCAGAATATTTTCATCATCAATATCCGGTGCCGCCAGAGAAGCGTTGGTTAAATTAATATTGACGGTACGTTTTAAGCCGATTGTGCCGGCATAATCGATATCTTTATTAATGTTGGGGCCGCTTGCTGCCGCCAGGCAGAGATTGGAAGTATTACCAGCGTTGCCGTGACGATCACAGAAACGCCGCTGCAATTGTTCTATGCGCGCATCGACATCGGTAGCATTTGCCTCAGTACCCACTGAGTTCCTGATCCCCAGTTGGCGATCTATCATCCGTTTGTTCAAAACGATTGAGGCTAGCTCACCGCTACGCCCGGAAGCTGCCAAACTCTGGGACGCTGTTCCGATGGTGCACATGCCTACATCAGGGTGATAGTCTCTTTGTGCCTGCGCGGTTTTTTCCTGGATAAGCCGTTGTGCTTCTAGAGATTCTTTGGCATCGAGAATAGAGCCAAAGGCGAAGACTTGCGATTCCCCCACGACCGAGAGCTGCTCGGCCATATTCATCATGCCGCGCAGGACGAAGTCGTAGAAATAGTCAAACATAAACCAGCGTTGCTGATAAACAAATTCCTGCGTTATATGCTGGCGTAGAATATTATGAAGAGACGTTTCAAGAGCCCTGGTGGCCTGATTGGGTATGGTCGAGCAGATTGCAAAACTACCGCAGCACACGGCGTAGGCTTTTTTATATGAGGCTGGAGCAATGACCAACGTTAGGCAGAGCAGCCCGGTCAGGAGTAGGTGTCTTACCCTCCTTTTAGAAAACAAGCTTGTTGATGTCAGGCTTGACGTCATTGCTTGTCCCCCCCGGTAATGGGGTTTTCTACCATACCTTGATAGGTAGCAACCTCAAGCTCGAGCAAAATAGAGAGCAGCGATTCTGTACGCAAATAGCTTTGCCATGTGTCGAAGTCCTGCATTAGTGAGATGGCTTGTAGGGCAACCTTTTTACGGTCAACGTTGGCAGGCTTATCATAAAGATCAGCGTAAAATCCCGGTTGTTGGAAGGATTTTTTGGTCAGAACTTCCATTTGTGCAAAGTAACTGGGCTGTTCACCAAGAAAAAGGTCGACGTCAGCTGCAGCCATTCCCAGTTGTTCAAGGATAATGCGCAGATATTGCTTTGTGTCCACCGAACTGCCGATGGTGGCATCGCCTGAATCCGGGCTGCCGTAGGCTTTCATGCCCACTATGGTGTTGTAGGAATGCTCGGCTACGCTCCTTTTGGCGATCAGGCTGCGTTGATCAAGTAATAATTTGAGTCGATCGCGGCGCAAACTATCTGTAGAGCCCGTATAGGATTTTTCATCAATACGCCGAGGGACTTCATGGGCATACAAATTACTGGCCAAGGCCAAAACATCCTCTTCATCATCGGTAAGAGCGGTGTCTGTGAAGTCGATGTTTAGCGTATGAAACGAGTCGACCGTTCTGGTGTAATCAATGTCCTTGTTAATTGTGGCATTACGCCCTCCGTTGGGGGAACCGCAGACCTTTTGAAAGAGGTTGTTGTTCTCGTGAGTATCACAATAACGGCGGCGAAATTGCTCAACCCGCGCGGCGCGGTCTTTTTCTGATCCCTCAGCCGCAGCGCTATGCATATTGCCAATCTGGCGATCTTGTGAGCGCTGACTGAGGACGAAGGTCGTTGTTTCGGCGCGTCGCTCCGCGGCTACCAGTGAGCGCACAGTTGTGCCAACGGTGCAGATGCCTACGCTGGGTTGGTAGTCCCGCTGTGCTTCAGCCACTTTACTCTCTAGCAAGCGCTGTACTTCCAGTTCTTGTTTGGCGTCCAGTAAAGTTCCTATAGCAAAGACTTGATAGACCATGGTTGTGGTCATTTGTTCGGCCATATCCATCAGGGGCTCGAGCCAGGGCGGCGTGAATGTATTCTCGAGCCAGTCCTCCCACGAATCGAACTCGGCATTAAAGTGATCGCGTGTCTCATCATGCTCATCGTTCATTCTGTCGCGCGTATCAGGGTTTTCTGAAGCAATATTGCCGCAATCATCACAGGCCCATGCTGTAGACACGTTCGTAGTTCCTAGCGCCAGCAGGACCATAAAGAAAATAGAGGTTATGTTTCTAGCTGTGTTCGTCATAACTACTCTTCGACACGCCCTTCCGTGTTGATATTGTCAGTTTGCATATCTTCGACGTACATCTCTACCAGAACCGATAGGTTCTGTTCGGTGCGAAGCACACTGTTGAATTTGTCCATATCCTGAATCAGGCGAATGGCGCGAATGGCAGCCGACTTACGCTCGCCGCTGGCGGGGGCATCGTAGAGGTTGGTGTAAAATTGGGGTTGTTGGTAAATTTTCTTAGTCAGCAATTCCATCTGGGCATAATAGCTGGGCCGTGGGCCGACGATTTGCAGAGTCTCTGTGTTGGTGGCTCCGAGATTATCCAGTACGGCCTTTAGGAAGGGTGCATTGCCTGCAGAAGCTGCCGATCCAGCTGTTTTCATGCCGACAATACTGGCAAATGAATATGTCGCCACGCTATGTTTGGCAGCTATGGCACGTAAGGCCAAAGCATATGATTTACCACGTTCGCTTGAAAACATATCGTCAGGGAAAGGTGGTGGGATATTGTGGGCGTAAAGATTGCTGGTGAGGGCGAGCAGGTCACCTTCCTCTTCCGTGCGGGTGGCATCGGTCAGATCGACATTGATTGTCCACGGGTCAACTACTAAGCGGCCATAATCGATATCAGCATTTCTGCCTGCCGAGGTGGGCGGCGTGGTGCAAACAAAGTAAGCGATCTGCCCGCCATCATCGCGGGCATCACAAAACCGCCTTTTGACTTGCTCAAAACGTGCAGTCCTATCCAGAGACGCTCCCATAAGGCCTGAGCTATTGCGGGCGTTCGTGAAACGATCAATCTGATTTTCAACCAAGGCATAGGCTGTGAGTTCGGCGCGTCGAGATGTCGACCCCAGACCACGTGCGGCGGTACCAATAGTACACATCTCTACATCGGGGTGATAATCGCGGTGCGCATCTGCCATTTTCATCTGCAACAGCCGCTGGGTTTCCATTTGATGTTTGGCGTCAAAGAAAGCCCCGACCGCATAGAGCTGCGCCATCGCCGTGGCCGACAATTCATTGGTCCACATCATCAGTGCGTTGCCGATATTGTAGTTCCACATCCATTGTTTCCAGAAAATCTCCCGGTGCAGAATGAACTGAAGGGTAATCCAGGCGTTGGTCAGGGCGTGCTGCAGAATCATTTCACCGTTTAGGACGCCATGGTTGCCAACCTCGCACCCGCACCAGTCCGGGCAGGCGGCGGCGGGCTTCGGCGAGGCCAATGTCAGGAGAAGCACGCCGATCAGGGCTAGCAGGGTGAATTTAAAGGATCTCCGTACCGGGATTCTCACCGATTTGGCATGATTATACCCCCCCGCAACAGGTGTCTGCAGCGGTCCACAAGCCTGGCTTATGGGCCTGGCGTGGTATGTCATACTGAAAAAACCCCGCAATTTCTTATAGTTAACATTATAACTTCTTAATTTTATCATATTCCCTTTTCAAACGCATAGGCTTTCCCTGTAAAATTTTTGAATTATGATTTTTTCTATAAAAGCGAGCTCGTCTGAAGGTTAATATATTATGTATAAGAAGGGCAGGCTTGTGACAGAATACTTTTCTGGCTTGGTAAACCCTTAAAATTTCTGTTAGATAAAGGAGTGCGATTCGGCCCTGTTATCAGGCTATCGCTCTATGTTAAGTATAAATATTAGTTTGTTGATGCAGACGTAATCTCAAGAGTTTTTTAATGGCAACTCAACGACCCCCTAGGCCCGGCTCTCCTCGTCAAGCGCCCAATCCCCGCACAAACCGTGCCGCTGCTGTCTCCAAACCAGAGGGAGATGGGGAAGCGTCGCCGACATTTGGCAATTTGGGCGCTGTGGTTGTGCGCAACGAGTTTTATCGCGATGGCTACCGCACCATGCTGCGTGTGGCCATGTTGCTGGCGATCGTGATCGTCCTGCAGATCGGGGTTATGGTCTATGTGGTCAAGACCAATAAGATGGAATATCGTTATTTTGCGACAACGGAAGATGGCCGCTTAATTCCTATGGCGCCGTTGAGCGAGCCTAATCTGAGTTCCCCCGCCCTGATGTCTTGGGTGGCGCAGGCTTCAACGGAAGTTATGACGTTTGGCTTCAATGATTATCGCCGTCGTCTGCAAGAAGCCTCACGTAATTTTACCCGTCGTGGTTGGGAAAGTTTTTCTTCGGCCTTGCAGCGTGCGCGGATTATTGAAACAGTTGAGGCTAATCAGCAGGTGGTGACGGCAGCCCCTACAGGCGCGCCGGTTATTCAATCTGAGGGGATTGTTGGCGGACGGTATCAGTGGGTGGTGCAATTGCCTATGTCTTTAACGTATCAGGCAGGCTCTAAAACCCGTACTGATGATTTGCTTGTGACATTGGTGATCGTCAGGGTGCCCCGACTCGAAAGTCCTAACGGGGTGGGTATTGAACAATGGATTGCTGCGGCAAGATAATGAGGGGGTATTCAAGCTTGTAGAGTTTGAATATGGGGGTATTTTATGAATAAATATAAAGTAGTGAGTTCTAGTTTGCGCCACGAAAAGAGGCCCTCCTTTGCCTTGCTTGCGGGTATGGTGATTGTGCTGGCCGCCCCTGCGGTTGCACAAGAGGAGGCTGATCTTTCTGAGTTACCGCAACCGGCCGCATCTGCAAATCCTTTTGAGTCAGCGTTGCCTTCTGATTCGTCCGTCAGTCCGCGCGCGCCGGGGTTACAATTGCCGGCAGATGCGGGTGCCGGTTCTGCGCCCAGCTCCAATCCATTTGCACCGCGGCCTGTAGAAGTAACGAAGACCCCAGAACAGATTGAATCTGAAATCCGCCAACAGGCTTTTAATGCGGCCCTTACCGGACTTATACCTATGCGGCCCGATGAGATTCGTAACCTGCTCAAGCGTTATGATCAGACGCGTCAAGCCGTAGAGACGCCGATTTATCCTTATCCTAAGCCCGAGATTGTGGTGCAGGATATCGTTCTTGATCCCGGCGCCACTCCGGCAGTTTTGAAGCTCGCGACTGGGCATGTAACGATGGTTAATTTTGTTGATATTACGGGTGAGCCGTGGCCGATTCAGGATATTAGCTGGGCCGGTAATTTTGAAATTATTAAATCTGAGCCGGGCGGTAATCGTTTAGGCATATCACCCATGTCTGATTATGCGTACGGTAATATCTCGGTACAATTACTGGAAATGAAAACGCCAGTCCCTTTGACGTTGGAAACGCAAAGAGAGCTTGTGCATTATCGGTTTGATGCACGAATTGGCCAGAGGGGGCCTTACGCCAAACCCAGTCTGATTGAGGCAAGTTCGCCAGTCACGACGTCAGCGGGTAGTCGGGATCTGAATGCTGTGCTTGAAGGGGTGCCGCCTCAAGGGAGCGAAAGATTGCATGTTGAGGGAGTGGATGGCCGGACGTCGGCGTATAGCGTGAAGGGCTTGACCTTCATACGGACGCCCTTGATTTTGCTGTCTCCATCGTGGAGCAGTTCCGTGTCTTCAGCAGATGGCATGAATGTCTATACTGTGAAAAATGCACCTGTTTTACTGTTGTCTGATAAGGGCCAGGTGGTGCGCGCAAGACTGAGCGAGAGGGATTTCACTCATGACGAATAATGAGAATGATCAGGAACCGGAAGATTTTGAGGCCGGGACGACTGATGAGGTGGACTCCTTTGATGATTTCGATGGCGGCAAACCACCGAGTCCTATGAATAACCCGATGTTTAAGATTGGGGCTATTGTAGCAGGTGTGGCTACAATAGTTGTGGTCATCACCCTTTTTGGGGGGGAGAAAGAGCAGCAAAAAGTTTCTCGGGTCAAAGGAGCTGAGCAGGTATCGGCGCCCCCGGGGATGGAAGAAGTATCGCCTGTGATGCGTGAAGCGCTCGAGCAGACCAACCAAGAAGCCGCAGAGAAAGCCGCCCGTACAGGGGGGAGTGCTATGCCGGTGCCAATTAATACGCCAGATGAAAAGCTTGCAGTGCCAGATCTGGGGAACGATCAGCAGGAAGATCCGCTTGAAAGATGGCGGAAAATTCAGGAGGAGCGTCAGAAGCGTGAAGCTATGGCGCAAAGACCCCGCACAGCCGAGGTTGATCCTAATTCAAAAGTTATTGATGAATTAGCCAAGGCAATGTCAAAGCAGATGGAGACAATCCTGACGGCGCAACAACCGGTTGCACCAGAATCTGAAACTATTGCAGATTCTGACTATCTCGAAAAGGAGCGTGAACAAGAAGCGCTTAAAATGGAAGAGAAGGCCGCTGCTGCTGCTGCAGCTGCTGGCGTGGGGCAAGCACCACTGTTGCTGGATATTCTGCAACCAGCGGGAACCATAGAATATGCTCAATTAATAACTGAGGCTAATTCTGATGCCCCTGGCCCAGTGCTGGCTCAGATTATGAGCGGGCCTCTCAAGGGTGCACGGCTGCTAGGTAGCTTTGAGGTTCAGGAACGCTATTTGACTTTAAGCTTCTCAACAGTTGTAGTTGAAGGCGTGAGTTACTCGGCCGACGCGATTGCCCTTGACCCTTCTTCAGCCAACCCGGGAATTGTGACAGAGATAGATCAACGTTACTTCTCAAGAATTATTCTGCCGGCGGCGGCCGCATTTGTTGAGGGAATGGGATCGGCTATTGCTGAAACAGGAACGACATCGGTGACTGTTACGGGTGAAACGGTGGCGCAGGAAGAGGAGCCGCTGGATACCCGTCAGGAAATATTTAAGGGCATAGAAGAGGCTGCCGGTAAAGCGAGTGAGATTATTGATGAGGAAGCAGGCAAGGTTCAGCGTCTAGTCAGAGTTCACGCCGGAACTCCGGTAGGTGTTCTGTTTATGCAGCCTGTTACAAAGGATGCTGCAGCTAAATAACCAGAGCGGAACAATTCGGTATATACGGAGATACGATATAAATGGCTAAGGTCAACGAACAGGACGATTACGATCCGTCGGCTGATGAAACAACTGAAGATTTCTCATATGACGAAACTTCTTATGATGATACCTCGTTAGATGATGATTTGACAGATGAGTCATGGGACAATAACTATGAAGAAGACGCGCAAGGCGAGGCGGACGAGGGTGGTGGAGATCAGCCAGCGTCTAAGAAGAAAAAGGGTGGCCTGTTTAATATAATTCTGATCATGGTTGTCGCGTTGGGTGGTGGCGGCTTTATGTACCTAAAGTTTGGCGGCAGCCCAGCGGCCCCTGTGGCTCCGGCCCCGTTAGAATCATCCGCAGAGCCAAATGTCGCCCAGATGCCGACCTCGTCACAAATCCCTGACCCTGTGGTGGCTCCGGCAGTAACTCAGGTTGATCAAGCTGTTACAGATGGCCCCTTGCTTCCGGAGCCTGCGGCCCCTGACACATTATTGGTTGAAACGGAAGATCAGTCGGAAGCTGCATTATCTACACAGGGGGAACCTCCTACGCTGGCGTTGTCAGAGCCGGTGGGTCAACAGCCGGTAGAGGTGGCTAGTGAGCCGCCTATGCCATCCCCTATTTCAGAATTGCCTGATAGCGCGGCATCTGCCCCGACTGACTTTAAGCCATCCCTACCTTCAGCGCAGGATATTATGCTGGCGAAGCCTGTCAGTCAGGATTTTGCTGCTCCTGTTTCCGAGGTTTCGGGTGAGGCCGCCGCACAAGTTCTTGCCTCAGGCGATAGCCTGAAGGCCGTTGATCAAAAATTGAGCGTTCTGTTGGCTCGTATGGATAGCTTTGAGGGGCGTATTGCTAATCTTGAGACAGGTTTGCACCAAATGTCCTCAAAAATTGGAGGCGGATCAGATTCGGCGCAGATGATAGCGGGTATGAAAGATACGTTGACGGCACTAGAGGATAAGGTCAATACGTTGGCATTGGCCCCTGTGGCGGAACCGCCTGCTCCGGCCTCAGTCAAAACCAAAGCACTTCCGCAACCCCCGACCGAGACCGATTCTATTGAAGCGCAGGCAGATGAAGCGCAGGCAGAGGCTCCTGTTTTTGTTCCCGCTCAGGCGGATCGGCCTGACCCAACTGAAGTTGAACAAGCTGTGTCGAGTCCAAGTCAGCAGGCTGTGGTTGAAAGGCCTGCTGTGACTACAAGGATTTCTCCGCCCAAAGCTGAAGGCTGGATTTTAAGGTCGGCGCAACCAGGGACTGCTATGGTGGCCTCCAAGGTAACTGGTGACATGCGTTCGGTTAAGGTGGGCGATAGCTTGCCTGGGATTGGAAAAATTAATTCTATCGAGTTGCAGAATGGCCGGTGGGTCGTTAAGGGCAGTCTCAGCAGTCTGACTCATTGATTAAAAGGCACAATTTAACATAAGGCTGCTCGAATGGGCACCCTTGGTGTTTATCATTTTTTAATCATTTCCTCTCAATATAATTTCTGTGGGTATTATTTG
>JAMPXY010000050.1 GCA_023700945.1 Alphaproteobacteria bacterium | reverse complement strand
TCGATCGCCTCGAGTTTTTCGGCCCCGGCGTTGAGGCGTGCCTGTTCGTAGCTGCGGATCATCAGAAAATAATCTTGAATAATCCGGTGATAGGGGCGCAAGGACAGCGCCAGCGTTTGCAAGGGTTGACACAGATTATCCTGCAGATCTACCACCAGATAGCCGTTTTGCAGGGACAAGCGCACATGATAAGGCCCTTGATGATCATTATGAGGTTTGAAGTATGCCTGCGCCTGTAATTGTTCAAGGGCCTGCAGGCGCTCATGCATCATAAAGCTGGCACCGGAGGTGCGGATATTGTCCGCTTCCTCCAGAATAATCGCGGCGATGCTGTGGGCGGTCATGGGGTCTCTGCGGGAATCCGTTCGATTCGGGCCCCGCAGGCCTTTAATTTTTGCTCGAGATTTTCATAGCCGCGGTCAAGATGATAAACTCGGTCGACGGTGGTGGTGCCTGTGGCGACCAGCCCCGCCAGTACCAGTGCGGCTGAAGCCCGCAGGTCGGTGGCCATGACTTTGGCCCCGGTCAGGGCTTGCGGTCCCTTGATTGTGGCGGTGTTGCCCTCAATTGTAATCTTTGCCCCCATTCGTGCCATTTCCGGGACATGCATAAAGCGGTTTTCCCAGATGGTTTCGGTGATCTGGCCGCCGCCCTGACACTGGGTCAGCAGGGCCATGAACTGGGCCTGCAAGTCGGTCGGGAAGCCGGGGTGGACTTCGGTGGTGATCGTCGTCCCCTGCAAGAGCGGGCCGCTGCGTTCAACGATGATATCGCTGTCGTCCTGGGTAATGGTAACTCCGGCGGCCTGTAATGGTGCAATCAGGGCTTGCAGATGTTCAGTGCTGGCCTGTTTCAGGCGAATTTGACCGCCAGCCATGGCGGCTGCAATCATGTAAGTGCCGGTTTCGATCCTGTCGGCCACCACCTGATGCAGTGCTCCGTGTAACGATGGTACGCCAGTGATGGTGATGGTGGAGGTGCCCAGCCCTTCAATTTGTGCGCCCATGGCGATCAGGCAGCGGCCGAGATCGACAATTTCGGGTTCGCAGGCCGCGTTGAAAATGCGTGTGATACCCGCTGCCAGAACTGCCGCCATCAGGATATTTTCAGTGGCACCGACCGAGACGCGCGGGAAGGTGATATCGGCCCCTTTTAGACCGTGCGGGGCGCAGACGCGCATATAGCCGTCTTCCAGCGTCACCGTCGCACCCATAGCCTCGAAGCCCATCAGGTGGAAATCAATAGGCCGTGTGCCGATGGCGCAACCACCTGGCATGGAAACAGTGGCTTCTTTAAAACGCGCCAAGAGGGGGCCCATCACCAGAAAGCTCGCGCGCATTTCCTTGACCAGATCATAATCGGCTT
Source organism: Alphaproteobacteria bacterium (assembly GCA_023700945.1). Lineage (GTDB taxonomy): Bacteria > Pseudomonadota > Alphaproteobacteria > Micavibrionales > Micavibrionaceae > Micavibrio_C. The sequence continues at coordinate 14,349 of JAMPXY010000050.1, read as the reverse complement.
TGGTGCTGGTGATGTGGCGCGCCTGAATAGCCATGGTGCCCTCAGGCCCCGTGGCAACGGTTGCGCCAAGGCTTTCCAGCACCTTGGTCAAGGTCAGGATATCGCGTAGCGAGGTCGGCATATTGGTAAAGCGCATGGTGTCTTCAGTCAGCAGCGCCGCACACATCAAGATCAGGGCCGAATTCTTGGCGCCGCTGATTTCAATGGTGCCGTGCAGGGGTTGGCCACCTTGAATGCGGATCAGATCTGTGCCGGATTTGCTGCGTGGTGCCGGGGCCTGTGAAGGCTGAATAAACGGTTTGACGGTTGTGGCCATAATTTTTGTCTTTCTGGTTTATAGTCCGATTATATTTTTGGCAGGGTCACGCCGGTTTGGCCCATATATTTGCCAGCACGGTCAGCGTAACTGACCTCGCAGGGGCTGGAGCCCTTGAAGAACAGAAACTGGCAGACGCCTTCATTGGCATAGATCTTCGCCGGGAGCGGGGTGGTGTTGGAAAATTCCAGCGTTACATGGCCTTCCCAGCCCGGTTCAAGCGGGGTGACGTTGACAATGATGCCACAGCGGGCATAGGTGCTTTTGCCGAGGCAGATCACCAGCACGTCTTTGGGGATGCGGAAATATTCAACTGTGCGCGCCAGCGCAAAACTGTTGGGCGGGATGATGCAAACATCGGTTTTGCGTTCGACAAAGCTTTGGTTGCTGAAATCCTTAGGGTCGACAATCGCGTTATTGACGTTGGTGAAGATCATGAATTCGTCAGCACAGCGTGCATCGTAGCCATACGAAGAGAGGCCATAGGAAATATTGCCCTCGCGCTTTTGTTTTTCGACGAACGGTTCAATCATGGCTTCTGTTTGCGCCAGTTCACGGATCCAGTGATCGGGCATGATGCCGGGCTGGGCTTGCAGGGCGCTTTCCGGGGTAGGCTTAATCACGTTGCTTTGGCGCATGGCGTCCTGATCTTTCTGCTGCTGTTTGCGGCGTTTCAAGTTCTCGCGCAGGGCTTCGGCGCGGCGTGCATCGCGCCCGGCTTTTTGGGCCATTTTAGTCTGATTCGTCATTTTGTCCGAATCCCGGCAGTGTGATGGAAAAACAGAGGGGATTTATAATCAAAACAGGCGTGACAGGCCAGATTTTTTATTGTAACGTCCGCCGCGTTGTGGGATATCTCTCATCCCCGTGCGCTGCTGTAGCTCAGTGGTAGAGCGTACCCTTGGTAAGGGTAAGGCCGCGAGTTCAATCCTCGCCAGCAGCACCACTCTTTCTTGCGTTTGTGCCAGCGGGAAGGGCCTCCTGTGAAAAAATCATTAAAATTCAGTATGTTGTTGTTTCTGATCCTATGTGCCGCTGTGCCTGACGCGGTCAGGGCGCAAGCCGCGGATCCGGCTTCGGCCTGGGTCAAGCGTTGCGAGGGTGCCGCCGGGGCAGGGCAGGTTTGTGAAATGGTTTACCGGCTGGTCGAACAAAACACCCAGAGCCGGGTTTTGGAACTGGCGATCGGGTTTGCCCCGCAAAACCAGACCGCACGCGCGGTTTTGATTGCGCCGCTCGGGGTCGAACTGGGGCAGGGTTTTACGATTACAGTCGATGGCAAGGATAGTATGGCAGTCAAGCCGCGCTATTGTCTGAGTGATGGCTGTTATGCCTTCTTGCTGATGCCGCCTGATGTGCTGGCCGTTTTCAAAAATGGCAAGGAGGCTGTTCTGAGCTTCAATACGTTTGATGGCCAGCCCGCGCAGTTACCCATCGCCCTCGATGGGTATGCAACCCTGCTGGCGGAATTGCAAAAATAAGATCGGCAAAAAAACCGCCCGAAAGGGGCGGTTTTATGATCGTCGCATGATGCGGCTTGGACTTATTACGGACCTGTGCTGTTTGGCCCTGTGCTTGCAACAGGCTGCTGTGAAGGCTGTTGGTTAACGGTCGATATTTTTCTTAAATAGTTACAGGTTGGTGTATCAGACTCAGGACCAGTTTCCGTGTAGGACAAAAGCTCATAACCTTTCGGGCGGTTCTCGGATTTCAAAGCCAGAGTCAGGATCTGGTCGTACATGTCTTTGGATGTATCAAGTTCCAGCCTGTTATGCCCTTGAGCTTTCATATGCTTGAGGATGATGAGGCAGTTATGCGCTTCTGAGTAGCGCTTTTGATCCTTGAAGGTGTCCGCATAAAACCTGTCAGCGCGGGGCGTTGGTTCGTCGGGGGTGGTGGATAGAAGACCTTCAATTGCCGTTACCCGTCTTCTTAGGGTGTCACTCCAGTGTTTTTTACGCTTTTCTACTGCCGTGATCAGTTGGTCTACGGCATAGGCTTGAATGGGGGCAACTTGTGCAAAAGTGTCATGGATTTTTTGGTTATCCGTCATTCACGATACTGAACCTCATCTGTTTGTGTTTTCTTTACATACAGACAGCAGTTATCATTATGACAACCAAAACGTCAAGGAAAAATAGGGCTGATTATTATAGAGCAATATCAGTGCGTTAATCGGTCAGTCCGGCCTTGCAGTCGACCGGGCTTTTCAGCAGATCGGGCCAGCGGTTGACCCAGCCTTTTTCATGGGTCACGCTTTTGACTTCGCTTACGCGGACGCAATGCGAATTGCCTGCGGCATGGCGGAAATTCTGTGCCATTTCAGGCCCGACCAGATCGTCCCACTCGCCCAAGAAGTGGTGCTGCGGCATAGTCGCCAGATGGGCTGCATGAATGGCCGGGTTATTCGAGGTTTTGTCGACGAAGACTTCATGTTTTTCCGGCAGATAGACTTGGGTGAACACATCTGTATCAACCACGCCCGCAACGGTGCGCAGGCTTAATACATCCTTGCGCGAGGCGGCGAGATGAACCGCGACACCGCCGCCATCACCTACACCCACCAGATGGAACCCCTTGAAACCATAGCGACGCTGAACATTGTCCAGCGCTAGATTCATGGCTCGCAAATTGGTCAGGCTGAAACGTCCGGCTGTAAATTCCTCACGGGTGCAGGCACTGCCATCAAGTTTGGTTGTGTACTGGCAGGGCCGGGCCAGCCAGACAACATTGGCTGAGAGATCGCGGGTCGACATATGCAGCGCGAGCGGGTTGAGCGGCGTGGCGGTCTCGCGTTCCTTGATGAAATCATCCCAGATCACCTGTCCACCTTCGATATAGACAGTGGCGACATCGCCTTTGCGGCTGACGCGCTCAAAAGCGGTGATCAGGTAGGGTTGGGCGGGGAGCTGGCGTTCCATCATGCCGGTGGGCACGGCCAGACGCGTCAAGGTTTGCTTTTTCATGTCGAGCGTTGGCATGTAGCAGGCGGATAAAGCCGCGGTGGCCACGAGAAGAACTGCCAATGTCGAGATTTTTTGCATGCGCGTCATAAATGCCTTCCTTTGAACCCGGTTTTCAGCCCGGTGAGGCACTTTAGCATTCTTGGCGGGGTAGAAAAAGTCTCGATTGTTCAATAAGTTTAAGAGGATCAGAGAATTTATTTTCCGTAATTTTAATCAGCCGGGCGGGCCGGGTGCCAGCCGTAAAGCCAATCTTGCAGCGGGACGATCTCCGCCTTGGCCCCGTTGTCATGAAACCAGCTATCAACGGCATAGCGCCGACCGCTTGCGCGCTCGACTATGACGGCTGTCTGGTGAAATCCCATACCGCCGCCTACTAGCGGAATGCGGGTAGAGACCGTTGAGATATCATGCTGGTGCAACCAGCCTTTTTGTTTCATCACATCAAGATAAATCGTGGTGTTGACGCTTTCATCGACGCAGTCATGCTGGTCATTGCCCAGCTGAACATAGGTGCCAGCCACATCGGCAGCGGTACCGGTCTTTTGCCCCAGAAAGGTTTCAAACAGGCCGATAGCCGCGGCCACGGCTTGACGTTCTTTGTCGGCAGACATTTTGGGTTTGAACAGGCGGGTGATTTTTGTCTCTTCCGCTTTTGTCAGGCTAGCGTAGCTCTTAAGGCGACAGCCATAACCATGACAGTGTGGGATAACAGATGGAGAGAGAGTGGTAATGCCTTTGGCCTGCAGATAGGGGTGGTAATCACGGGCAGGGCCGGATGATGTTCCACAAGCCATAAGTAGGCCGCAAAAGAGCAGGGGCCAGAGCTTCATCAGGTGATCTCCAGTACGACCGGGGTGTGATCCGAGGCCTTGTCCCAGCCGCGCGGGGTTTTGTCGATGACGCAGGCCTGCAAGCGGTCAGCGATATCGGGCGAGAGCAGGAAGTGATCGATGCGGATACCTTTGTTCTGTGGCCAGGCCCCTGCCTGATAATCCCAGAACGTGTATGCGCCATCACTCTGGTTATTGACACGCAGGGCATCGGTCAGCCCAAGATTCATCAGGGCGCGGAATTGCTGGCGGCTTTCCAGCCGGAACAAGGCATCGTCCTGCCAGACCTTGGGATCGTAGCAATCGCGGTCGTCGGGAATGATGTTAAAATCGCCGCCAATGATAAAGGGCAACGCTTTGGCGCGTAACCCTGCCACATGCAGGCGCAGCCGTTCCAGCCATGCCAGTTTGTAGGGATATTTTTCACTGTCGACCGGGTTGCCATTCGGGGCATAAATATTTATCAGGCGGGTGCCGTTATAGTCGATCTCGAGATAGCGTGCCTGTTCATCACTGTCATCGCCCGGTAATCGCTCCAAGAGCGGGGTGACGGGGGTGCGGGTCAGAGTGGCCACGCCGTTATAGGTTTTCTGCCCAACAAACGTGGCGTGATAGCCCAAAGGGGTAAAGGCTGCGGCTGGAAACTCCAGTCCTTTGAGTTCCTGTATCATCAAGACATCGGGACGCGCATCGCCCAGCCATTGTAAAACATGGTCGAGGCGGGCCTTGATCGAATTGACGTTCCAGATCGCGATTTTCATGTCTCTTGTCTTTCGCGTGGTTAAAAGAGTCTTCGTTTCTGTTCCGGCGTACCGGCGCCGTTCATGCATGTACTCCGCATCTTTTCATCGTTGACCTTTTGGCACATACCATGGTTATGCATCTTGAATCCCAGCAGGTAATAACAAAGATCCCGGGTGGACGCTGCCGGTGTTTCATACGCGGCGATCATGGTGCCTTCCGGGTCGACGATTTCCTCGCAGATGGCGGGCGACTCCGTGTCTCGCGCCACATTATAGAGACAGTTGAACCGCGTGGAGCGGAATTCGATCTGGCGGCAGAGTGTGACGTCATTGTCACGCAGCGCGAATTTTTCAAGGCAGGCGGCGCGGTCTGTAACCTCAACCAGAGTCATGCAGGCGTCGGCATTTTTGGGGGTCAGGATGAAAAATGTCATGATCCCGGCCAGCAGCACTCCGCCGACAATCGCCTTGCCTGTGTGGACCAGTGCCTTCTTGTCCGAACTGAAAAGGAAGATCAGGGTGATAGAGATCAGTAACGGCGATGTAACCATCGATAGTATGACCCACCAGAAACCGCAAAAGGCATCTCCGAATCCGACGGCGCAGGGCGACAGGCTCAGCCCTTCCAGCAGCTTGATACCAAAAATGAGCGATGCGGTTTTATGTGGTATGGGGTTTGTCTTGCCTGTGGTCAAAGGTAGCAGAAACAGTGCGGCGATCAGGATGACACACAGGTTGGATACAAAACCGCCGACCTGCATCAGGAAGCCGAATAGGCCCGTGGGATCGCTCAATTGGAACACGTCGATCATCTGATGCCATGTGAAGGCGATCATGAAAACGGCGTAGGCTGCGGCCACAATGGCCATCAGGGGTATGAAATATGTACGGGCGACCATGGGCGATATGATTTTGAACTATGCGTGCTGTGCAAAGACTAGCAGCCCGGCGGGACAGTGTCACTGCCGTCATGGCCCCATCTTGCTGCCGGCCCTGTATGGCCGGAGCAAAGGGGCGCCTCATAATATTGACATAACATTCAGGCCTGTCTATAAAACCATACATGACCCGTTACTATATTCACGATCTTGATGACAATTTGCAGCGGTTTAAACCGCAGGCCGAAGCGGTCATGAACGAGGCCTGCGCCCGCGCCGCGATTGAGGATTGCGGTGTGGGGTTAGGCTTGCAGGAGGCTATGGACCTGATCAAGGAAAGTATCGCCACACGTCAAAGCCACTTTCAATTGTTTATCGAACGGCACGGCGTAGACTGGGACACGCTGCACCTGTCTTATAATCAGCGGGTGGATCGCAGTATCATTGATCCGATTCCCCAGTTGCCCGCCAGTCTTGCCGCGCTGGGTTCGAAGGCGGAGCACTGCATTCTGACCCATTCACATATGCTGTGGGCTTCGGAGTGTGTGGATTTGAACAAGATCCGGCCATGGTTCCCGGATCAGCGGATTGTTACGCTGGAGATGTACAAGGAAGAGCCCAAGCATATTGGCACCAAAGGCTTTGAACTGGCCTTGAGCCGCTTGGGCGGGCCTGATCCTAAAGACACAGTCTTTACCGATGACACACCAGCCAATCTGGTGACGGCGAAGAAGATGGGCATGCAAACCGTATGGTCATCACATGGCCGCATTTTACCTGCTGCCTTTAGCGCCTATGTCGATCATGTGGCGCATGATGCCTGCGAATTTCTGCAAAAACTCACAATCCCGCCCGCGCCGCGGACAAACCGTAAACCGGGTGGTCCCGCAGGTCCTTGATTAGGGGCTAAACTGAAAAAGAGGAACCGCAGCCGCAGCTGGAGGCGGCCTGCGGATTTTCGATCACGAACTGCGACCCCATCATGTCCTCCCGGAAAGAGATAACTGAGTCACGCAGCATCTGGCGCGATGTCTGATCAATAACGACGGCCTCGTCAAAGACGAGGTCGTCGTTATTGATCACATCATCCATAGACATCTCGTACTGAAACCCGGAACATCCGCCGCCAACCACTGCGATCCTGAGATAATGATCCCCGCTTAGACCTTGCTTGCTGCGCAGGGCCTCAACGCGTGCTATCGCACTATCTTCGACGACAATTCCAAAGGTCTCACTCATACCTCTAATATAGGGGCAGGGGAGGGTGGTTTTCAAGGGCCAGACAGGATATATTCGAGGCAGATTTGGTGAAAGGAATACCTGTCATGACCGCGTCCCGCGTTCTCGATCAACCAGCCTATAATTACTGCGCCCTGCCGTTGGCGGCTTATGCCTGCCGTCCGGACTTGACGCGAGGACGCCTGCATCCGGAACCGGAAAGCCAGTACCGCACGCCTTTTCAGCGCGACCGTGACCGCGTCATTCACTCGAGCGCCTTTCGTCGCCTGAAATACAAAACACAGGTCTTTGTCTATCATGAGGGGGATCATTACCGCACCCGCCTGACCCACACGCTGGAGGTGGCGCAAGTGGCGCGGACGCTGGCGCGGGCGCTGATGGTCAATGAAGACCTCGCGGAAACCGTGGCGCTGGCGCATGATCTCGGCCATCCGCCTTTTGCTCATACGGGTGAGGATGTCTTGATTGAATGTATGGGCACTGTCGGCGGTTTCAATCATAATGATCAGTCGTTGCGGGTGGTGACGCATCTCGAGCGTAAATATCCCGGCTGGGTCGGTCTGAACATGACATGGGAAACCCTTGAAGGGATCGTTAAGCATAACGGCCCGGTCACCGACAAAATCTTGCCAGTGACGCTTGCGATGGTTCAGCAGCAAACAGATTTGCGCCTGCATACCTATGCTTCGATCGAGGCGCAGGTGGCGGCGATTGCCGATGATATTGCTTATAACAGCCATGATGTCGAAGATGGGTTGCGCGCAAAATTATTTTCGTTTGATGATCTGGCGAGTGTACCGCTGCTGGCGCGGATCATGACGGATGTGCGTAAACGCCATCCGGAGATCAATGACCACTATCTGATCTGTGAAACTGTGCGCGATTTATTTGGTGCGATGGTGATGGATGTACTGACAGAGACCAAAACGCGATTGCAAAGCCTGAAGCCGGAAACGCCGGAGGATATCCGCGCGGCGGAGCGCCAGATGGTGGCGTTCTCGGAGGGGATGTTTGCCGATATTGAAAAATTGCGGGTTTTTTTACGCACCCGGATGTATCACCATTACAAGGTCAATCGCACGCGGTTGCAGGTCAGCCGAATTGTGCGCGATCTCTATGAAGCCTTCACCGATAATTATAAATTGCTGCCTGATCACTGGCAGATGCACGTGATCGAGGCGGGTGGTCTGACCAGCCAGAGCGCGCTGGCGCGGGTGGTGGCCGACTATATAGCCGGGATGACCGATCGGTTTGCCATCCGCGAACATGCCCAGTTGTTCGGCACTTATGAGGATCCACGTTGATTTTTGGCAGATTTCTGCCATTTTTTCGGATTAAATTGCTGGGGATAGGGCGGTCATAATGGTTGCCCGTGCCGGGTCTTTTTTCATAGGATGGAAGCATGCGAAACAATGATGAATTTGATGAACCGAACGCCGCCAAGGCCATAGGCTCGATTATGAATGCCCTCGACCTGCGTGCGCGGTTCGAAGCGCGGAAGCCCGTTTTTGCCACCGGTATTGTGGTGGCGTTGTTGGCGGTGCTGGGCAGCGTTATCTGGTATAGCTATCCGCGCGAAAGTGCCCAGCGCGAAGTGATGAACACACCGATCGTCCGCGCCGATGCTGGAGATTACCGCGTACTTCCGGCAGAGCCGGGGGGAATGGCCATCCCTTATCGTGAAAGCACAGTGTTCAATACCATGCGTCAGGCTGAAGGCCGTGGGGACGGGCAGGTCGAAAACCTGTTGCCGCAGCCGGAGCAGCCCGTATCCCGTGATCAGTTGTTTGCAGGTCTGAAAGTGGATGAATCCGTCGCATCCACTGCATCCACCGTCAGTGAGGACGCCAGTGAAAAGGCTGTGGCTAGTGAAAAAGTTGTAGACAGTACGATCACCGAGAGTGCAGTGACCACACCGCAGGTTGCGGCCATGACAGCTAAGCCTGTTCCCGTAGAAAAGCCGCAGGCTGATGTAGTGGCGGCAGTTGCAGCCAATAAAACCGAACCGGCTTCCGGTGTGCAAAAAATTGATGAGAAGCCTGCCTTGGCATCGGCGGGGGGCTATTACGTACAACTCGGCAGTGTCCGCGCCCGTGAAGGTGCAGCGGGTGAATGGAGTAAATTGCAGAAGTCTTTTGCTGCTTTGGCCCCGCTCAATTTGCGGGTGCAGGAAGCCAATCTCGGGGACAAGGGTTTGTTTTACCGCATTCAGGGCGGCCCGGTGACTGAGGCCGAAGCCAAGGCCATTTGCCAAAGCGTTATTGCGCAGAAACCGGGTGGGTGTCTTGTCGTCCGCAAATAACTCATCTGCCGTGCCGCAGCCCTCTGCCGGTGATCTCTCCCCCCTCTCCGAGGATACCCCCCCGGCGGCGGTGATTTTTGGTATCGAGGGTACGGTGCTCACCCAGCAGGAAGCCGATCTGTTCCGCAAGACCGATCCGCTCGGGTTTATTTTGTTTGCGCGCAACTGTGATAACCCGCAGCAGATCCGCGATCTGGTTTTGTCGCTGCATCAGGCGGTGGGCCGTGTTGTGCCGGTGCTGATTGATCAGGAGGGTGGCCGCGTTCAGCGGATGAAACCTCCGCACTGGAAGCAATATGAACCTGCCAAATACTTTGGTGATCGCTTTATGTCTGATTTCGCCAAGGGGCGTCAGTTACTGCAGGATCAGGTAAAGGAAATATCAGCAGACCTGCGCAGTGTAGGCGTGAACGTCAATTGTGCGCCGGTGCTGGATGTTTTGTTCCCGCAGACCCATGCCGTGATCGGTGACCGCGCTTTTTCCGAAGACCCGCAGGTAGTGGCAGCGCTCGGGAGTGTCGCGTGCGAGTTTTATGCCCGCAGCGGCATTATCCCGGTGGTCAAACATATTCCCGGGCATGGCCGGGCGGCGGCGGATTCGCATAAAAATCTGCCGGTGGTGGGGGCCACACAGGCCGAACTGGAGCAGGTGGATTTTGCACCCTATCGTCAATTATTAACGCGGGATTTCTCCGAGGCGGTCTGGGGCATGGTTGCCCACGTCATTTACAGCGATATTGATCCCAAGCTGCCGGCCAGCTGTTCGCGTAAGGTGATTTGGGATACGATCAGGCAAGATATTGGTTTTAAAGGATTTTTGGTTAGCGATGATATTGGCATGGACGCGCTGGCGGCTCATGGCAAGCCGCACCGCCGGGCTGAGGATGTTTTGCGCGGCGGCTGTGATGCGGCTCTGCATTGCAGCGGCAAGTTTGATGAAATCGAAGATATCGCCCTGCGCGTACAAAAGATGACAACCGAGGCGGTAAGACGCTATAACCGTTCCATTTCCTGGTACAAAGGAGTGGTATGACCCACGATAACGCCCTAGCCGATGAGGCCGCTCTAGCTGCGACTTTGTCTACGTTCGAGGAAGACCCGCCCCGTGAGGGTGCGGCTGAGGGTGCGCATGTGGCGGATGCCTTCTTGCTGAACCTTGATGGTTATGAGGGGCCGATTGATGTGCTGCTCGGGATGGCCCGCGACCAGAAGGTTGATCTGGCCAAGATTTCCATTCTGCAACTGGCGCGGCAGTATTTGCAGTTTATCGAGCGCGCCCACCAGCTGGAGCTGGATCTGGCGGCTGAATATCTGGTGATGGCCGCATGGCTGGCTTACCTCAAGTCGCGGTTGCTACTACCGCGGGAAAAAGATGGCGAGGGGCCGGATGCGCATGCGATGGCCGAAGCGCTGCAGTTCCAGTTGCGCCGTCTGGAGGCGATGAAGCAGGCGGCCGAAAATATGTTCAAGTTGCCGCAGCTGGGGATGGGCATTTACCGCCGTGGCATGCCTGAGGGGTTGCGTACGACCTATAACAGCATTTATGACCTTTCACTCTATGATGTGTTGCGCGCCTATGGCGATATCAAGCAACGTGGCAAGAACGGGCAATATGAGTTGCCTTCTTTCCATTTGATGTCGATGGAAACCGCGATGGAGCGTATGACCAAGATGCTGGGCAAGTTGCCACGTAATGGTCAGTGTAGTGTCTGGACAACGCTCGATAGCTTCCTGCCGGAAAAAAATACCGACAAGCTTTATATGCGTTCATCACTGGCATCGCTGCTGACGGTGACGCTGGAATTGGCCAAGCAAGGTAAGATTGAGGTGCGTCAGGACGGGCCCTTCCGCCCGGTCTATATGCGCGCCACCACCCAACAATTTGAAGATGTCACGATGGAGGACACCAGACGTGCAACAGGAACCTGAAATAATTGATACGGTTGATGACGAAGATATCGCGGCTTTGGCTGATATGATTAACCAGACCTTCGATGATGAAGAGGATGCTGATGATGCTGAATCTGAATCTGAATCGATGGAGATTGTTGCGGAGGCGGCAGATGTGGTGGTGCCCGATGTTGATCAGTTGCGCCTGATCGAGGCCCTACTGTTTGCCTCGGCTGAGCCTTTGACTGTTAATGCTATTCGCGAACGCATGCCGGACGGTGCTGATGTCGGTGGTCTGCTGATGGAACTGCAAAAGACCTACGAAGGGCGCGGCGTCAGTCTGCTGAACATGGACGGTCACTGGGCCTTCCGTACGGCTGCGGATCTGAGCGATGCCTTGAGCATGAAAAAAGATGTCCAGCGCAAGCTCTCGCGGGCGGCGGTGGAAACGCTGGCGATTGTGGCTTACCACCAGCCAGTAACCAGACCCGAGATCGAAAATATTCGTGGCGTGGCTATTTCTAACGGGGCACTCGATGTGCTGATGGAGTGCGGCTGGGTTAAGCCGGGCCGTCGCCGTGATACGCCGGGCCGTCCGCTAACCTGGGTGACCACACCGGCTTTTCTTGATCACTTTGGCCTGACCGCGTTGACCGATCTGCCGGGGATGGACGAGTTGAAAGCATCGGGTCTTCTCGATGGTCGCTCTGCGATTGCGGTGACGACCGGTAATTTGTTTGGTGCCGAAGAAGAGATGCTGGCCAATGATCTGGAGGAGTCCGATCTGGCTGACGATGAATCCCTTGAGGATGATCAGGATGAAGAAGCTGTGATCGCAGAGACAGCGGTGACCTCATCTGGTGAGGATTCCGATGAAAATGACTCTGACGAAGAAGGCTGGACTGACCGGGCGGCATCGAATGACGATGCCGGTGATGCCGACGATGAAGAAGAGGTTGCATAATGGGCTTAAGTATCTGGCATTTGCTGGTGGTTATTCTGGTGGTGGTGCTGGTGTTTGGCACCAAGCGCCTGCCGACCGTCATGGAAGATCTGGCCAAGGGCATTAAAAGCTTCAAAAAGGGGCTGAAAGACGAGGATGAGCCCAAGGTTCTCGCGCAGGACAAGAAAGAGCAGGAGTAACCGGCCATGCTGGATTTCAGCTGGCCTGAAATCTTCACGATTGTGGTTGTGGCGCTGGTGGTGATCGGCCCGCAGGATATTCCCAAAATTATGCACGGTCTGGGCCGCTTTGTCAGGCGTTTGCAATATGTGCGTTTTGCCCTGTCCCAGCAGTTTGACGATTTTATGAAAGATAATGATCTTGAAGATATCCGCCAGGCTGCCCGCTTGCGCCCTGATCATCTTTTTGATGAAGCCGCCGCTGACGAGGAAGAGATGACATCGTTAGCCCCCTTACCTCCCGAACCTGAACCTCAATCACAGCATGAGCCGCAGCATGAGCGCACCCAGCCATGAAACGACAGCGCTAGAGAAAGATCGCCGCCAGACTCTGGCGGGGCATCTGGTCGAACTGCGCAAGCGGCTGTTATGGTCACTGGTGGCACTGTTGGTGGCTACGGGTGTCAGTTTTTTGTTTGTCGAGGATATTTACGGGTTTCTGGTTAAACCGTTGGCGCAGGCGATGGGCCCCGGTGATAGCCAGCGCCTGATTTATACCGGTCTGACTGAAGCGTTTTTCACTTATCTCAAGGTGTCCTTTTTTGCCGGGATTTTTCTATCCTTTCCGGTGATGGCGATGCAGATCTGGAAATTTATAGCGCCGGGTCTGTATAAAACTGAAAAGCACGCCTTTTTGCCGTTTCTGATTGCAACGCCGGTGTTGTTCTTTGCCGGGGCGGCTTTGGTTTATTACTGGCTGATGCCGGTGGCGTGGCAGTTTTTCTTGAGCTTTCAGAGCGATGGGGGGGCGACAGCCCTGCCGATCCAGCTTGAGGCGCGTGTTGGTGAGTATCTCGATCTGGTGATGTTGCTGATTTTTGCCTTTGGTCTGTGTTTCCAGTTGCCGGTGTTGCTGGTGTTGCTGGGCCGGGCCGGGATTGTCACTTCCGCACAATTGGTAAAAGGTCGCCGTTATGCAATTGTTATAGCCTTCGTAGTCGCCGCGTTCCTGACCCCGCCCGATGTCTTAAGCCAGTTTGCTCTCGCCATTCCCATTATCCTGCTTTATGAAGTTTCAATCCTTGTCATCCGCTATCTCCAGACACCATCCGCCCGTGCTGAGTGAAATTCTGACCCAGCGCGGCCTTGTCCCCGATGACGCGCAGCGCCGGGCAGTGGCACTGTTGCAGGAGGTGCTTGATCACGTGGTGGCGGCCAGTGCGCCCCGCCAGAGATGGGCTCTGGGCCGCCGCAAACCCGTGATGCCTAAAGGGGTTTATATGTATGGCGGGGTCGGGCGTGGCAAATCGATGCTGATGGATTTATTTTTTGAGCAAGTTCCCCCCCACATTCCACGGCAACGTATCCATTTCCATGAATTTATGATCCGGGTGCATGATTATCTGCATCAATCACGCCAAAGCACCAAGGCCGAGGCTGGGCCGGATAGGGCCTTGCTCCGCTTTGCCGAGAGCTTCGCTCGCGAAGCCCGGGTTTTGTGTTTTGATGAATTTCATGTGACCGATGTGGCCGACGCCATGATCTTAGGCCGTTTGTTTACGGCGTTGTTTGATCGCGGGGTGGTGGTGGTGGCGACTTCGAACTGGCCACCGGAGCGTCTCTATGAGGGCGGGTTGCAGCGTGACCGCTTTTTGCCGTTTATCGAACTGGTGGGTGCGCGGATGACGGTCATCGCTGTTGAGGGGGGCAGGGATTATCGCTTGCGTCATCTCACGCAGGAGGGGGCTTATTTCTGGCCGTTGGGCGATCATACTGTTGCCCGTATTCATCAGGTTTTCTGCCATCTTACCGGTAACACACCGCCGCATGCCGAAGAATTTCATGTCAAGGGCCGGGCGATCAATGTCAGGGCGGTGGCGAAAGGGGTGGCGCGGTTCTCATTTGCAGAGTTGTGTGAACAGCCGCACGGCGCTGAAGATTTCTTGAAGATCGCTGCACTTTATCACACCGTATTTCTTGAGAATGTGCCGAAGCTGACCTATGACCGGCGCAATGAAGCCAAGCGCCTGATGATACTGGTCGATGCCTTATATGATCAGGGT
>JAMPXY010000143.1 GCA_023700945.1 Alphaproteobacteria bacterium | reverse complement strand
GTCATACCCAATTGCCGTCTGGGCCGGGGCATTTTGCACCAGCCACTGACCCAGTTCCGTTGTGCCTCCCTCGACAATCTCAAATAGATTGGCATCGACCTGCTTTTTGATTTGCACCCGGTAACGGCTGTCGCTGACCGCCATGGCCCTGTCCGTCAGCACCACGGCCGCCCCGGCAGATCCTGTGAACCCGGTCAGCCATTGCAGGCGTTCGGCCCGTTCCGGAATATACTCGCCCTGAAATTCATCGGCCTTGGGAACCAGAAAGCCTCCCAGTCCTTGTTTTGCAAGTTCGCCCCGCAGCGCGTTCAACTTATCTGCCTGTTCCATGATATTCTTCTTTTTTGGTTGTTTTTGAAGCCATGCCCGGATCATAGGATTTTTTACCCGCATCTTCCAGCCCCCACCGCATCCTGTTATAATCTATCCATGCCTTATATCCTCCTTGTCATCGGGGCCGCGATTGGCCTATTCGGATTATACAAATTCTTTGTTTCGGCGACCCCGAAGCAGATCAGTTCCTTCTTGCTTGCCACGGTCTTTTTTATCCTCTGTATAGCCTTGCTGTTTATGGCTGTGACCGGGCGCTTGCCCGCCGCGATTGCGCTGCTGCTGGCGCTCTGGCCGATCGGGCTGGCGTGGTGGAAGGCCCGACACAGCCCGGTAAAGCCAAAGCCCGTCCAACCCCTGCACATGACCCGTAGCGAAGCCCTGGAAATTCTTGGTCTGAGTGACAGCGCTACAGCGGAAGATATCGAAGATGCTTACAAGCGCCTGATCGTCAAAGTTCACCCTGACCAGCAGGGCAGCGACTGGATGGCCGCCAAGCTGAATGAAGCCCGCGATTTATTGCTGAAATAGACCGGATTCCAGCGAGGGCGGGTTGAAACACTGACGTTTCTGTGCCAGTTTTCAGCTCTGTAATAACTAATGGAATTCCATAATTCTCATGCTGTTCGGCAAACCCATCAAGCCCGTGCGCAAGGCTGTTTTCCCCGTCGCCGGTCTGGGCACCCGTTTTTTGCCTGCGACCAAAGTCATGCCCAAGGAAATGCTGCCGCTGGTGGATCGCCCGCTCATCCAGCACGCAGTTGAAGAAGCCCGCGATGCCGGGATAGAAGAATTCATTTTCGTCACGGGCCGTCACAAGGAAATGCTCGAAGAGCATTTTGACTACCAGCCCGAACTGGCCGAGAAACTGGAAGCCGTTGGCAAGAAAGACCTGCTCGATAAAATGCGCACGGCAGAAATGCCTGAAGGTTCAATCTTCCTGACCCGCCAGCCCAAAGCGCTGGGTTTAGGCCATGCCATCTGGTGCGCCAAGAAACTGGTCGGCGATGAACCGTTTGCCATCATGCTGCCTGATGATGTGGTGCTGGCACAAAAAGGTTGCCTCGCGCAGATGGTTGAACAATATAACAAGGTTGGCGGCAATCTGGTCGCCGTGATGGACGTGCCGCGTGAGGATACCTCGAAATACGGGATCCTCGATATCAAAGCCGATCATGGCCAACTAGTCGAGATCAAGGGACTGGTGGAAAAACCCAAACCCGAAGCCGCCCCCTCTACGCTTTCAATTATTGGCCGCTATATTCTGCAGCCCGAAGTCTTCCATCATCTTGATGCCTTTGAAAAAGGCGCAGGCGGCGAAATCCAGATCACCGATGCCATGGCCAAGCTGATCGGCAAGCAGGCTTTCCACGGGTTCCGTTATGACGGCACCCGCTTTGATTGCGGCAGCCGCCTGGGCTTTATCGAGGCCACTCTGGCCTATGGCATGCGCGATCCCGAGATTGGCATGCATGTCACCAACCTGATCAAGAAATACGGGAGCGCCTGATATGACCAGTGCCGCGATGAGAAAAGATTTCACCCCGAAAGCCTACACATTCAGCCCGACGATCCTGCGTGAATATGATATTCGCGGCCAGATTGGCAAAAACCTGTCGGAAGACGATGCGTTCGCTGTCGGCTGCGCCTTCGGCACCTATGTCCGCCGTCTGGGCGGTACCCGTGTCTGCGTGGGCTATGATGGTCGGGCATCATCGCCGCGGTTTGCCGAGGCCGTCACCGCAGGACTGATCAGCACCGGGCTGGACGTCGAGGCGATTGGTCTGGGCCCGACACCGATGCTTTATTTTGCGGTCAAGGATTCTCAGGCCGCTGCCGGGGTGATGATCACCGGCTCGCACAATCCGTCTGATTATAACGGCTTTAAAATGACCCTGTTAAACGGCCCGGTTTACGGTGAAACCATTCAGCAACTAGGGCGCATCGCCCAAACAGGTGATTTTGAAACCGGCCAGGGGCAAGTGACCACAGCTGATATTCAAGACAAATATGTAACGCGCCTGCTACGCGATGTGCAGGGTCTCAAAGACATGAAAGTAGCGTGGGATTGCGGCAATGGCGCGGGCGGCGAGATTGTCCGCCGTCTGGTCAAAAAATTGCCCGGTAAGCATATTCTGCTGTTTGATGAAATTGACGGTACTTTCCCCAACCATCACCCTGACCCGACTGTCGACGAAAATCTCGAAGACCTGATCCGCGTGGTCAGAGAACAAAAATGCGATCTCGGTGTTGCATTTGACGGCGATGCCGACCGTATCGGTGCCGTGGATGAACAAGGCCATATCATGCGTTGCGATACACTGATGACTGTGTACGCCCGTGATGTTCTTGCGCGCCATCCCGGCGCCACCATCGTCGGTGACGTCAAATGTTCGCAAGTGATGTATGACGAAATCACCCGTCTGGGCGGCAAGGCTGTGATGTGGAAGACTGGCCACTCACTGATCAAGGCCAAGATGGCTGAAGAGCACTCACCACTCTCGGGTGAGCTTTCCGGCCACATCTTCTTTGGTGATGGCTGGTACGGTTTTGACGATGGTATCTACTGCGCGGTGCGCCTGCTGCAGGAAGTGAACAAGGAAATGCAAAAGGCGGGTGGCCCGGCCTCTTCGCTGATTGCGCATCTGCCACAGATTTACAACACTCCGGAAATTCGTTTCGAAGTCGATGAAGTGCATAAATTTGAGCTGGTGGCAAAAATTGTTGCCTCGGTCAAAGCACAGGCGCAAACAAATCCAGCCCTCACCGTTAACGACATTGACGGTGCCCGCGTCAGCACGCCTGATGGCTGGTGGCTGATCCGGGCTTCGAATACGCAGAATGTTCTGGTGACACGAGCCGAGGCGCAGAACCCCGCCGCGCTCGAGTCACTCAAAACCATGGTTCAAAAAGAAGTGAAAGGAATCGGATATGACGTC
>JAMPXY010000049.1 GCA_023700945.1 Alphaproteobacteria bacterium | reverse complement strand
TGCCGCAGGTTATCTTGTGCCTTGCGCAGCATCTCATCAAGATCGGGTGGCAGATCGCCCCCACCGGCACCGCCGCCGGGTCCGCGTCCGCCCCCGGAACCACCGCCTGCGCCCCATGGACTGCGCCCGCCACCTCGGTTATCGCCACCTGAGGGGCGTCCCCAGGGGTTGTTCGGGTTGCTGTTAAGGTGGATATTCCAGAACATGGGTTTGAATCCTCGGATTTCTCTTGAACTGTTAGGTGCGTTAAGAATATCTCTTTTCCGTGAGAAAACAACCCAAGATGAATGATAATTATGTCCAGACCAGATCTCGCGGCCCTTGAAAGCGCTCTGCGTACCGTCAAGCATCCAGATGGTGCAGGTGATATTGTCAGTGCGGGGATGGTGTCGGGCTTGCAGATTGCTGAAGGGGCGGTCGTCTTTGCACTTGAGGTTGATCCACGCCGGGGCCCGGAGCTTGAGACTCTGCGTCAGGCGGCCGAAGCGGCGGTGCGCAGGGTACCGGGGGTCCGATCCGTGCAGGCGGTGTTGACCGCCGAACGCCCGCGTACTGAAGCAACCTCCGATCCGCACGGTATGAGTAAAAATCCGATGCTGGATCTGCCAATCAGAAAAATTATAGCGGTCGCCTCGGGCAAGGGCGGGGTGGGTAAATCTACTGTCGCATTCAATCTGGCGGTAGCGCTAGCGCAGCAAGGACTAGCGGTAGGGTTGCTCGATGCTGATATCTATGGCCCCTCAGTGCCTCGCCTGACCGGGCTGACCGGACAGCGTCCCCAACAGGACGATCATGAACAGTTGGTCCCTCTTGAAGCTTATGGCCTGAAACTTATGTCGATTGGCTTTCTCGTGGAAAACGAAGCGCCAATGATTTGGCGCGGGCCGATGGTCCAAACGGCGCTTTATCAGATGCTGCGTGATGTGGCGTGGGGCACTAAAGAAAATCCGCTTGATATTCTTGTCGTGGATATGCCGCCCGGTACGGGCGATGCGCAATTAACGTTGGCACAAAAAGTACCGTTGGCTGGGGCGGTGATTGTGTCTACCCCGCAGGATCTGGCCCTGATCGATGCGCGCAAGGCAGTTGAGATGTTCCGCAAGGTCGCGGTGCCAGTGCTAGGGATCATTGAAAACATGAGCACCTATCTGTGCCCGTCCTGCGGTCACGAATCTCATATCTTTGGCCATGGTGGCGCCCGGACTGAAGCTGCTAGAATGGCTGTACCATTTTTGGGAGAAATTCCGCTGCATGCCGATATTCGGGCCTTGAGTGATGCTGGTAGCCCTGTGGTGACAGAGGGGGGTATGCAAGCGCACCTCTATCTAGAGATAGCGCGGCAGCTCGCAACGGGCCTGTATTTGCAGCAAGCAGTCTGATCTTTTCGGTCTTAGTTATTCGAAGCTGACTGACGGCTTACGGTCAAGGATACCAATGATATAGGGCACTGGTTCTGCTGCCGAGGCGATGATTTCTTCCGTCCATTCGGCAGCGTTGATGCGTGGAAAGAATGAGTCACCTTCATATGTCTGATTGACCACTGTCAGATAAATGCGTTCGATGTACGGTAGTGCCGCTTGATAAATCTGCGCCCCGCCGCTGATAAAGATTTCATCGGCACCGCTATCTTCTGCCACTTTCTTGGCGAGGGTAATCGCATCTTCGATACTGGTTGAAAATTGCACATTTTCGGCGTGCGGTTGCGGCGTGCGACTGATGACAATATGGGGACGGCCGGGCAGGGCCTTGCTACCGATTGATTCAAAAGTTTTACGCCCCATCACCAGCGGCTTGCCCATGGTGGTGCGTTTGAAATGTTTGAAATCTTCGGGTATATGCCACGGCATTTTGTTATCCTTGCCGATAACAAAATTAGTCGACATCGCGGCAATAGCGGATACGCGTATACTCATTTATACAGCCACTGCTGCCTTGATATGCGGGTGGGCCTGGTAATCGACCAGTTCGAAATCTTCAAACTTGAAATCAAAAATACTGGTGACATGGGGGTTGAGGTGCATTTCCGGCAGCGGAAAGGGATCGCGTGAGAGTTGCAGCTTGGTCTGTTCGATATGATTGAGATAGAGATGCGCATCGCCAAATGTATGGATGAACTCTCCCGGTTTCAGGCAGCAAACTTGCGCGATCATCAGGGTCAGCAAAGCATAGGAGGCGATGTTGAAGGGCACACCGAGGAAAATATCGGCGCTGCGCTGATAGAGTTGGCAAGACAGTTTACCGTCGGCGACATAAAACTGGAACAGGCAGTGGCAAGGGGCGAGCGCCATCTTGCCGAGATCGCCGACATTCCATGCCGAGACAATCAAGCGTCGTGAATCCGGGTCGGTTTTGATCTGGTGGATCAGGTTGCTGATCTGGTCAATATGGTGGCCGTCAGGTGTGCCCCAACTGCGCCACTGGTGGCCGTAGACGGGGCCAAGGTCACCCTTGTCATCGGCCCATTCATCCCAGATCTTGACGCCGTTATTCTGGAGATAGGCAATATTAGTGTCACCATTCAGGAACCATAACAGCTCATGAATGATGGATTTCAGGTGCAGCTTTTTGGTTGTGACCAACGGAAACCCTTCGGCCAGATCAAAACGCATCTGGTGGCCGAATACGCTTTTGGTGCCGGTGCCGGTGCGGTCGGATTTTTCGGTACCGTTCTCAAGGACGTGGCGCATCAGGTCATGGTATGGCTTCATCGTGGGCTCGCTGCTGTCGTGGAGGTGTTGTTTCTCCTTATCCTTAACGAATTGTTACTCATTCTGCACGGGTTACCCGTTTTTCTCCGTAAGGGCTTTGTGGATTAACTTTTTCATAATCGTTCTATTGTATTGTCAGGGTGAGAAAAGAGAAAGATATGGCGGCGATACTGGATGCATTAACGATATATTACGGCCTCGATTGGGTCGCACTTGTCTTTGGCATATCAGGGAGTTACATGATCACCGATCAGAATCGCTACGGATTTATTCTCATGGCGTTTGCCTGTGTGTGCGGGTTTGCGGTGGCGGTGATGTCGTCCCAGTTTGGTTACGTCGTTTACAATGCCCTGTTGGTTGCGATTGCTGTGCGCGGCTTCGCTAATTTAAGCCGTTATCAGCGGGGCGCTGCCGAACCAGCAGAATAGCGGTTGCACCGCATTGTTAAAATCCCTTGCCATGATCGGAAGTCGCCTGTTAGGCATTTGCTGTGATAAACAGCAAGGAAGATTTTTTCATTCATGCCACTGGTGCTTTTTGATTGTGATGGCGTTCTGGTGAATACCGAAGAATTGGCCGGGCGTTTGAGCCGCCAGTTTCTGGCACAGGCCGGTCTGACTTATCAGGATGACGTCTTCGACCAGCGTCTGGCAGGTACCAGTTTTGGTGATTTTCGTTTGCGGGTTTCTCAGGATTTTCTCAAAGCCACCGGTCAGCCGATCGCCGCGACTTTTTTTGAAGATATGCAGAATGCTTATCTGCAGGCCGAAGCCCAACATATTCAGCCGATTGCCGGCGTTCGTGATTTTATCGAGGCGCTGGTGCATGCGCAGATCCCGTTTGCGGTGGCCTCAAACAGTGCGCGCGCCAACACCGAACGCAAGCTCGGGCTGGTCGGGCTGTTAGGTTTTTTTAAAGGGCATATTTTCTCGTGTGATGATGTGGCACAGGGTAAGCCCGCACCAGATATTTATCTTCATGCCATGCAGGCGATGGGCAAAACTGTGCCGGGAAATTGCGTCGTGATCGAAGATAGTCCGATTGGTGTGACCGCTGGGCATGCGGCAGGCATGTATGTGATTGGCTATGCCGGGGGGGCTCATCGCGCCTCGGGTTATGCCGGGCTCCTGCAGCGGGTGGGCGCATGTTTTACGGCCCATACTATGCCGGGTGTAGCGTTCGAGGCTTTTGATCAGATTGACGAGGTCAAATTTGGTATGCAGGGCCGCAATTATGCCCTACGCCAGCAACGCAAGGCCACCCGTCAGCCCAATTAGCCCGGAAACCTTGATTTTCCAAGTATTTGACCTATAATAGATAATGCTGGGGTAACCCGGCTAAGATGCTAAACACTTTGTAGAATAGGCGTTGTGGACCCGGGGGCAGTACCCGGCGGCTCCACCAGGATTCCCGGTCTTTTTTAAAAGCGGGTCGGGCATTCAGGCGGGGCCGAAACAGGATTGACGCGCGCGGTAAAGGCAAAGCTTGTATCCGTTATGGTACGGTCGTTATCCGGCCAGGCACTTAAATGCCAACGATAACTTCAAGTTCGCAAACGTAGTGGCTTCGAACGACAATGGTCGTTTCGTTGCTGTTGCAGCCTAATTTGGCAGTTTGCACGAAGTCTAAATCCCTTACTGACTAACTATCGGTAAGGTGGGGCGCGGGCCGGCCTAGCAACAGAACTGGCCCATTTTCTTTTTTAAGGTCAGGTTTGAATTAACGGCGCCCGGGGTTTTTTTCGCGGGGCGGCGAAGACGCTGTCTGTGAGAGCACGTGGGCGCGGTGCATGTTTTCATTGCGGTCGCTGGTGAGTTGGAAGGTGACCTGACCCAGACGGGCTTTGGCCGCCATGGCGGCCTCGAAGGCACCTTTAAGTTCGGTGGCTTCTTCCCGGCCCTTCATGCGGATCTGGCCTTTGGCGATGATGTCCAGCGACGACTGGCAGTCCATATGGATTTGCGCATTACTGCCTGCGGGCAGAGCATTCATGGCGTGGGTCGCCGCCACCAGCTCCGCAATTTCCGAACCGTATTTAAAAGAGTTCTGCAAGCGAGGGAGGGGCGCGCATTTCTCTTCGATCTGGCCATCAACGTGCTTGATGACCCATCCGGCGCCCGCGGTTTTATGCGCTTCGCGGAAACTGCCATCACACCAGATATTGACTGCCTTCTTCATGGTTACCAGTCTAGGGTGGTGGTGCCGTTGCTGTCAAATTTTCTACCATGAGCACGCTAGCGACTCTGGTATTGCTCGAGCAATTTCTCCAACTGTTCCAGCAAGGGGGCCACTTCGTCGCGGAACTGCTGCCGCTTGGAGGCTTCAACGCCGTTTGACACTTTTTCGACCAGTCCGGCGATGCGATCCTGAAATTCTGCCAGAGTTTTATAATGATGCATCTGGCCGCGATTTGCGCCACGCAGACGGGCCAGCAAGACCCGGATCAGGGCACGGATGGCCTTGTCACCGACATGACTTAATTTCTCATCCAGTTCGTGGTTGGTGATCACCGTCACGGTTGTATCCTGCAGGGCGCGGACGCTGGCAGAGCGTTCTTTATGCTCGATCAGGGCCATTTCCCCGAACAGTTCCCCGGCGCCAAGCACGGCGACTCGCACCATATAAGGCCCGTCTTTGACCATGACCTCAACCAGACCGCGCTCAATATAAAAAGCGCGGTTGCCTTGCTGGCCCTGTTCGATGATGGTTTGCCCTTTGTAGTAGACCTCGCGGGTGAGAATTCGGGGCAGATGTGGCGGCAGATCGTGCCGCGGGTCCAAATCATTAATGTCTGTGCGCATGACCATATCTCTTTTTATTGTTTGAAAAACAGTATCTGTATCCCACCAGTTTAGCATATTTACATAATAATTATAAAATTACCGGCGTAATTGGCTGAAATTTTATAACCATTTGATATTAAACGTCTATTTATATTATCAGAGATGTGGTGGGGCTTGGGTATGGCCTGTGGCCTTGAAAATAAACAGATTTTATAAGCCGTCAGGACTTCTTTTTATCATTTTTTGCTGGAAAGCCCCCGGATCTTGCTTTAAAAGTCCGCTATCTCCCTACAATATGTTCATCTTCTGCAAACGGCAATCGCCCGGGAAGACACGAACCTTTGGTGGGATTAACGCTGGATTGAGGAGTGCTAGACAGATGGCCAAACTATCACCTGTGGAATATGTGCGTCAGGTTAAAGCAGAGATGCAGAAAGTGACGTGGCCGTCGCGGCAGGAATTGACCAGTAGCACCATTGCTGTGTTTATCATGGTGTTTCTGGCCGCTATTTTCCTGTTCGTTGCCGATCAGGTGCTGGCCTTCGGCGTCAACAAGATTTTAGGTTTAAACTGATTTAAAGCAGAAGAAAGAACGAGAGAATGTCCATGGCAAAACGCTGGTATGTACTGCATGTTTATTCAGGCTTTGAAGAAAAAGTTGCTGAAGCCATTCATGATAAAGCCCGCAAGCAAGGTCTTGAAGACAAGGTCGAAGAAGTGATGGTGCCCACTGAAAAAGTGGTCGAGGTCAAAAACAACAAGAAGCAGGAGAAAGATAGCAAGTTTTTCCCCGGCTATGTGTTGGCCAAGCTTGAGCTGGATGACGAAGTCTGGCACATGATCAAGAATACGCCCAAGGTCACAGGCTTTTTGGGGGCGGGTAATAAACCCTCACCCATCAGCAACAAAGACGCGGAACGCCTGATCAAGCAGATTCAGGAAGGGGTTGACCGCCCGCGCTCCAGCATTTCCTTCTCGATTGGCGAAGAGGTCAAGGTTATCGAAGGGCCATTTGCGTCCTTTAATGGCTCTGTTGAGGAAGTGGATGAGGAAAAAGGCCGCTTGAAAGTGTCTGTTTCGATCTTTGGCCGGGCTACCCCGGTCGAGCTGGAGTTCAGTCAGGTCGAGAAGGTCTGATTACCATATAAAAATTTTGACATAACGATCCTGTGGGGTATAGAACTCTACAGGATCGTTTGCTTTTCAGAAGATTATTTGGAGGTTTTGGTGATGGTGGCTCAAGCAACTCAAAAAATGGCAAATCAACAATTTCAGGAGGTTAGCACTCCGGATGTGCGGGTGGCAACGCTCGCAGCCACCTTGGAAGGGTTGGGACAGGGTGCCAGCGTTGGTGTGAATTATTACCGGGGCAACCAGGAAACCAAGCTGCGCTTTGCCGATTTCGCCCTGCAACAGGAATGCCGCCATATCTTGCTGACGCCGCAAGAGTTGATCGACGTAACGACGTATGTTCAGCAGCGCGAGAGCTCGGCTGATCGTGCTTTGCTGCGCCTGCTTGAAGACGCCTCTCAGGCCTTGGCGCGGGCGACGGATTATATTAATGAATGTGAACGGCCCAAGGCCGGGGGCAGTGCTGTGGCTATGGCGAAGCCTGTATTGGCACCACAGACCTGATTTTTCTTGCCTTCCTTGATGTGAATCGCTAGTTTGCCGCGTCCCCGAAGAGGTCTTTGGGGACGTTTTTCGTGGGAGGCCGTGCCGGGCCCAAAGACCATCCGGCCGCCGTACCACGAGCCTCGTTCTTTGTTTAGGAGGTTTACATGGCAAAGAAAGTAACCGGATATATCAATCTGATTATCCCGGCGGGTTCCGCAAATCCGTCACCGCCGATCGGCCCGGCTTTGGGTCAGCACGGCGTAAATATCATGGAATTCTGTAAGGCATTTAACGCCAAAACAGAAAAAATGACCAAAGGCATGCCGATTCCGGTGGTGATCTCGGTTCACGAAGACCGTTCCTTCACCTTCATCATGAAGCAACCGCCGAACACATACTGGATCAAGGAAGCGATCAAACTGAAGAGCGGCTCCAAGCTGCCCGGACGCGATATCGTAGGCTCGATCACGACCAAGCAATTGCGTGAAATCGCCGAGCAGAAAATCCAAGACATGAACGCAAACAGCATCGATGCCGCCGTAAAGATCCTCGCCGGATCAGCACGGTCCATGGGCCTCGAAGTGAAGGAGGCTTAAGATGGCTTTTGTTGGTAAGAAAATGAAGGCGATTAGCGAAAAAGTCGATCGCACAAAGCTCTACACGGTAGAAGAAGCCGTCAAGCTCCTGAAAGAAGCGGCACAATCACGCAAATTTGATGAAACCATCGAAATGGCGCTGAATCTGGGTATTGATCCACGCCATGCCGATCAGGCTGTTCGTGGCATGATCTCGCTGCCGCATGGTACAGGTGCCAAACTGCGTGTGGCCGTGTTCGCCAAGGACGCCAAAGCTGAAGAAGCTTTGAAAGCCGGCGCGGATATCGTTGGCGCAGAAGATCTGGCAGAAAAAGTGCAGAAGGGCGAAATCAACTTCGACCGCTGCATCGCGACGCCTGACATGATGCCGCTGCTCGGTCGTCTGGGTAAGGTCCTCGGTCCTCGTGGTCTGATGCCGAACCCGAAACTGGGCACAGTGACCATGGATGTCAAAGGGGCTGTGGCGACTGCCAAAGCCGGGGCGATTGAGTTCCGTGCTGAAAAGGCCGGGATCATCCATGCCGGTGTTGGTAAGGCTTCCTTTGCTGAAAAAGCACTGGTTGAAAACATCATTGCGTTTGTTGAGGCGATCAACAGAGCCAAGCCCTCCGGCGTTAAAGGTACCTATATGAAGAAAGTCAGCCTTTCCTCGACGATGGGCCCTGGCCTGCGTCTGGATATGTCATCCCTCAATAAGGCTGCCTGATTTTCTGTAAACATTGATTTTATCAAAGCCCCGGCTCTGCCGGGGCTTTTTTACCTGTTTAGCCATCGCTCTACGGTCTTGCTTTGGCCGAGGCTGATCAAATCAGCGCTTCATATTCTTTATCAGTTCAGTCTAGAATGGGGACGGTTCTTTTGTTCAATGGGGGTCTCCCCAGCAGGAAAGGTCAATTCATGAACTGGGCGCTTTATGCTGTGCTCCATAGCCTGTGTCGGGCTTTCTTTGTAGAAACCAACCGGGTTTACAAGATTGACAGCTGGCATCTGACCTTTATGCAGGCCCTGTTCGGCTTCATGGTTCTGACGCCGTTGGTACCCTTTATGAATTGGCCAATGGATGTGCGCTTTTATTTTGCTGCTATCATTGTCGCATTGATAACGGCCGTGGGTTATATGATCCAGCTGGGTCTGGCCGCGCAAAAAACGGGTCGTGTCACGGGCATGTACATGCCTCTTGAGGCTGTCACGGCGACGGTTATATGGATTTTGGTGATGCCGGCGACCCTTGAACTGCACACCCATAATCTCCTGTTATCGGCGGGGGTGGTGGTCGCTTTTGTGATGGCGACTTGGGGTATGGTGAAAATCCGTCACAGTGATGTGTCTTGGGGAACGTTCTTGATTGTGGCGCCGGTGGGGGTTACCTACGCCGTCTCCGGGATTGCGACTAAGATTGTCATGCCGGAAACCATGATTATTCCGACTGTTCTCAGTTACGTTTATGTCAGCTTCGCGGTGATGACCTTCGCTCTGGGGCTGGTGCTGCTGGCCAAGAAAAAGGCGAGCAAGGAAATGCTTGAAATCCGCACCCTGCGTGGTGGTTTACTGACCGGGGCTTTTTCCGTGATTGGGGCCTTAAGTTTCGTTGCTAGTGTCGCTATGGCCCCTAACCCTGGTTACACCAGTATGATGGCGATGATGTTGCCAGTGTGGTTGCTGCTTTTCCACAAAGCGATGCGTGTCGAAGACAGCGCCCATAAATCATCGGCGGTCATACTGACTCTAGGGGTCATTTTGCTGATAGCCGTGACGGCCGTTTTTGGTGAATGAGTTTCCGGGTGTCTTTGACCGCTGTCAGGCAAACAACAAACTTCACCTGTGGACCAGCCGCTTTGATGACGGCTTTGCAGGCGGTTTGTCCCGATTATCAGCCTGCTGTTGTCGATGAGTTTTTGATTTGGCGAGAGGCTAATACCGTTTTTATGGGGCAGGGGCATCCGGGATGCGGACCTTACGGTTTGGCGCTGGCGGCTGTGCGACGGGGTGCGCAGGTTACACTCTGGCTTAGTCATCCTCAAGATCTGTTCGCGGTGACGGTGCCAGACCCCTATCAGCGCCAAGTGATGCATATGACCGAGCAACAGGATCTGATCGCAGCCCGCAGGGCTGGTGTCATTGTGGTAGAAAAGTCATTCCTTGCAGACGAGGCTTTGAGCCAGACGGATTGTGCAGCTTTGCTGCTGGTTAAGGAACTGGGTGGGCATGATTATCACTGGATTACACTGGTGCTGGGGGATCAGGGTGAGTGGATGATTTTTGATCCAGACCAACCTAGCGGATTTGTGCCGGTGCGAGCTAGTCTTTTGGATCAACGGCTTCCTGATCGCCAAGCCATCCTTTTCCTGCGGCGGCCCTGAAATGTCTTGCCAAACTCTGGTCGGGCTTCTATATCCATCCATGGAAGGCTGACGCGGGCGCGCGTGTCGCCAATCCGGTCAGGGCCGAGAGGCAGCAGCCGTAACGAATTTCGCCGGGTCGTGTTCAGTCTTCCACCTTATTTTTTCTTCTTTCCTTCCATATCCAAAGTTTTATGTAAATTTTGCATCTGCCCGATGTAATCCTTGAGCATGTCTGCAAGGGCAGTGCGCAAATAGGGTTCAAAATCGGTATCACCGTGATGGGAGAGGGAAATAATCCGGTCATATAAAATCCGTGTTTCCTGACTAACCCCGAGTGTAATGACATGATCGCTTAATCTGTCATCTATGATATCGCGCACGAATCCGCTAACATTCACGTTCATTTCCTGCAGCCGATCGTGCTGTTCTTTGCGGAGCATCAAACAAACACTTTTCAATTCACTACTCATGGCCATTCTCCTTGTCATTGAGGGGCCATCCCTGACCTGTAACGGATTCATTATATAGGGCAATCGTTAATTATATATAACTATATATATTTATAATAAATTAACATATTTATATATATAGTTATATATAACTTCCTTCATCATAGCCACAGGAGGGCTAAACAGAGATGGATATAAACAACGTACTAGATGTGATCATGCATTGGGGTGGTGCCCTCACCGCACTGTTCATTCTGCTGTTTATCCTCAGTAAGATTTTGGTCAATGTTGGTGCTGATGAACTGGCGGTGATCGAACGGCGCTTTTTCGGGGTTGCGCTGGAGCGCGGGCGGGTTTTTGCCATGCCCGGCCAGATCGGATTGCAGGCTCGCTACCTGCCGCCGGGTCTGCATGTGATTCCGTGGCCGCTGGTGCGAGTGGTGTTCAAGCCTACCTTTCTTAGCATCAATGCCGATGAACTCGGGATCGTGGAAGCCACGGATGGTATTCCACTTTCAGCCGGGCGCATTTTTGCCGATGATGTCGCCGGGGTTGCGCATAATAATTTTCAGGATCCTGTTGGTTTTCTCGCCAAGGGTGGCATCCGGGGCAAGCAGCTGCGCTTCCTAACCAACGGGACCTTTAAAATTCATCCCTATATGTTCAAGGTCACCAAGATCAAAAAAACCTATATCCCGGAAGGATCAATCGGGGTGATTACCGCCCTTGACGGTGCTCCGCTTGAGCCGGGCCAATTGTTAGGTTGCAGTACGGTCAATCACGAGAATTTCCAGCGCGCTGAAGATTTTCTCAAAAATGGAGGGCAAAAAGGGCCACAGATCGATTTCCTACGTCCGGGGACTTACAACATTAATACTGAAATTTTCAAAGTCGAAATTCATGCGGCAATCCAGATCCCCGAGCGGCAGATCGGTGTGATTGAGGCCCTCGATGGCTTGCCAATGGATAAGAATGAGGTCGTGGCTTCAACCCCTGACGGTCACAATAATTTTCAGGATGGCCAGAAATTTCTCAATAATGGTGGCAAACGAGGTCCACAGGAGAAAATCCTCACTCCTGGTACTTACTACATTAATCCTTATTTGTTTACGGTGTCGTGGCAGCCGCAAACCCTGATCGAGCAGGGTGAGGTGGGTGTGATGATCTCGAATATCGGGCTTGATCCTTCAGGACTTGAGCATGATGGCACTGAAATCGAAAGCGATGACAAGTATCATGCCCGTTATGTAGTGCCTGCTGGTTATCGCGGGATTCAGAAGGATGTTCTTGGCCCCGGGGCTTATAACATCAACCCTATGGCGTTTCGTGTCGTGGTTATCCAAACCCGCACCCGCTCGCTCGATTGGAGTGCGGAGCGGCTGTTAAACCGTGCCCCTGAAGCTAATATTTTTGGCCCTTTCCAAGTGGTGTCGCATGACGGTTTCCCGATGCAGATCGAAGTACGCTGCCAGTATCGTATCCAGCCGCAAAATGCGCCGTATATTGTGCAGAAACTGGGTTCGATCCGTGAATTGGAAAGCAATGTGATCCATCCGCAGATTGACGGTATTTTCCGGGCGCAGGTGTCGCGGTCTCCGGCAATTTCCTATCAGCAAAACCGGGCGGAGGAGCAAAAGTCAGCCGAAGAAGCCGTACGGCTTGATCTGGTCAATTACCGGGTCGATGTAGTTTCAGTGATGATTACCAACATTGTTCTGCCTGAGGAATTAATGCATACCACCCAGCAGAAAAACCTCGCTGAGCAAGAAAAGTCGATGTTCGACGCCAAGCAACAGGCCGAGCAACGTCGGATCGAGTTCGAAAAGACCAAAACGGAAGCCGACTCGCAGGTTAGTATTATAACTGCTGAGGCTGGGATTAAGGTTGCACAGCATGAGGCTCGTCAGGTTGAAGAGCGTGCTCGCGGCGATGCTAACCGTATCCGGATGCTGGCCGAGGCTGATGCGATGAAAACCCAGCAAGTGGGTGATGCCGAGGCTGGTGTCATTCGCACCAAGGGTGAGGCGCAGGCCAAGGCTTACCGTGATCAGGTTGATGCCCTGACCGCGCAGGGTGTGACTACGGTCGAGGTGATGAAGGCTATTTCTGCTGCCGGTCTTAAAATCACTCCGGATATTCAGGTCAGCGGTGGCGCTGGTTTGGGTAGCGAAGGCGGAGGTCTGGTGCAGGTGTTGCTGGCACAGATGGTCCAGAATAAGGCGATCAGTAATACATCGCAGCAATAAATTTATTCACATAAGATTGGGCCGGACATCCAGAGGGTGCCCGGCCCTTTTATTATCGAAAATAATGAGATTAAAGTCGGAGGCGGTGATGATTAGATGTGACCAAGGCGGGGCCAAAGGCCTTGAGGCCTTTGCATGTCTGTGAAAATCCGACTACATAAAGGGGATCATGACTAGCAAAGATTCTCATCAGGCTTACCGCGTATTGGCGCGGAAATACCGCCCCCGTCATTTCGATGAACTGATCGGGCAGGATGCGCTGGTGCGTACCTTGCGCAACGCCATCGAATCCGGGCGGATTGCTCATGCTTTCATGCTGACAGGTGTCCGCGGTGTTGGCAAAACCACCACCGCCCGGATTATTGCCAAGGCGCTTAATTATACCGGCCCCGATGGCACTGCTGGACCTAGTACCGGTCCGACTGATGATTGCGAGATTTGCCGGGCAATTGCCGAAGACCGCCACCCTGATGTGCTGGAGATGGATGCTGCGTCCCGCACCGGGGTTGATGATATTCGTGAAATTCTTGATGGGGTGCGCTACGCCCCTGTGTCGGCGCGCTATAAAATATACATTATCGATGAAGTGCATATGCTTTCCAAGAATGCGTTTAACGCCCTGCTGAAAACGCTTGAGGAGCCGCCGCCTCATGTTAAGTTTATTTTTGCTACCACTGAAATTCGCAAGGTACCAGTAACAGTGCTATCGCGTTGTCAACGCTTTGATCTGAAGCGAGTTGATGTTGCGACCTTGGCTGATCACTACAAAAATATATGTTCTCTGGAACAGGTTCAGGCCGATGACGATGCCCTGACGATGATTGCGCGGGCGGCAGATGGCTCGGTACGCGATGGTTTAAGCCTGCTCGATCAGGCGATTGCGTTGGCGACGGAGAGAGTTTCGGTGCAACAGGTACGTGATATGCTGGGCCTCTCTGACCGCACCCGTGTGCTCGATATGCTTGAGGCGGGCTTGAAGGGTGAATGTGCCGCGGCATTGGCGATTATGGATGATATGGCCCGTAGTGGCGCTGATGCGTTGGTGGTGGTACAGGACTTGCTGGAGTTAACCCATCTTCTGACTCGCTATCGTGCGGTGCCGTCTTTACTCGATAAAGACAATGCCGTGGCGCCTGACATGAAAATTCGTCTACAGGGGCTGTCGGCCAGTCTGTCGATGCCCAGTTTGGGCCGGGCCTGGCAGTTGTTGCTCAAGGGAATATCGGAAATTCAAAGCGCGCCACAGTCGCGGGCGGCGTTGGAAATGTTGTTAATTCGCTTGGCATACACAGCGGATCTGCCCGATCCTGGCGATTTGATGCGTAAAATTCGCAGTGGTGAAACGATCAATACAACAGGAACAGTCCAGCGTGCCAGCGAAGGCCGCCTGGCCGAGCCAGTGGCCCTGCGGGCGATTGCTGGGGGCGGGGCTGTGGCGGTGGCACTATCTTCGCCTGTGGTTGAGGAAGAGCGTGAGCCGCTGCAAATGGGGGCTATTGTGTCCTTGCAGACACTGGAACAAGCGCTGCGTCAACGCGGCTATATTCGTCTGGCTGCGGATGTCTATCACTATGTTCGTATGGGCCGTATTGAAGAGGGACGTCTTGAGATTGCCTACGATCAGGCCATGGTGCCCACCATGCTCAGCGATCTTTCCAAAGCGCTCAAGGATATGACCGGGCAGGGTTGGCTGATTACCGAGACCAAGGCCGCTGCCGTTCCAACATTGCACGAACAGCAGCAGTTGGCAGATCAGGCTTTACTCGCCGAGGCGCAGGCGCACCCCGTGGTTGCAAGCGTGGTCAAGCTGTTCCCCGGTGCAGCCGTTAAGATCAGAACTGAACAATAAGGAGATTACGCTATGAATATTGCCGATATGATGAAGCAGGCCCGTGTGATGCAGGAAAAAATGGAAGCCCTGCAAGGTCAGTTGGCTGTTACCGAGGTGGAAGGTATTTCGGGTGCCGGTCTGGTGCGGGTGGTCATGACCTGCAAGGGGGATGTGCGGATGCTGAAAATTTCTCCTGAAATCATCAATCCGGCTGATGCCGAAACACTTGAGGACTTGGTGATGGCGGCAGTCAATGTCGCACGCCAGAATGCTGACCAGACTATGGCCAGTGAAACAGCGCGCATGATGGAAGAAATGGGTCTGCCCTCCAACTTCGAACTGCCTAAATTCTAGCCGGTTCTGGCAATGGCCGCCGCTATTTCATGAATTCCGGTATTTGGCCCAGCACTAGATCTGGTTCACGGGGATCTTCACATACTGAACACCTGCCGTGGCGTTGCCGAATTCTCCCGCCCTTAGGTTGACTTGAATCGAGGGCAATAGAAGTTTTGGTACCTCTTTGCCGTGGTCGTCTTGGTTGCGCTTTAAGACATACTCATTTTTTGCAACTCCCTCATGAACACGGACGTTTGATTGCCGCTGCTCTTTGATTGTCGCCATGCATTGCGGGAGCCGTGAACCGGCCGGTGGGTAATCATGGCCCACATACATGCGGTAATCATCCGGCAGCGCCAGCAATTTGCGCGAAGAATCAAATGAATGCTCAGCACTGCCGCCGGGAAAATCGCAACGGCCCGTGCCAACATCGGGCAGGAACATGGCATCGCCGACAAAGACGGCATCGCCTATGATGTAGCTTGTATCCGCCGGTGTGTGGCCCGGTGTGTGAATAATCCGGGCTTCGAAAGGGCCAACTGCAAATATCTCATCGTCTGCAAAAGTATGATCAAACTGATAGCCATTCGCCGGGGTATCGGCCTCATTGTGGAAGATCGGCTCCCATGTTTTGAGAACTTTCAGGATATGCTTGCTGATAGCCGTTTTGCCACCCAGCTTTTCCTTGATATAGGCCGAGGCTGTTAGATGGTCGGCATGGATATGGGTTTCCAGTACCCACTGAACTTCAAGCCCTTTCGTTTTAATGAAATCAATAACGCGATCCGCTGATTCAGTTCTGGTTCTGCCCGAAAAAATATCATAATCCAGAACTGAATCAATAATTGCACAACGCTTGTCAGTATCGCCATCAGTATATACGACATAACTCCATGTTGCAGTGATGGGATCAAAAAAGCCACGTACATCTGGATTTTTCATGACAGTCCTCCTTGGTGAATAAATAGAT
>JAMPXY010000048.1 GCA_023700945.1 Alphaproteobacteria bacterium | reverse complement strand
TCTATGATGATCTGATGCAGATCAGCGGCAGCATTTTGCAATATGCCGGGGTGGTGTGGGAGCGCCTCGAGCAAGCCCGGATCAAGGGTGAACGCGTATTGTTCGAAGGCGCCCAAGGGATTATGCTGGATGTTGATCATGGCACTTACCCCTATGTGACGTCATCGAACACGGTATCAGCCAGTGCGGCGTCCGGTTCCGGCGTGGGGCCGCGATCGGTCAATTACGTGCTGGGGATTACCAAAGCTTATACCACCCGTGTTGGCACCGGGCCTTTCCCGACCGAGCAGCAGAATGATGTCGGCGAATTTATGGGTCAGCGCGGCAAGGAGTTTGGCACGGTCACAGGCCGCAAGCGTCGCTGTGGCTGGTTTGATGCGGTGCTGGTAAGGCAGGCGGTCAAGGTGGGCGGGATTGACGGCATTGCCCTGACCAAGCTTGATGTCCTTGATGGGCTTGATGAGTTGCAAGTCTGCGTTGGTTATGAACTGAATGGCGAACGGATCCAGCATTATCCGGCTTCGCAATTGCATCAGGCCGAAGTGACGCCTATTTACGAAACACTGGCGGGCTGGAAAGAAAGCACGCGTGGGGCGCGTAGCTGGGCTGATTTGCCCGCCGCCGCCGTCAAGTATGTGCGCCGGATCGAGGAGCTGATTGAGGCTCCGGTGACGTTGCTGTCAACCTCGCCCGAACGCGATGATACGATCTTGATGCAAGATCCTTTCCTTGCGGCCTAAATCTTAGAGGCCCTTTTACGGAGGGCCGTTTTACTTTACGCCCGTTCAAGGGTAGAATAAGCGCGTGTCCTGATTTTACGGAACACGCGCTTGTTTTTTTAAATCCCCTGTCGCTCATCAAGGCCGCCCGGCTTTTTTTCAGAGTCTATACCCATGAATGCGGAAAATGCTCCGGCACACTCTTTGGAAGCGGAACCACCTCCGGCACCTCTGTCAGACCCGGTACCCGAGACGGGATCGCGTCCTGCATCCGCTGATCAGGGGGCGCGTCTGGGTAATATTGAGATTTTACCGCAGCAACGCCTGAAACATCTGGATCAGGGGCCTTTGCAGGCTTATGCGGCGCGGTCGAACAATAGTGCCGGTAATGCCCAGTTATTTGCCTATATTGGGGAGCCGTGGCTGATACCTCGGATGAAAACAGCACAAAGCCTGACTGCGGTCACGAGTGCGCAACTGATCCGGCTGGTCAGCCACGGGGTGGTCTATTGGCCTCCCGCACGGGCCGAGCGCTATGTTGTGATATACGAAAATAATCTCGGTCAGCCATTGATGAAAAGTATCAGTGGTCAAGGCTTGGGATGGAAGAATGAAAAAGTTTTAACGTCGGTGATTAAGCCAATTATTGGCGTACTGGCGGATTTACGTGATGCCGATATTGTTCATGGTCAAATCAATCCGATGAATTTATTTGATGGCAATAGTCGCGCTGTCGAAAAAGTTATTCTTGGCGATTGTGTGGCGGCCCCCGCATCTTTTATTCAACCTATGTTGTTTGAGCCGGTAGAGCGTGCCATGTGCCAGCCGCTTGGGCGCGGTCTTGGTACGTCTGAAGATGATATGTATGCCCTAGGGGTGACGTTGACCGTCTTGCTGCGGGTGCGCGACCCGCTGGAGGGATTGAGCGAAGAGCAGATCATCATCGAAAAAGTGGAGCAGGGGAGTTATGCTGCCCTGACCGGCAAGGAACGCTTTACCGGGGCCATTCTCGAGTTGTTGCGCGGACTGTTATACGATGATCGCGGTCAGCGCTGGGATGTTGTTGATGTGATGTCGTGGCTGGATGGCCAACGTCTGACCCCTAAACAAAGCTCTAAAAAAATCAAGGCTGCCCGCCAGATCCAATTTAATGATGAGCGCTATAACCGCCCGGTTTTACTGGCGATGGATCTCGAGAAAAACATGTCTCAGGCCGTGCAGTTGATTGATGGCGGGGAAATGGAGCAATGGATTAATCGCTCGCTTGAAGACAATCTGACCAAAGGTCGTCTGGAACAGGTGATTGAATCCAGTCAGGAGCAAGGCCGCACAAGCGGTTATGCCGAACGTTTGATCTCCCGGGTGTCGATGGCGCTCGACCCTGAGGCGCCCTTACGGTACAAGGGCATTCATGTGACGCCGGATGGGTTTCCTCATGCGCTGCTGGATGCTTGCATTCATAAAAAAGATCTTAATCCCTATGTCGATATCATCAATCAGCAGCTGGTGATGAACTGGTTAAGTGTTCAGACCGATATGCGTTACGATGTCGGGTCAATGGTGGGTAAGTTTGATAGTTGCCGGGCTTTTCTGCGACAGCAGGGCATTATCTATGGCGTTGAGCGTTGTCTTTATTTTCTTTTACCTGATGCGCCGTGCTACAGCGAAAAATTGCGTGATTATTATATTCTGACGCCGGAGGATATGTTGCGCGCCTTTGAGGCTATGGCTGATAAACCCGGACGCCCGGAACTGTTTATAGATCGCCATATAGGGGCTTTTTTGTCGGTGCGCGACCGCAAGGTTATCGACCCCTATCTGGCTGATTTAAATGCGGCAGAACTTTACAAGCGGGTGATGGGCAATATCAAGGTTGTGGCCACCATCCAGTCGCGGATCAAAGCGGAATCCTTCCCGGGTGTGTGCCGTTGGATTGCTTCCTTGCTGGATGTTTATTACGAACGCATTCATGACCGTGAGTTGCGTCAAAAAATCAAAGAGAGAGTTGATCGCCTTAAAGAGGGAGGGGATATTGGCAAAATTGCTTTGTTGCTCGATAGTCTGGAAATGAAGCAGAACGATTTCCGTGATTTTCGTCAGGCGATGATCGACTATAATAAGCTGCGGGAAGAGGCAACAGAGCTGGAGCGGAAACTGGCGACCCCCGATAGCTTTGTCAAGGAAGTTGGTCGTGAATACGCGGCGATTATTGCCGCGGCCCTGTCCGGCGTGGTCATCATCGCGTTTGCGATTATCCATTTCACCAAGGGAGGGGCGTTTTGATGGCGGCTAAGGCACCCCGAAAAAAAGCCAAGGGTAAAGGCAGCTGGTCTTCCCAGATTTTGCTGATTTTTGTTCTCTTGACGGCGATTGTGTTTTTACCCACGACGATGCTGGTGCTGTTCGGGATGTTACCGACTGTGGTGGCGGTTCTGATTGACCGACAGGGCGGCACGCGGGCGGTTACTGTCGGGTCAATGAATTTGGCCGGGTGTTTCCCGTTTCTACTGGATCTATGGACGAAATCGCATACGGCTGAATATGCGGGTACCCTGATTACTGACCCCCGCACGATTATTGTGATTTATGCCGCTGCTGGTATGGGGTACCTGATCGACTGGGCTCTCTCCGGCATCGTAGCCACAATTATGATGCAGCGTGCGACCTTAAGGCTGGCTCAGATCCGTAAGCGGCAAGCTGCCATGGTTATCCGCTGGGGCAAGGAGGTTACCGGTGAGGTCGTGCTTGATCCTGAAGGGTTTCCGCTCGAGGAAGAAAAGGCATAAAAATAAGCGGGCGGGCTAACTAATTGTAATTATCTAAAATTTTCGATTTGCTCAAAGCTTCCTTAATGAGTGATCCTTATAATAAAAGAAGGATTCCGCGCTTCTCCGTACAAGATTGAGTCTGATGATGGGTTTGATAGCAAAGATATTTTCACCATGGGTGCGAAGCCGCGAGGGCGCCACGGCGATTGAGTTTGCCTTGGTGGTGGTGCCGTTTGCCATCACCGCAGCCTTTATCATCGAACTGGCGATGGTTTATACGGCGGGGTCATTGATGCAAGGTGCGGTACAGGATGCCGTGCGGGCGGTGCGTACCGGGCAGGTGCAGGTGATTTCTGATCCGGATGAGGCCGAAGGATTTTTCCGGGAGCAGATCTGCAATCATATCCCGATTGCGCTGGTGGATTGCGATTCCATCCAGTTCAAGGTTGAAGTGCTTGATTCTTTTTCCGATGCCAATACCAGCGTTGTTATAAATGAAAATGGTGATCTGGCCGAGGATGAATTTGAGACCGGGGGATCAAGTGATGTGGTGATGGTGACTGTGCTTTATTATCACCCTTTACTAACACCAATTGTCAGTCAGTTCTTGTCTGATTCACCCAATAATACAAAATTGATGACTTCAGTTTTTGTGTTCAAGACCGAGCCGTATGACTGGGATAATGACGATGGCGCTTAATTTAATCATCAAACCAATCAGACAGTGGGGCCGTGATGTGCGGGGTCTTGCCGCCATGGAATTTGCCATGGTGTTCCCCATCATGATTGTTTTGCTGTTAGGTATTATTGAGCTCGGTAATGGTATTCAGGCCAATCAGAAAGTCATTGCTTCATCACAGATTGTGGCAGACTTGTTGACCCGGGTTGAAGAGGTGACAGATGAACAGCTGGAAGATGCCAAAAGTGCCGGGCGACTGGCTCTGACGCCGTTCGATCAGGATCTGGTCGGTTTTGATATTATCAGTGTCAGATATGATGCGGATGGTGCGGATGATGATGCCGAGCCAGACCCGGTGATTGTCTGGCGCGATACCACCAATATGGATCCGATCGCCAATATTCCTGTTAATGTGCAGTCTTTGGCCTTGGCGGGGGATGGGGTTATGTTGGTTTATGTCCGGTTCCCTTATGAACCACCTTTCGGTACCCGGATTGTCGGCAATATCACCATGATTGAAAATACATTTTCCCGCGGACGTACAGTTCCGGTTATTACACGCGCTAATTAAGCAGGCCCATGCAGGAGGCCCGAATATCATGAACCGAAGCCTATTGAAGAAAACCGGTAGTTTTTTCACCTTGTTGTGCGAAGGGTCAATTGCGGTCGCCTTTGGCTTGCTGGCACCGGTTTTGATCGGTGCGGTGGGAATTTCGATGGATGTATCGCAGGCCTATCTGGTGCGCCAGCGTCTTCATGGTGCGCTTGATGCTTCGGCTTTGGCGGGCGCGGCTTCCTCCACCGATGAAGCGGAAATCGAAGAGCGGGTCAGGGAGTTCTTGCAGGCAAACTACCCTGCTGAGAAAATAGGTAATCTTGATCTCGACCAGATTAGTGTTGAGGTGACTGAAAGCGAACTTACCGTTGTGGCGGTGGCCAATTTCCCGACGACCTTTACCCGTATTTTTGGTGTGACCAGTATTGCTGTTTCCAGTTCCGCCACTGTGGCCCGGGAAATCAGGGGGCTAGAGGTGGTGCTGGTGCTGGATAATACGGGGTCTCTCGGATCGTCGAACATGAGTGCGGTGAAGACTGCGGCTCAGAACTTTGTCGACATCCTGTTCAGTCGCGTTGAAGAGGCCGATGATGTCAGGATTGGCATTGTACCTTATGCCGCGTCGGTACGGGTTGGGCGTTATGGTTTGGGACAATTTCCGGATGGGTCAGCCGGGTATGGTACCGCGTTCGTGACCCTGCCCACAGGCATCAGTTTTACCAACACCCACAGCAGCACCAGCTGGTATGGGTGTGTGGTTGAACATAAGGGAACGGATTATGATGCGGCGGCCACCCATGTGGCCAGTACGCGTGGTCAATTGTGGACGACCAGTGCCACGGGGTTGTGCACCAGTGCGGCCAATTGTCGCGGTCATGGCTGGCGCCCTGACAGCACCACGAACGACCCTTATCCTTATGATGTGTCTGATGATTACTCTGGGCCGTGGGATATTTATGTCTCCGGGCGTGTGATATCGAGCGGTCAGGAATGTGATGATTATTCGGGATACAGTAATTCACGCTGCAGTTCTTGTACGGGCACCGGGGGAAACTGTAACAAAACCTATTGTTATTGCTGGCGGAGTTCACCGAATGAAAGCTGTCCGATTGCCAATGTCCTGCCTTTGACCAGTGATCAGGCAACATTAACCAGCACCATTAGCAGTATGAGTCATTCCGGCTCGACCTATTCAAACATTGGCATGGCGTGGGGGATGCGGGTGTTGTCCCCGGATGAACCCTTCATCGAAGGGTCGGAATGGGACGACGAAGACTGGAACAAGGCGATCGTTCTGATGACGGACGGCGAGATGTCACCCTCGGGGACGTATTCCGGGTATTGGTCGTCTTCGCGCTCCACTACGGTCAACGATGTCGATGAGATGAATGATCGCCTGCTGGAGGTGTGTAGCTGGCTGAAGGCTGAGCCGCGCAATGTGATTATCTATACCATTACCTTTGACCATACGACCTCGGATATTACTGAAGAGACGAAGGAAATTTACCGCCAATGTGCCACCGATGCTGATCACTATTTCGATGCGCCAAGTCAGGCCCAGCTGGTGACGACCTTCGAGCAGATCAGCGGAGCGCTGGCCAACCTGCATCTGAAAAATTAACAGCGTTGTTGGGCGAGCTTGATAATTATGGCAAATTTTACCTCAAATGCGGTTCAATTTCGAAACGATAAATCCTTCAATTCACTATCAAAAAGGACAATATTAACCCCCCTTTAAAAATTTCAGGGATAAGATAGAATCATAAGGTTAGGCATTTCATGTTCTGTGGAATGTGGGAAACCCTGAGATAAAAAACTTGCTGGAAACTTCTTGAAGGAGATTTGACTATGTTGAATAAAATTATTGCCCGTGTGCAGGCTTACATTCACAGTGAAGACGGTGCGACCGCGATTGAATACGGCCTGATTGCAGGTGGTATTTCTCTGGCGATTATGGCCGCTGTGTTCCTGGCCGGTGATAGCCTCTCGGCTATGTTTGGTTCGATTTCAACAGCTCTGAGCTCGGCTGCTAGCCAAGTCGGCGCTGGTGTATCGTAATTTGTGATTTATGAAAAGCCGCCTGGCTTGCGTCAGGCGGCTTTTTCTTTGCCCGTAATCGGTGTAGACTTCATACAACGATACCTCTCCTTCCGGGCTTAGCCCGATCCTCTTTTGTATACAAAGTTCTCATTCATGCTGTTCCTTGTGGTTTTCCTCAGTGCGCTTTTGGCGGCGATCGGTTTGGGCCTATTATCGGGCTGGTCAGACATTCGTGGCATGACCATCCCGAACAGCTATTCGATCGGGGTATTGGTGGCATTTGCCTTTGCCTTTATGGCCTGTCACCTGGGGGGCAATCCTGAACCGTTTGGCGTTTTATCAGCGCATCTGACTGTCGGGGCGTTGGTGCTGGGGGTAACGTTTTTTATGACTCTGGGCAAGATGATGGGTGGCGGCGATTCAAAATTGATGACCGCCTACGCTTTCTGGATGGGGCCGCAGAATATCATCATGTTTTTATTTGCCATGGCGGCGTTTGGTTTTTTACTCGGATTGTTGGCTTTGTTTATTAAAAAAGCCAAGCCGTTTAAAAAAGTCAGCGAAGGCAGCTGGCTGGCGCGGGTGCAAAGCGGGCAGGCGGTTATTCCTTATGGCCTGCCGATTATGACCGGGGCCTTGTTCGCTTTCCTTGATGGCGGTTACGTATCTTTGAGTCTGCTGGCCGGTTTCTTGCAGGCGGCAGGTTAGGGCTTTGCGAAAATAGAAAATGAGTTATCTTTAAAGGGCGACAATCGAAAGGGCTTATCATGAACCGTAATGTTTTAATCGTCATGGCCGGGGGTTTTCTGGTGGCGGTGTTGGTGGCCATGATCGTGCAGGCTACGCTCAAGACCGATAAGAAAAAGCAGCCGGTCAAAGAAGAGGCGCGGGTGCAGATTGTTGTGGCGGCCAAACCCCTGAAGCTGGGGGAAACGCTGACGGCTGAGAATATCAAATGGCAAGATTGGCCGAAATCGGGGGTCTTTGAAGGATTGTTGCAGAAACAGGGCGATAAGAAAATCACCGACATCGCCAGTGGCAAGGTCAAACGGGCCATGGTTGTGGGTGAGCCGATTACCAAATCGGTGCTGGTTGACAAGAAGGTGAATTATTTGTCTGCGACATTGACGCCGGGCATGCGGGCGGTGGCGATTACGGCTAACGCGGCCAGTGCTGCCGGGGGCTTTGTGGCACCGGGGGACTATGTTGATATTGTCCTGACTTATCGTCCGCGCTTTACCGTACCGAATAATACCAAAGGATCTGAGGTTGCCGATATTGTTCAGCAAAGCTACTGGCGTCGGGCATCGGAAACCATCATGCAGAACGTCAAGGTTCTGGCGGTGGATCAGGCTGTGACCCGTAACGAGGAAAAGGTCAAGCCGGGTAAAATTTTTACTATGGAAGTTGATCCTGCCGGGGCGCAGGTGTTGGCCATGGCCGGGTCTGTTGGGTCGCTCGAGCTGGTCTTGCGTGGCCTGGGCGATGACAAGGTTACGGAAAAACCTCTGCCGGCGGCATCGGATGCGCGCATGACAAATTTATTTGACGAAATCATGCGTGAGGTTCACGGGGCGCGGGGGAACAGCAGCAGTAGCGCTGTGGTGCGACTCTATAGTGGGAACTATGCCAGCGAGATAGATGTGAACCCGTGACCCGGCTTTGACCCGGGGACGGGCTAAGCTGTCATGGCTATAGCGTTTTTATAAAATATGGCTTAAGATTTAGAGTGCCTTCCTTGAGATGTCCGTTCTGGACGTCCCGCTAACAACCTGAGTGAATTGAAAATGACAGGTTTGTCCACAAATTTATCCCGACGCCCGCGTCGGATGTTGATGCGATTGTTGGCTGCATTGTTGTGCGGCTTCCTGTGCACGTTTGGTGCGTGGCAGAGTTATGCTGACAAGGCTAATCTGGTGACGGTCTCGGCCGCTCAGCAACATCAGGACCCTACGCTGGTGCTGACGATCGGCAAGGCTGAAATCGTCAAGGTTGATGGCCCGGTGGCCGATGTGATGGTTGCTAACCCCAGTATTGTTGATGTGCAGGCTCTGCAGTCCAATCAGCTTTACATGGTCGGTGCCAATATCGGCGACACTAATATTATCGCGCTGGATGCTGAGGGTAATGTGCTGAAGCGGATGAATATCCATGTCCGGATTGATGAGATCACCCTGCAGAACAGTATTAATACGTTGTTCCCCGGCGAAGATGCTGTCAGGGCGAATACGGTTAATAATCAGGTGGTGCTGACCGGGCGGGTCTCAACCCCGGATAACTCCAACAAGATTCAAGATCTCGTCTCTCGTATTACCGGCAATGCTGCCAATGTGGCCAATCTGATGAGTGTGGCCGGTGATCAGCAGGTAATGCTCAAGGTTCGCATCATGGAAATGTCACGGGCCTCCTTGCGTGAAATTGGCACCGATTTTGAAATCGATTATCTGGGCGGCAACACCGAAGGGCTGCTGAATGTCAATGAGGGCGGCGGCCTGACCGCTACCCCGCGCTCGATCGGTGGCTTTATTTTTGACAATGGTTTGTTTGCTCCGTTGCAGGGAGCACTGCGTTTGCTCGAGGATGAGGGGTTGGTCAGCATTTTGGCGGAACCCAACCTGTCGGCTATTTCAGGCGAGCAGGCCGGATTTTTGGCCGGGGGGGAATTCCCTGTCCCGACCGGTCTTGATGAAAACGGCA
This sequence comes from Alphaproteobacteria bacterium, assembly GCA_023700945.1. GTDB lineage: Bacteria > Pseudomonadota > Alphaproteobacteria > Micavibrionales > Micavibrionaceae > Micavibrio_C. The sequence continues at coordinate 6,510 of JAMPXY010000048.1, read as the reverse complement.
ACGTGGTTGTCACTTACCGCCAGTTCGGGGTATCGCTCAATTTCAGGCCGGTAGTGCTGTCGAATGACCGGATCAGTCTGCAAATTCAAACCGAAGTCTCGTCGCTGGATCGTACCAACAGTGTGACGATCGGCGGGGTAACAGTGCCGGGACTGGATATACGCCGCGCCTCGACTACGGTTGAGATGGGCAGTGGCGGCAGTCTGATGATTGCCGGGATCATGCAATCGCAGGCGGTCAAGGGAATGCAGGGCTTGCCCGGCATCAAGGATACGCCGGTTCTGGGTGATTTGATCAAATCGCGCAGTTTTGACCGTGAAGAAACCGAGCTGGTGGTGATGGTTACGCCCTTTATGGTCAGCCCGTTTGCAGACAAAGCGCAGGCGCAAAAATTGCCAGAGCCTGAGAAAAATTCACTGGCGCAGGCTTTTGTCGATAATATCCGCCGCACCTACGCCAACAGACGTAAATTGCCGGAAGATTTGATGAGTGACGGCCAAAAATTCGGCTATCTGATGCCGTGAGGAATACCAATATGAATGCAGTCCGCTTAACTCCCCAATATAGTCATCGTCACTTAAAGATTTCTCTTTTGTCGATGGTTTGTGGCTTGACCTTGTCGGCCTGTGCGCAGATTGATATGCCTTCGCATGTCAGCCAGCAGCGGCCACAACTGGTCACGGAAAATTATTCATCGAATTATGTGGTAGCCGATCTCGGCCCCGCCCAGTTTGATGAAATGGCAGCCCGGTTTGGTCGTCATGGGTCGGGCACACTCGAGGTTATTGTCGGGTATGACCCGCATTCAAAGAAAAATACGGCGATGAAGGCCACTGATCAGCTGCACCGGGTTTTGGGCGAACTGTCCCAGCGCGGTGTACGTAATGTCAAGGGCAGCATACTGGCGCTCGATAATAGTGGCGATCAATCAGAAATGATGATTGGTTATAAAAGTGTTAATGCCGAAGGGCCGGCGGATTGCGAGATGATGCCGGGCTATGACAATTCACAGGCGCAGACGGATTATGATTACAAGCTGGGCTGTACTGTCAATACGTTGATCGCCCGGCAAGTGGCGCATCCTGAGGATTTGGGCGGGCGTGCGGTGCCTGTGGAGGCCGATGGCCGCCGTACAGGCGCTATGGTTGAACCCTATCGCTCAGGCCAGCCCAACAGTGCCCTGAGTGGGGCCTATTCCGCTAGCGATTAATCATTTTTGAGGTCTAAGCAATCTTATTGAATTGTAAGCAATTAGTAATGTTTTCGCGCAATTATTGAGAAGAATAGACCAGCTTATCAGGTATACATAATTCTTCTTTTTGCTTAGGCCAATCCATGAGTGACAATAGCCAGCCCCATACTTCTGTTCTTTTGCCGCGTGCGCGGGTGACCCTGTTCACCCGTGATGCCGAAACCCGAGCCGCGTTTGAGGCGATCCGCGAGGATTGGCGCTTTGCCCGTGTGACGCTTGATGTCAATGACGGCGATGTCAATGACGCCATCCAGACTTATAGCAGTTATGCCTCGCCCGATCTGGTGATCATTCAGACCGAAGAAATTGCCGATGGTTTTACCGATCGGCTTGAGGCTTTGGGCGGGGTGTGCAGTGAGGGTACGGCTGCGATTATTATTGGCCCGGTCAACGATGTGAATCTTTATCGCCGTCTGGTGGGGCTTGGGATCAGCGATTATCTGGTCAAGCCGGTCAAGGCTGACTACCTCAGCAATGATATTGCCGCGACGTTGCTTAAAAAAATTGGCGCGACCGGCAGCCGCCTGATAGCGGTGATGGGTGGCAAGGGTGGGGTTGGCGTCACCGCCCTGTCGGAAACGCTGGCTTGGGCAACGGCGGACCTGCTTGGGCAGAAAACATTTTTGCTGGATGCTTCGGGTGGCTGGTCGACCTTGAGTGTCGGGATTGGCTTTGAGCCGGCGGCGACACTGGCCGAAGCCGCACGAGCGGCTGTGGAGGGTAATGAAGACAGCCTCAGCCGTATGATTTATGAGGCCAGCGATAAGTTATTTGTTTTGAGCAGCGGTAGTGATGTGATGCTGGAGGATAGTGTCCCCCCTGATCATTATGAAACTTTGCTGGATTACCTGATGGGCATATATCCGGTGGTTATTGTTGATCTATCACAGTCACCTTCGGCGTTGCGGCGGGTAGTTCTGACCAAAGCTAACCGGGTTATTATGGTGACAGCTCCTAGCCTGCCATCGGTACGCGCTACCAGAACCTTGTTGCAGGAATTAAGGGATCTGCGTGGTGGCAGCAATGAGGCCGCAGAAATTGTGGTCAATATGCAAGGGGTTTCCGCCAAGAACGAGGTGTCAAAGGCACAGATTGAGCAGGGCCTTGAGCGACGTATTGCCGCTATCATTCCTTATGAAGTGGATTTGTTTATAACAATCGAAAGTCAGGGCAAAAAGCTGCATGAGGATAAAGAGGGCGCCGTGATTGCTGAAAAATTATTACGGATTGTCCGCGATGTCATTGCAGATACGGGCAGTGAAACAACCAAGGTTGAGGAAGAGAAAAAATCCGGCAAGCTTTCAGGTTTGCTGACAAAGCTCAAAACTAAAGGGTAAGTGAAGGTTAGATAGGATTTAAAAATCATGTTTGGCAAAAAGGGATCAGAGGCGGCATCACCGGCACCGGCAGGACAAAAGCCTGCGGCCCTAACGCCGTCTGCGCCCCCCAAACCCGCGCCCCCACCCCCATCTTCGCCTGGGTCTTCATCCAGTTCTTCAGCGACCAGTCCCGCAACGATGGCGGCTCCGGCACAGTTAAGCAGCGAACAGATGGCGCAGTTGATGGCCTTGTCAGACGAGCCCGGCAACAAGAAAACAGAAGCGACCCGCCCAGAAAATAAAAAGCCCACGGGCGAAGAATTGCTGAGCGTCAGTGATGCGGCTCCGGAAACCAGATCGGCAAGCGACAGCATGACCTCGCTGCGCTTGCAACGGGCACGTAACCGTATCTGGATTGATTTACGCGACGGGATTGACCTTAAGGCGCTGGCACGAATGGATTCCAAGGCGGCGCGTGAGGAAGTAGCGTCAGCGGTGCAGGAAATTGCCCGCTTCCGTAATCTCGATATCACGCCTTCTGAGCTTGAACAGGTTTGCAAGGAATGCGGCGATGATATGCTGGGCTATGGTCCGCTGGAATCATTGCTCGAGCGTGATGACATTGCCGATATCATGATCAATGGGCCTGAGATTACCTATATCGAAGTTGCCGGGAAAATTCAGCGCACTGATATCAAATTTCGTGACAACCAGCATCTGACCACGATCTGCCAGCGTATTGTTGGTGCGATTGGTCGTCGGGTTGATGAATCTTCACCGATTTGCGATGCGCGTCTGCCGGACGGTTCGCGTGTGAACGTCATTATCCCGCCGCTGGCGGTCGATGGGGCGTGCATGACTATTCGTAAATTCAAAAAAGACAAGCTCACCCTTGAGAAATTGATGGAATATAAGGCGATGACCCCCAGTTGCGCCAAGCTGATTATGGCGGTGGGGCGGTGTCGTGTGAACGTGCTGGTGTCAGGGGGGACAGGTTCGGGCAAGACGACGATGCTCAACTGTCTGACCCGCTATATTGAATCCGGCGAACGGATTATCACCTGCGAAGATGCTTGCGAACTGCAATTGCAACAGCCGCACGTGGTTCGTCTTGAGACCCGACCGCCCAATCTGGAAGGGGCCGGTGAGGTCACTATGCGTGATCTGGTCAAGAACTGTCTGCGGATGCGACCGGAACGGATTATCGTGGGTGAGGTGCGTGGCCCCGAAGCCTTCGACTTGTTACAGGCCATGAACACCGGTCACGATGGTTCAATGGGTACTGTTCACGCCAACAATCCGCGCGAAGCCCTGTCACGTATGGAGAATATGATTGCAATGGGCGGCCTCAATTTGCCCTCATCCGCAGTGCGTGAACAAATTGCCAGTGCGGTCAATGTGATTATTCAGGTACAGCGTTTGCGTGATGGCTCGCGTAAAGTGACCCATGTCACCGAAATTACAGGCATGGAAGGCGAGATTGTCACCATGCAGGACCTGTTCGTTTTGGATGTGCAGGGTGAAGATGAGCATGGCAAACTGATCTGTACGCAAAAATCAACCGGCTTGCGCCCAAAGTTCTGGGACAAGGCTCGTCAATATGGTGTCGAGCAACTGGTGATGGATGCGATGGCCGAGGCGTTTGACGCATGAATACCACCTTCCTGATAATCTTCCTGTTATCGTTCCTGGTCGTGGTGTCTTTTAGCCTGTTCACCATGAAACAGGTTGAAAAAGCCCGCAATAAAAAGGCCATGTCAATTATTCGCGGTCAGGTTGTTACTGAAAACAAGGATAAGAGCCGCCGTGACAGCCAGAACAAGCGCCGTGATGAACTGGCACGTAAACTTAAACAAAGTAATGATGTTGATCGTAAAGAAACTCTTGATATGAAACTCAAGCAGGCCGGCAGTAGCCTGTCTGTGGCCCAATTTTGGATTGGGTCTGTTGTGTTGATGCTGATCTCATTAACGCTGGCGATTTTAGCCAAGCTATCGCCAGTGGCGATTATTCTGATCGGGGTTACGGGATTGCTTGGATTGCCGCGTTATATTTTGCGCTGGAAAATCAGACGGAGACAGAAAAAATTCCTGATGGATTTTGCTGATGCGCTTGAGGCCATGGTACGTTTGCTCAAGGCCGGGATGCCGGTTACCGAGGCCATCCACATGGCGGGTAAGGAATTTGAAGGGCCGATGGGCGAAGAGATGATGATGATGTATGAGGCGCAGCGCGTAGGTATGTCACTGCCCGAGGCCGCGCAACAGGCCGCCCGGCGAATGCCAATTACAGAAATGCAGATGTTCGCCACCGGCATGACTATCCAGCAGCAAACCGGCGCCAGCCTTTCCGAAGTTTTGATGAATCTAGCGGCGGTGATCCGTGCGCGTTTTAAATTGAAGCGCAAGATTCAGGCGCTCTCATCCGAGGCCAAGGCTTCGGCAATGATTATCGGGGCGCTGCCGTTTCTGGTGGGGACAGGTATGTTCTTTCTTAATCCGGAATACGCCATGTTGCTAGTGACAACCTCAACCGGCAAGTTCTGGCTCGGGGCCAGCGCCGTGTGGATGCTGATAGGTATTTTTATCATGAAGGCCATGATCAATTTCAAGATCTGACAGGTAAGTTATGTTCGAGTCCGCAGGTATAAGCAATGAAACACTGGTGATCTTCGTGAGTGCCGTCACGGCGATGCTGTCTTTTGTCGCCTTTGCCTTGCCGTTGCTGAATCGTAATCAAAAGAAGGAACATTTTCAGTCGGTGATTGAACGTCGCCGCAAGGATTTGTTTGCTCAGACCCGCGCCGAAATTGCCCAGAAGGGCACCAAGACTATGACCGCCAGTGAGTCGGTGGCGGCCTCCTATAAAGTCAAAAAGATGATGGGGGAGATGGGCGAAAAAGTCCGTGACCAGATGTTGATGGCGGGGATCCGTTCACCAACCGCGCCGATGAAATACATGATTGCCCGGATTGTGCTGCCCTTCTTTGCCATGGGTATTGCGATGGTGTTTATCTCGGCGTCGGATGAGCCGCCGGGAAAGATCATGGTTCTACTGATCTTGGCGCTGTCGGTGCTGGTGGGTTATTTTCTGCCCCGTATTTTGCTCAAGAACCAGATTGTCAAACGGGCTCAGGAGATTAACCTTGCGTTTTCCGATGCGCTTGATCTGATGCTGATCTGTGTTCAGGGGGGGATTGGTCTGGAGCAAACAGTTCAGCGGATTGCCGAAGAAATTTCGGAACATTCACCCATTCTGGCTGAGGAACTGGGAATTCTGAGCGCGGAAATGGCGATGTTGAATGATCGCCGGGCGGCCTTGCAGGATTTTGCCCGCCGGGTTGGCAGTGGCGCGGCGCGTAACTTTGCCACCGCCCTTATTCAGGCTGAACAATACGGGACCTCGGTATCGCAGGCGATGCGGGTGATCTCGATGGATCTGCGTGAGGAGAGAATGGCTAAAGCCGAGCAAAAGGCCGCTTCACTCCCGCCCAAACTGACCGTGCCGATGATCGCCTTTTTCTTGCCGGTGCTGTTTGTGATTATTCTGGTTCCCACCATCATCAAGGCAACCGCCGCCACAGGCGGTTAAGCCAGCGGCAGCTGATTGACGCAGCACTCGAGAATTATTGATTGAGACCGCGCGGCTTCAGGGGCTGGCGTGGCTTGTCAGAGGCTTCGGTACCTTGAGGAGTGGCTTCGACTTGCTTGTCCTTGGGATTGAGATCCTCTACTACGATCCCGCCGGTTTTTGTTTGCGCCGGGGCTGGTTTGGTAGTGGGGGTGGTGGCAGGCTTGGCGGCCTTGAGGTCAGACGGCTTTTGGCTCGCCGCAGATTCTGTGGTGTTGGTAGTCGCAGGTTCAGCCGGGTGATCTTTGGCGGTAGCTTGGGCAGCCTTGGTTTGGGCAAAGGGGACGGTGGCGGTGCCGGGCTGAACTT
>JAMPXY010000047.1 GCA_023700945.1 Alphaproteobacteria bacterium | reverse complement strand
GCAAAACTTCAAACCACTGCGAGAGCAGGGCGGCCAAGGTACTTAAACCCAGAATAGTGATGAGCAGTTGGGGCACCATGGCGCTGCTGGTGCCTGCTACTGTGAGCAAGCCATAGCGGGTGCCGTGGGCCAGCGTGTTGGCAACCGTCAGAGCCACATTGGGTCCGGGAATCAACCCAAGGATAATTGTAGCCAGGATGAAAGGTAAGAGAAGGTCAGTCGGCATGATTTCTTATACGACAAAGCGATCAGAAATTCGCTTTAAATTTTATATGATTTTTATAAGTGTTTGATGGGTATCCTTTTGAAAAATAACAACATTTTAACTACGTATTATGTATTATGGTAATTGTCACCATCGCGTTGTTCGCTCCTTTTCCGGGATTATGCTCTCAACCAAACCAGGAGACTGAGCGCTGCGACCCTGACTGACAATATTAACCTAAAACATCTTGTGTACTGCTTTGAAAGGGTGGGAATGAAATCATGGATGTATCTGTAGAAACGTATCTGGTGGTGGCACTGGCTTTCGCGGTTTTTTCAGCTGTGACGGCTATTGGCTCGAGTCTGGTGCTAGGCATCGGGTTTGAGCGGCTGCGTGCCGGATTTGAAGTGGTCCGCAAACAAACGGGCTATTTTAGTGATGCTATCTTTACGCTTGAAAAGCGTGTGGATGAGCAGGAAGTCAAAATCGCCAGCGGCGGCATGAATACTGACAAAGCTGAATCGCTGGTGCGTCATGCTGAAAACCTTTTGACCGAGTTGACTCATGTTGCTCGCGGGATGAAGGCTGATGCTGAAGGTCCGGCGAAAGAGGAAAGCCAACCTATGACGATTGACGTCAAAAATGAAGCCTTGCCGACAACCATTGCTCATTATGCTTCGCAGTGGGGTGATCTCGGTAAGGATGACAAGCGCCAGATTACACTGATGTAAGCCATCATATCTGGTGCGGATGACAGGGCCCCCATGGGTGGTGGGGCCCTGTTGTCATGAGATGAATCGTGTATCATGATCCGGTTAAAACTCAGGAGCATGGTATGGTTATTTCCCCGCATTTAATCCCGTTTATGACGGTGGGCCTGTTATTGGCTTCGAATATTTTCATGACGTTTGCCTGGTATGGCCATCTGAAATTCAAGGCTGCCCCCATCCTGATTGTAATTTTCATCAGCTGGGGTATTGCTTTTTTTGAGTATTGCCTGCAGGTGCCTGCCAATCGCATGGGGCATGGTGTATTTAGTGCGGCACAGCTAAAAACAATTCAGGAAATTATTACGCTGATTGTATTTGTGGTGTTTTCAGTGTTGTACCTGCACGAGCCGGTCAAATGGAACCACCTGGTTGGCTTTGGCCTGATTGTCGCCGCTGCTTTTTTTATCTTCAAGGAATGGTAGGTGCCTGAACAGGTTAATCGTTGTAACGCGGCGGTCTCCTGTTTTGTCCCACGTCTTGACCGGCGGCGGGTTCTAGTGTGGCTACATCATCTTGATTGTGGTTATCGTGATTGTCCTGCGTGAGGGCCAGTTCGCCCTCACAGCCTTTACCTTCATAAACACCGGCAAGCCGACTTTGGCGCTCTGCAGCATTTTCTTCAATGGCGGCGGCATCTTCGCCCGCATCGTCGGCGACTTCGCCGGCAAGCGCCCCCACGGCCACGATCCCCACAACGCCCCCGAGTGAGCCTACCAGCAAGGACCCCACAGTACGGGCCACGCTGATGCCGGTACCGGCGTTATCACTGTTCTGGCGCGAGTCCCGGGCCTCACGGATAATTTGATCCAGCTCCACGACCTCGTGGGCAATTTGATCGCAGCTTAAGACACTATCGGCCTTTTTAACGGCTTTACCGGTGCTGCTGCCTGCGTGACTGGGGACGGTGCCCAGAATTAGCCCTGACAAGATAAGGGCGACAATGGCTGGTGCTTTGAGAAAAGAAAATAGTATGTGCATAAGGCGTATTTTAGACAAGATGGGCGCTGAAACCAAGCCCGGTAATCAAAGAATTTATTGGTTTTGCCCAATCTTTAGTCTATAGCCTCGGCTGGTAGAGCTGGTCACTCGCTATAGAGTGGCTTATATTTATCTCTATATGAGGGTTATGCCCGGTAAAATAGCCATATTAAGCTCATAAAGATGCGTACAGGGTAGATGAAGATATGACTGACACCAAACCCGATTGCACGGCTGTATCGATGCCTTGTGCAGAATATCAGGATAGCCCGAAACGTCGTGCCATTCTTGATGCCGCTACCCGGTTGTTTCTGGAGCACGGGTTCACAGCCACCAGCATGGATGCAATCGCCGAGGCGGCGCCAGTATCCAAACCCACGTTGTATTGCCATTTTAAGGATAAGGGTGACCTGTTTGGGGCGGTTGTGAGTGGGCGCTGCTGCTCATTGATGCAGTCCCTTTATGAACACACCTCTGCCGACGAAGATATTGACATTGCCTTGCGTGCGATTGCCGCGAGCTTTTTGGATCTGATCTATGCTACGGAAGCCATCAGCCTCTATCGCATCATCATCTCTGAGTTGAAGCAATTCCCGACATTGGGGCAGACTTTGTATAGTGAGGGACCAACAAAAATTTTATGCCTGCTGTCCTCGTTTTTTGCGCAACAACATGAAAGAGGCACCTTGTCGATTCATGACCCGGAGATGGCAGCACGTTTGTTTCTGAGCATGCTCAAGGGTGATTATCATATGCAGTGCCTGCTCGGGGTGCGCCAGACAGTCTCAGCCGAGGAGCGCATCCAGATCATAGATGCCGTGGTGCCGCTGTTTATCGCAGGATATTGCAACCGCACAAAATCTTAAGATGTGAAATTTTATTAATATTGCTGCGCTGCATTTCGTAATAATTTTCCGGTAATGTGCTGTCAAACGAGCAAGACCCTGCGATTTTGCGCGCTATCCCTTGATCTATCTTCCTCATGCACCGCACACAGTGCTACGACTCAGGACAGAGATCACCAGCAAGGAGATTCTGCCTATGACACTCGAAATTGAAGATATTACCGATAGCCTCGCCAACCGTCGTTCAGATTTGCGTTTTCGCGCGCATGTTGATTATGACGATCATGAGAAAGTGATTTATGCCGAGGATAAGGATATCGGCTTTCGGGCGTTCATAGCCGTACACAACACCGCGCGTGGACCAGCACTGGGGGGATGCCGATACTGGTCGCGTTACGGCAGTGATGAGGAGGCGATTTCGGATGTGTTGCGTCTTTCGCGCGGCATGACCTACAAAAATTCTGTGGCCGGTCTGGCGCTCGGTGGCGGCAAGTCCGTGATCATCGGTAAGCCCGGTACCCGTCAACCCTCTGCCGAGGTTATGCAGGCCTTGGGTATGGCCGTAAACTCGCTGGGCGGCTTGTATGTTAGCGCTGAAGATGTTGGTACCAGCGTGCAACATATTCTGATCGCGCGCGGACGTACGCCCTATGTGGCGGGGGTACCGTTGACAGCGCTGTGTGAAGAGATCATGCCGCAGGGGATTGAATCACAGGCGGTTCCTAACCCTGACCCTTCACCCTATACCGCTTATGGCACCTATAGGGCAATCAAGGCAGCTGCCCGGCATCGCTTAGGGGTAGAAAACCTCGCAGGCCTCACAGTCACAGTCAAAGGTTATGGCCATGTGGCGCAGGTGCTTTGCCGTTATCTGGCCGATGAAGGGGCCAAATTACTGATCAGTGATATTACCCCGCAAGCTTGCCGCCAGATTGTTGCTGATTTCGGACCGGAGACCTTGTTGGCCGAAGGGCGTGAAATCATGTCGGTAAAATCTGATATCTATGTTCCTTGTGCGCTGGGGGGCGATATCAATGATGGTACCATCCCCCATCTGGTGCTGGCTGGGGTCAAGGTTGTGGCCGGCTGTGCCAATAATCAGTTGAAGGCCCCGCAACATGCTGATGAACTCCGGCGTTCCAACATTCTTTATGCGCCTGATTATGTAGCCAATGCCGGAGGTGTTATTGCCGCCGGCTTGCAATATTTATGGATGGTTAAGCCGCAGATGACCGAGTTTCCTACCCATCAGATCATTATGGATCGTGTGGCAAAAATTGGTCTGACGCTGGAGCAGATTTTTGTCCGCGCCGAGGCCGCCGGACTCAATACGGCGGTGGTGGCAGATCAGCAGGGCCGTGAAGGTTTTGTGCAGCGTCTGGCCAAAGCGGCCTAACAGGTATCAAGTTACCCCTTTAGAAAAAGGCTTGCCTGTTGGGGCAAGCCTTTTCTTCTTTTATGATCCAGTGATTGCGATTTTATTTGCATAATAAAAATATTCCATATTATGGTGCATCTACTTGATCCATAACTCAAGCGTACGTGGGGGTACATCATGAGTAATACCAAACGGGCTCGTCTGGCCCGGCATAATAATGTGCAATTTGCCCAGCAATTATCTATCGAGCGTTGTCAGGGCTATATCAGCCACATGCAGGCCCTGCTTTATGTCTGTGAAGGGGCCGGGGAAGAATTGACTGAGGCCCTGCAGCAGGTCATCGTCCTGCTGGATCTGGAGCTATCTCATAATCTCAAGCGCCTGTCCTGAAAAATTATGTCAGTAATGTTGCGTGAACTGCCTATAGTCAGAGGCGTTTCAGGCGGTTACAATACTCGGATCATAGCGTGAAGGGGTTACGTGCGTGTGGATTTTTCTTTGGATAGCAGCCTCCACCTTTATTTTGGGTGTTTTTGGTTGGTCTTTGTTCATATTGCTGCAGCAGAAGCGGGCGTGGTCAGCCTTTTCCCGCAAACATAACCTGTCTTATTTCCCGGGTAAGATGATACAGGCTCCCGCGATGAAGGGGATGGTCTATGGCCATCAGGTCGCGTTTTTTCCGGATGTGCAAGCCACACAGGATCAACGGGGTCAGCGTTTTGTTACAGTGCTGGAGTTTGATGTCGGGCAGGGCATGCCCACCGGTGCCATGATCTCCACCTCGAATTTTGCAGCTTTTGCAGCTAATTTGAATTTTACGCAGACTTTGGAGATTGATTTTCCCGGCTGGGATAAAACCCGTATTATCCGTACCCGTGACGCAGCGGTACTCAAGGAATACCTGACCCAGGATCGCCTTGAGTTTTTGCACAATATCATGTCGATGAAAAACGCTACGGCTCTCTATTTCTTTGATGAAGAGAATGCGATTGTCCACATTGAAACCAGTGATCCGATTCGTGATGAAGCGCGCATGGAAAAAATGGTGCAGAAAATGACATCTTCTTTGTCAAAGTTGAAGTTGACGACAGATGAAGTGGCCAAATTCAATAAGCCTTAACTATCAGCTATGACAATCTTGCAATAGAAATCCATAGGGCGGCAGGCTTTCCTGTTGCCAGGTTTGTGCTTGATCGCTGAGATTGAAGATGCAAGTGACAGTCTGGTGGTCGGCGGTGCGGGTGAAGACCAGAATACTTTCGTTTGCAGTGTCAACAAAACGGATATCACCACTGATCAAGGCGGGCATTGTTTTTCTTTGTTTTAAAAACTGACGGGTGAATGAGAGGACAGAGTGGCTATCGGTTTCTTGTGCCGCAACACATAAGGGGATATGGGCGTCAGGCAGGGGTAACCATGTTTGGGAGGCAGTGGTAAATCCGGCTTTTGTAGGTGTATTGTCCCATGGCATAGGGGTGCGGCAACCATCACGTCCTTGCCATTCTGGCCATAGGGCGATGCCCCATGGGTCTTGCAAGTCTTCATAAGCCAGTTGTGCTTCGGGCAATCCTAACTCTTCCCCCTGATAAAGGAACGGGGTGCCGCGCAGGCTGCAGAGCAGGGCAATCAGCAATTTCGCCAGTCGGGGATCTCGGGCATCGTTGCCAAAACGGGTTACCGCCCGGACGACATCATGATTGGAGAAGGCCCATGAGGGCCAGCTATCGGGGCCTTGGGCAAAAAAATCCTCAAGAGGTTTGCGGATTAAACTGGCTCCCAGTTTGTTTTTGCGGCCATTCATATAACTGAATTGGTAGCAGGTATGAAGACGATGAGTGCCTGCGGTATAGGCGGCAGCCAGTTGTACTGGATTGTCGTCACCGATTTCGCCAACGCTCATCGTTGAACCAAACTCATCCAGTAAGCTCCGCAATCTTTCGAGAAAGGCCATATTCTCAGGCTGCGATTTGTCGAACTGATGGTATTGCATATTGTAAGGGTAGGGGAAGTCAGCTTGATTGGCGCTGGTGGACATATCCTGCACCCGGGGAGGGTTATCTCGTAGCTGTGGATCACAAAAGAAATAGTTGGTGACATCTAGCCGGAAGCCATCAACGCCTCGTTCCAGCCAGAAACGACATTCATCGAGCACGGCATCTTGAACGGCGGGATTGTGGAAGTTGAGGTCGGGCTGCGAAGTTAAAAAGTTATGCATGTAATACTGGCCACGTTTTGGGCTGAAGCTCCAGGCCGGACCGCCAAACATACTGTGCCAGTTATTGGGTGGAGTCCCATCGGGTTTGGGATCGGCCCAGATGTACCAGTCAGCTTTGGGATTGGCCCGGCTTTGCAGGCTTTCCTTGAACCACGCATGTTGATCGGAGGTATGATTCATCACCTGATCGATAATCACTTTCAAGCCTAGTCGGTGGGCGGTGGCGAGTAAGTCATCGAAGTCGGCTAGTGTGCCAAAGAGAGGATCGACGTCACGGTAATCAGACACATCGTAGCCGAAATCTTTCATCGGTGATTTAAAAAAGGGTGATAGCCAAATGCCATCAACGCCAAGGTTGGCTACATAGGGTAGTCGAGTTGTAATACCTTTCAGGTCGCCAATTCCGTCGCCGTTACTATCCATGAAACTGCGGGGGTAAATTTGATACATGACAGCGCCGCGCCACCAATTTTTGTCTGACATGGAATGACCCCTTATGAGTTGTCTTTATATGCTAGCAAAAAAGCCGCCCGGTGCGGGCGGCTTTTTCTAAAAAACGTCTGATCTTACTCAGGTGTTTTGTCGCTATCGGAAACGCCTTTGGCATCGGCCTCGGCCTCAGCTTCAGCCGGGGCTGTGGCAGCATCCGTAGCAGCATCCGTAGCAGTGGCATCAGCGGAAACCGGCGCGGCTGCACTTTCCCCACCTAAAGAGGCCTTGATAATCTTATCCGGGTTGGCCGGCGGTTCGCCTTTGGCGATGGCGTCAACATGTTCCATGCCGCTGGTGACTTGGCCCCAGACGGTGTATTGCCCGGTCAGGAAGCTGCAGCCATCATCGCTGAAGCAGATGAAAAATTGGCTGTTGGCGGAATCAGGATTCATGGTGCGGGCCATGCCGATGGTGCCGCGTTTGTAAGGAGTGTTGCTGAATTCAGCTTTCAGATCGGGGTAGCTGGAGCCACCACGGCCTGTACCGGTCGGGTCGCCGGTTTGTGCCATGAAGCCATCGATCACGCGGTGGAAGACGATACCATCATAGAAGCCTTCCTTGACCAGTGTCTTAATGCGCTCGACATGACCAGGGGCCACAGTTGGCATCATTTCGATGGTGACGCGTCCGCCTTTGAGGTCGAGGTGCAAGGTGTTATCGGCCGCTGTTTCGGCATGAGCCATGGGGGCAATCGTCATGATGGCGATACTCCAGATCAGGTGTGAGAGTTTTTTTGACATAGTGTTTTCGGTTCCTTGAAAGGGTCAGGGTGTCGATTCTTACAAGAAGTGCCATACCAGTATGGCCAATTCAAGGCATCCCTTGGGTATAAAGAGGGGTTACGCACCGCCAGTTTGCAGGGCCTGTGGCTTAAGGAGAACCAGCAGGGTGTGGCACACGTTTAGTTGGCGCCGCTGCGGGGACTGATTCTGGCAAGGTGCTTTTCAGCTGCTGAATGGTGACCCGGTTATTGTGGGCTTGCGCTTCGTCTTTGAGGGTGCATATGCACGAACCGCATTGCGGTTGTTTGCCCCCGGTGCAGCCAGCATAGATTTCCTTGACCTTGACGGTCTTGTCACCGTGTTTTTCGAGGAAGCGCGCCACCGCCTTTTCGTTGAAGCGGTTGCCGTGTTCGTCTTCGGAATTGCAGGAGCAAATAATCATTGGATCGTGCTGTTGTATTGATTGTGAACCTACCCCCTGAGAGTACTGCACTTGATAATCATTCGCAACTGAAATTCAGTATAGTATCCCCAGAGATAAGCGGGACTCATAAAAAAGCCCCTTTTCAGGGGCTAATTTATTGATTTCAATATAAAATTATCCTTGCTGGTCGATCGAGTCGGACTGGAGCAGCAAATAATTTTCCAGGCCCATATCCTCAATCATCTTCAGTTGGGTTTCAACGTGGTCGAGATGGCCTTCTTCGTCTGCCAGAATTTTGATCAGCAGGTCACGGGTGACATAGTCTTGTGCTTCCTCGCATACAACAATGCCCTTGCGGTAATTAGCAATCCCGGTTTTCTCGAGCTTCATATCCGCTTCGAGCGCTTCCTTAACGGTTTCCCCGATCATCAATTTATCGAGGTCCTGCAGATTGGGCAGGCCTTCCAGCAGCAAAATACGCTGGATTAGCTGATCGGCATGGCCCATTTCCTCAATCGATTCTGCTTTTTCGTGCTTGGCAAGTTTGGTGACACCCCAGCTTTCAAAGATGCGGGCGTGCAGGAAATACTGATTGATCGCGGTCAATTCGCCCTTCAGCGAGAGATTGAGCGTCTGGATAACTTTCTTGTCGCCTTTCATGGGGCACCTCATATCGGGTCTGGAGAAACTGCCAATCAGGATAGTGCGGCAGCGATGAAATGCAAGAGGGCACACAGGTAAGAACAGAGAAAAAACCTGTTATCTTAAGCTCTTAGTGAGAATGATTGTTATTTACTGCCAAGGGCCCGCTGGAAAATAACGTCGCAGGCGCGAATGTAGTCCTTGTAGTTGAAAATCGCTTTCAATTCGTTGTCGTTCAAGGCCTTGGTCACAGCTTCATCCTGGGAGAGGAGTTCAAGGAAAGATGTGCGTCCCTGACTGTCCCAGACCTTCATCGCATTCCGCTGCACGATGCTGTAGGCCTCTTCGCGGCTGACACCTTTTTGTGTCAGGGCCAGCATGGTGCGCTGGGAGAAGACCAGCCCTCCGAGCTTTTCAAGATTGGCCATCATGGTGTCGGGGTAGACCAGCAGATTTTCAATCAGGCCCGACAGACGCACCAGGGCAAAATCAAGCGCGATGCAGGCATCGGGTGCCATGATCCGTTCAACTGAGGAATGCGATATGTCCCGCTCATGCCAGAGCGTTACATTTTCGAGTGCCGGGATCACCGCAGCACGCACCACCCGGGCCAGACCGGTCAGATTTTCGGAGAGCACTGGATTACGTTTATGAGGCATCGCCGAGGAACCTTTTTGGCCCTTACTGAAAAACTCTTCGGCTTCGCGCACTTCGCTGCGCTGGAGATGACGGATCTCGGTAGCAAGATTTTCGATTGAGGAGGCGATCACGCCGAGCGTGGCAAAGAACATGGCATGGCGGTCACGCGGAATGACTTGTGTGGCAACAGTTTCGGGCTTGAGACCGAGCTTGCGTGCTACATAGGTTTCAACCGAAGGATCAACCGTGGCATAGGTGCCGACTGCTCCGGAGATGGTGCAAGTTGAAATTTCGCTACGGGCGAATTTGAGACGTTCCTTGGCACGGGCAAAGGCGGCATAGTGTCCGGCCATTTTAATGCCAAAGGTGGTGGGCTCAGCATGAATACCGTGGCTGCGGCCAATACACAGGGTCTTTTTGTGCTTGCGGGCCTGTTTCTTTAAGGCCTTAAGAACGGCATCAATATCCCTGAGTAGCAGGTCAGCCGATTGCTGCAACTGGACGGCAAAGGCGGTATCCAGCACATCGGAGGATGTCATGCCCTGATGCATGAAGCGGGCATCAGGTCCGGCATGTTCGGTGACGTTGGTGAGGAAGGCAATAACGTCATGTTTAACTTCACGTTCAATTTCGGCGATGCGTCCCGCATCAAACTTTGCTTTTTTACGCAAAGTTAGCGGTACCCTTTGCGGAATGGTGCCCATCGCTGCCATGCGCTCCGCCGCCAGAATTTCGATTTCCAGCATGATGCGGAAACGGTTGTCGGTATCCCAGATGCTGGCCATTTCGGGGCGGGTATAACGCGGTATCATTTACATCAGTCCTAGGTTGCGGAAGCTGGCGGTGCCATGTTTGGAAACGATTATATGGTCGTGGATGATAATATGAAAGGGTTCACCCGCGGCCTTGATGGTCTGGGTCATGTCGATGTCGGTGCGGCTGGGGGTGGGGTCGCCGCTGGGGTGGTTATGGCATAAGATTAAGGCCGTAGCTCCCAATTCCAGTGCACGCTTCATGATTTCACGCGGGTAAACCGGGGTATGGTCGACCGTGCCGCTTTGCTGGATTTCATCGGCTATCAGTTCGTTTTTTTTATTCAGAAACAGAATGCGAAAATGCTCTTTGGTCTCATGCGCCATGGTCGCCGCGCAATAATCCATCAGCCGTGCCCATGAATTGAGTATAGGTTTTTTCATCACATCTTGCTTGAGCATGCGAAAGGCCGCTGCCTGAATGGCTTTGAGGGCGGTCACACTATTCTCGGAGAGGCCTTCAAATTTTTCCAGCTCAGCCAGTGGGGCATTCAAGACGCCGGCGAGATTGCCAAATTTTGTGATCAGTTCCTTCGCTAGCGGTTTGACATCACGGCGCGGGATGGCCATAAACAAAATCAGTTCGAGCAGTTCGTAATCGGGGAGGGCATCGGCTCCTCCTTGCAAAAACCGTTCACGCAGGCGGTCGCGGTGGCCATGATAATGAGGTTCTTCTTTTTTGGCCGGTTCAGACATAAGGCGGTCTTGTGTAGCCCTGAGGCGAGAGGGTGAAAATTTCGAACCCTGTTTCGGTTACACCGATGGTATGTTCGAACTGGGCCGAGAGCGAACGGTCACGGGTCACCGCCGTCCATCCGTCATTCAATACCTTGGTTTGCCAGCCTCCAGCATTGATCATGGGCTCGATAGTAAAGAACATGCCGGGTTCCAAAATTGGGCCAGTATGCGGGTCGCCGTAATGGACTACACTGGGGGCGCTGTGAAAAACCTGACCGATACCGTGACCGCAGAAGTCGCGCACCACTGAAAAACGATGACGTTCGGCCACGGTTTGAATGGCGTAACCAATGTCGCCCAGTGTGGCACCGGGCTTTACGGCTTCGATACCGGCCATCATGCTGTCATAGGTAACATCAATTAGGTTGCGAGCCTTGATGGGCGCACGGTTACCAAAAACATACATACGACTGGTGTCGCCATACCAGCCATCGAGAATGACGGTTACATCAATGTTGGCGATATCGCCATCCAGCACTTTTTTGGGGCCGGGGATGCCGTGACAGACCACATGATTGATCGAGATACAGCAGGATTTTGTATAACCCTTGTACCCGAGTGTGGCGGGAATGGCCTTATGTTCGATAATGTAATTATGGATCAACTGGTCGAGGTCTTCGGTGCTGACGCCGGGCACGCAGAAGGGGGTGATGTAATCCAGTACTTCTGCCGCCAGTTTTCCGGCGTTTCTCATGCCTACAAAACTCGAGGCCGGGTGAATTTCGATTCCGTCCCGGTTATAATGCCGTTCTGTGCTTTTGGCGGTATTGTCAGGCATGGTGTTCTGCACTAGTTTACTGTTAACTATGTCTTGTTTTTTTACAAGTTACAATGACATAGCGGGCACAGAGTCGTTTGGCAACCTTTTTGGACTAGGCAGTACAGGCATTATGTCGAAAAGCGGCAGTTTTGATACGTTCTCCGCAGCACTTGCGATTATTGGTAACGAGATCCTGTCCGGACGGACACAGGATACCAATACCCCGTGGATTGCCGAACGATTGACGGAACGCGGAATTGTGCTTTCCGAAGTCAGGGTGATCCCCGATGTCGAAGAAGTGATTATCCGCACCGTCACCCAGTTGAGTGGGCTTTATGATTATGTGTTTACCACAGGCGGTATCGGCCCTACCCATGATGACATTACAGCTGAATGCGTGGCTAAGGCCTTTGGGGTGGAGTTGGTGCGCGATGATGATGCTTTCCGCATGCTTGAAGAACATTACGGGCTGGAAGAACTGACCCCGCCGCGGGCCAAAATGAGTCTGGTGCCACAGGGTGCCAAGCTTATCCCTAATCCGGTTTCGGCGGCCCCGGGGTTTAACATCAAGAATGTTTATGTCATGGCGGGTGTGCCACGGATTATGCAGGCGATGCTTGATCATGTCATGGGCACAATCGAGGCAGGCAAGCCGATCTTGTCCAATACGGTGGCCTGCGCTTTGCTTGAAAGTGTGATTGCCGAGGACTTAAGCGCTCTGGCCGCCCGCTATACAGATATTCAGATTGGCAGTTACCCGCATTACCGGGGCGGCGTGCTGGGCCTTAGTCTGGTTTTGCGCGGGATGAATCCTGAAAGCCTTGATAGCGCGACGCAGGATCTGATTGAATTGGTGCGCAAGCATGGTGATGAGCCGCGGGCCTTGAGTATTAAATCACGTCCTGATGCCGTGATGGGGCGCGCGGGATAATACGGCCCCGTAGCCGTATTAATTGACCTTCATGGTCGGGATCGGCACCTGCTTGAAAACCTCGTTGCTGCCGCAGGTTCCCGGATTGGCATTTTGCTGGCTGACTGCCCATGGCTGTGGCAAAGCATAGGGTTGTGACGGGCTCCAATTTTCCGGTACATCTTCGATATGAAAGACAGCGGCGGGCGCCTGTTCCGGGAAGTTACGGGCATGCTTTTGATAGAACAGGGCTCCGCGATGACCGAGTTGATGGATGGCTCTATCAAATTGCTGTGTGATCGTCGATTTATAGGCGAGGGCCACGGGATCTTTGGCTCTGACCTTGTCATCAAGGTTTTTGTCGATACAAACCACGACATAGGGCAAGGGCTGGCTGGTTTTGGCAACCAGATCGGTATCGCTTAAGGCTTGCTTGGGGATGTAAGTCGCGGTTGACCAGATGGCCCCAAGGCTGGCCTGATAATTGTGCAGTGCGCGCCCGGCGGCTTTGGCGGCCCAACTGAAGCTCGCGGGATTTTGTTCAGGGCGCTCCATTTCCGTTTGCAAGATTCCCAAGAGCGCAGGAGACACCAGCATGGCTGTTACGGCTTTGCCACGATGCGCCCACAGTGTGGACAGAAAGCCAAAAGGCAGATGCCATTTTGATTTCTTTTCCTCCGGCGCGGGTGTTTCCCGCACGGCCGGCTTGACCTTGATTTCCTGATCACGCGAAGACGTCTGACCCGCGCCGTTTTTGTAACCTGTTCCTGCCATAGCACACACCCTGAGTCTGGCAATTAAAACTGTCATATATTAACATAATACTTACGCAATTGCAACTTAGCAAGCCGTTGATTTTATTGTCTTATGCCCTTTTTTTAACGGCGGCTTTGCTGTTGGCGCCGGGTTTTAGCAACGGGGCCAGATACTGGGCGGTATAGCTGCCCTTGACCTTGCTGACCTCTTCCGGGGTCCCGGTGGCGACAATTTGCCCTCCTTTATCCCCACCCTCGGGCCCGATGTCAATAATCCAGTCGGCGGTTTTGATCACCTCAAGATTATGTTCGATCACCACGACGGTGTTGCCCTGATCGACCAGACGATGCAGGACGACCAGCAGATTGCGCACATCTTCAAAATGGAGGCCGGTGGTGGGTTCATCCAGAATATACAATGTCTTGCCGGTCGAACGGCGCGAAAGCTCCTTGGAGAGTTTGACGCGCTGGGCTTCGCCCCCTGACAACGTGGTGGCCTGTTGTCCGACATGGATATAACCCAGACCGACTTCCTTGAGTGTTTCCATCTTGTCGCGGATAGACGGCACCGCCTTGAAGAAGCCGGCCGCCTCTTCAATGGTCATGTTCAGGACATCGGCAATCGACTTGTCCTTGAATTTGACCTCAAGCGTTTCACGGTTATAACGCGCGCCGTTGCAGGCATCGCAGGTCACATAGACATCAGGAAGGAAGTGCATCTCGATCTTGATGACACCGTCACCCTGACAGGTTTCGCAACGCCCACCCTTGACGTTGAAAGAAAACCTCCCGGGGCCGTAACCGCGTGCTTTGGCTTCGGGCAGGCCGGCAAACCATTCGCGGATCGGTGTGAAGGCCCCTGTGTAGGTGGCCGGGTTGGAGCGCGGGGTGCGGCCAATCGGTGACTGGTCGATATCGATGACCTTGTCGATGAACTCGATTCCTTTGAGTTCCTTATGCGGCAAGGGCTGGTCGCGGGTGTTGTTAAGGCGTTTGTTGATCGCCTGATAAAACGTATCAATGGTCAGCGATGATTTGCCACTGCCGGAAACCCCCGTGACGCAGGTAAGCGTGCCGAGTGGGACTTTCAGATTAACGTTTTTAAGATTGTTACCCGTAGCCCCTTTGATCTCAAGGAACTGCTTGGGCTTGCCCGGGCGGCGTTCGTCAGGCACGTCAATGGTGCGGGTGCCGTTGAGATATTGCGCGGTCAGGCTGTCCTTTGATTTCATCACCTGCGTCGGCGTGCCCGAGGCCACGATATGTCCGCCGTGGGTGCCCGCACCGGGGCCCATATCAATCAGGAAATCAGCCGCGCGAATGGCGTCTTCATCATGTTCAACCACCAATACGGTATTGCCGAGATCGCGCAGACGTTTCAGGGTTTCGAGCAGGCGGTTATTATCGCGCTGGTGCAGCCCGATCGAGGGTTCATCCAGAACATAAAGAACCCCGGTGAGGCCGGAGCCGATCTGGCTTGCCAGACGAATACGTTGGCTTTCGCCACCCGAGAGCGTGCCTGAGGTGCGCGAGAGATTAAGATATTCAAGGCCGACATTCATCAAGAACGTCAGGCGCTCATTGATTTCTTTGAGGATACGTTCGGCGATTTGCAGTTGCTGCTTTTTTAGTTTCTTGTTCAGACCTGCAAACCAGGCCTGTGCCTCCATAATGCTGAGATCGGAGATATCGCTGATATCTTTCTTGTCGATCTTGACCGCCAGAGCTTCAGGCTTGAGGCGTTTGCCTTGACAATCCTCGCAATGGGCAGAATTTTGATATTGGGAGAGATGCTCACGCTGGCTTTCGCTGTCGGTTTCGAGCAGGCGTCGTTCCATATTCGGGATAACGCCCTCGAACGGCTTGTTGCTTTTCCAGGTGCTTTCGCTTTTGCTTTGATAGGTGGTCTTGATGGCCTCGTCAGAGCCGTGGAGCAGAATATCCTGATGCTCTTTTTTCATTTTGTGCCACGGCACATCGAGACGGAATTTATAATGTCTGGCCACAGCCTCCATCGCCTGCAGATAGAACCCGAAGAAGGGGCCGTTCCACGGCGCAATGGCGCCATCTTCGACGCTCAAGGCCGGATCAGGGATAACCAATCCTTCATCAATATACATTTTTACGCCGAGGCCGTCACAATGCGGGCAGGCCCCATGCGGGTTGTTGAAGGAGAACAGGCGCGGTTCAATTTCAGGAATGGTAAAGCCTGACACCGGGCAGGCGAATTTCTCCGAGAATAGTGTCTGTTCGCCGCTATCGGCGTTTTCAGCGATCACCAGACCATCGGCCAGCCGCAGAGCGGTCTCAACCGAGTCAGCCAGACGGTTTCCCAGATCTTCCCGCAGGACAAGACGATCCACCACCACGGAAATATCATGTTTGATTTTTTTATCGAGGGTCGGGATATCATCAATCTCGTAAAACTGGCCATCGACCTTGGCGCGTTGGAAGCCTTTGGCACGCAACTCGGCAAATTCCCTGCGGTACTCACCTTTACGTCCCCGCACGATCGGGGCCAGAATATACAGCCGTGTATCTTTGCCCATCGCGCTAATGCGGTCGACCATCTGTGTGACGGTCTGGCTTTCAATCGGCAGGCCCGTGGCCGGGGAATAGGGCACCCCCACCCGCGCCCATAGCAGGCGCATATAATCGTGAATTTCGGTGACGGTGCCCACAGTTGAGCGCGGGTTGCGGCTGGTGGTTTTCTGCTCGATCGAAATGGCGGGCGACAGGCCCTCGATTGAATCGACATCAGGCTTTTGCATTAACTGCAGGAACTGGCGCGCATAGGCCGAAAGGCTTTCGACATAGCGGCGCTGCCCTTCGGCATAAATCGTGTCAAAAGCGAGGGACGACTTGCCTGAACCCGACAACCCTGTCAGCACAATCAGTTGATCGCGCGGCATATCGATATTGATATTCTTCAGATTATGTTCACGGGCACCACGGATGGAGATATTTTTTAACATATATCGTTCTCTAAAAGTTCCACTC
>JAMPXY010000046.1 GCA_023700945.1 Alphaproteobacteria bacterium | reverse complement strand
TATTGTCTTTAATAATTTCGGTGATGTGGGTGGTTATGACCGTTGGGGCATCAACCACGGTATAGCCGCGGAAATGGGCTTCTTCACGGTAGGGTTCATCAATCCACATGGCAGGCAGACCAAAGGTGGGCTCGACGGTATTTTCACCGGGCAGGCTGATTGCATCCCCGTTCGGGTCCATGCACATCATCATGCCGGGGCGTACGTCGCCGCGACCGGCCTCAATCTCCTTGATGCGCACGACATAGCTGTTGGCGGGGAGTTGCAGGTTATCCTGAATCCGCACTGCTGGCAGGATGTAGCCCATATCTTCGGCCAATTGACGGCGCAGGCCTTTGATCTGGTCAGTCAGTTTGTTGCCGCCCTCTCCTTGCACCAGCGGTAACAAGCCGTAACCCAGCTCGAGACGGATCGTGTCCATCGCCAGGGCCTTGGAGATAGGTTCTTCCGCCACGGCAGCGGCCTTGGTTTGCTTGGTTACAATATCGGTTTTCTTTTGTTCATCCTGTTTTTGCTGGCGCATGATTACCCAAGAGCCGCCGCCAATCAGGGCACCCAGCAGGAAAAACGGCCCGGCTGGAATGGCGGGTAACAAGCCGATGGCAAACAAGACTAGAGAACTCATCATCATCGCCCGCGGATAGCGGCTGAATTGCTGGAAGACGACGGTTTCAGCCGCGCCATCCACACCGGCCTTGGAAACCAGCAGGCCGGCACCGACCGAGATGATCAGGGCCGGGATCTGGGTCACTAGGCCGTCACCGATGGTCAGGGTTGTGTAGTTGGTGGCGGCTTCGGCTAGTGACATGTCATGCATGACGGCCCCGATGACGATTCCAGCCACGACGTTGATAAAAACTATCAGCAATCCGGCAATGGCATCTCCGCGGACGAACTTGGCCGCACCGTCCATCGCGCCGAAGAAGCTGCTTTCCTGTTCCAGTTTGGAACGGCGCTCTTTAGCCTGATTTTCATCAATTAGTCCTGCTGAAAGATCAGCGTCAATTGCCATTTGCTTGCCGGGCATGGCGTCCAGTGTGAAACGGGCGGCAACTTCGGCGATGCGTCCTGAACCTTTGGTAATCACGACGAAATTCACGATCACCAGAATGGCAAAAACGATACCGCCGATAATGTAATTCTCACGGATAATAAAACTGCCAAACGCCTCAATGACGTGGCCGGCAGCATCGGTTCCGGTATGACCATTTTCAAGGATCAGTCGTGTCGAGGCGATATTCAAACCCAGTCGCAGGGCGGTTGATACCAGCAGGATGGTCGGAAAGGTCGAGAATTCAAGCGGGGTTTTAATAAACAGCACTGTCATCAGGATCAGGATCGAAAACGTAATCGATATGGACAGTCCCGCATCCACAAGCCAAGTGGGCATCGGGATCAGCATGAACATCAGAATCAGGATAATGCCGAAGGCAAAAGCGATGTCGCCACGGAAAACATTGCCCATGACGCCTCTGGCGGTGGCCATAGAGGTGGAGGGCAGTTTTGGGGCAGGGGTATCGGACATGGTGATTGTCAACTGATGGCCAAGGGGGCGTGATTATGTATTTGCCGGATAAAAGAATCCCGCTGCTTTATTTTAAGGTTTTATTAGCCCACATGCAAACGATTGAGGTGGCAGGCTAGCGCCAAGCGGCGGGTGTGAGAAGGCTTGCCATTTTGCCGGATTACTCTAGGATTTCAGCCATGTTTTCTGCAGATACTGCTCATGTACGCGCCGGATTGATGGTGATGGCTCTGGTTAGCGTGACCGGAGGACTCACAGGTTGCAAACCGCATTCGTATGAGCAAAGTCAGGCGGCCCCGCCGCGTCTTCAGGAACAGTTCCTCACCGATCTTGCTAATGAGTATCGGGTACTGGGCGATTTTATTGGTGAGCAATCTACGGCACCTCTGCCTTCATCTGTCTTTTATGACAAGGCCCGCCGCGCCACCAAGGGTGAAAAAGTGGCGCCTGCTGACTTGACGGATTATCAGGTGCCCGCGTTTGCAGTTCATGACCTGATGAAGGCGCGTCAATCTTTGGTGACGGCGCTGGATACTGTCAATGTGCCGGATAATGCGCGAATGCTGGCGATGGCGCAGGTTAAATTCGATTGCTGGCTGGCGTTCCAGCCATACCAGAAATCGGCGCAGGGTTATATTGGCTGTCGCGAAGCCTTTCGTCAGGCGATGGCCAATATCGATTTTAGTAAAAAAAGTACGACCAGTCTTGCCAGTCGGGGGTCATCGAACAGGCAAACTATTCGTTTCCGTGATGAAACAATTACGCTGGATCAGCCATCCCACGATATTATCGAGAAAGTAGCGACAGCAGCCCTCACTACCGAAGGCAGTCAGGTGGTGCTGACCGGCCACGCCAAAGGTAAGGTGACAATCGAAGATACCAGCAATACTGCCGTGCGCCGGATTATTGCCGTGCGTAATGCGCTTTATCAAAACGGGGTGGATCCGGATGCGGTTGAGACCCGTTTTGAGTCAGGGGGCAGCGCTTTGGATGTGGATATTGAAATGCGTTATGGCGGGCCCAGCACTTGATTAAAGGCTGCCCTGAGCAGTCAGGGGGCGCAGTCAGGGATAGTAAATCCGAGCCAGCCAATCAGACCATCGGGCAGTGTCACGACCGGTTCCAGCGCGGTACATTGCGGATTATTGGTTTGGGGGCGTCCAGCCGTGCGCGGGAAAAAAGCCGGGCCGACTTCATCATAGGGTTCTATCTCTTTTATATCACCGGCGATCTGTCCGGTCTTGTCTACCGGGCAATCGTGCCAGTAGCCATCATGCCCGACCAGAATAACATGAACGATGGGGGCTTGATGGTCGTTAATACCGGCGATGTAGGCTGCGCCATCTTCCAGTTGTGACATGCACGTAGTGGCTGCTTGGAAGAGTGTCGGAAAAGACCCGACCCATTGCGTACTGTTCTTCATGCGCGGGGACATGCGCACAGTCATATTCATGCCCGATACAGTTTCCATCCCCGGTAATTCTTCTTGCGGAGGTTTGGCAGGAATCGTGTGCACAGACATCAGAGCGGTTGAATCAGCACCTGCGGGTAACGTTGCAGTGGCTTCAGCTTCTGATACCTCTGTCGGCGTGGGTGATAATGGGAGGGTTGGGGATAATAAAGCCGGGGATGTGCTATCCCCGGCTTTATGTTGGTCTGTTTCTTTTTTGCAGCCCGATAGCATCAGCAAGGTCACCATTAAAATTGCGCAAACGGCGCAGCCGTGGTGAGAGGCCTTGTCGTTGCGGTGCCGGGCCTGCAACGAAGATTACTCGTTCGCCGGTGTGATTACAGGCGGGGTGTCGGTAGCTGGAGCGGCTTCCATGGTGACTACACCATTGGCGTTGCTGCCTGTATCTACGGCTGAATTAACGGCTTCACCAGCGGCATCAACCGCTGTGTTGGCTGCGTCCACAGCACCTTGAGCAGCATCCATAGCGGCTTCACCTGTGGCTTCGACGGCAGCATCAACGGCTACGGCAGCGTTATCAACGGCAGCGCCGGCAGCTTCCATAGCTGTAGCAGCCGGGGTTTCAGCTTCTGACGTTTGTGTTGGTGCGGCAGCTTCTTTTTTGCAAGCGCCGAGAGCCAAAATGGCAACGCCCGCCAGCAGAAGGGTATTCTTACGCATGTCTTTGATCTCCTGAATAAATAACGATGTGCGCGATGGTTGTGACCTTTTACCACGCGTGTGGTGAAATTATGGCAAGATTGTACGGCTTGCCTCCTGATTTCAACAGCAAAAGCGTCCAAACAGCAAAAAAAGCAGTTTAAATTTTCATAATTTATTCACCGGAGGCTGCTGCCGGAATGTTTACGCCCTCATCCTTGTACTGATTGAGCTTGTTGCGCAATGTCCGTATGGAAATTCCGAGGATAGTGGCTGCATGCGTGCGGTTGCCCAGACAATGATCAAGTGTATTGATGATCATATCGCGTTCGACATCGGCAATCGTCCGTCCGATCATATTTTCAACCGCCCCTGGGTTTTTAAGGGCTGCGGTGCCTGCGCTGGAAACTCCGGCTGGATCCGGTGTGCGGGCAGGGGCTGCAGGTGTTATGTTGTTGCTCCATGTTCCACCCTCGGGCAGGATGATGGCGTCTGGCTCGATCCTATCTTCTACCGACATCAGGATGGCGCGATGCAAGGTGTTTTCCAGCTCACGGATATTGCCACGCCAAGCGTAGGATTTCAGTTTCTGAATAGCATCCTCGGAGAGGTTTTTCTTGGCTACACCGTTGGCTTCGGCATATTTGTCTGCAAAAAACTGTGCGAGTGGCGCGATATCGTTCGGGCGCTCACGCAACGCGGGCAGGCGGAGATTGACGACGTTGAGACGGAAATACAGGTCCTCACGGAACTCGCCCTTTTTTACACTCTCTTCGAGATTGCGGTTGGAGGTTGCGATGATTCTGACATCAACACGTACAGCATCGTTACTGCCAATCCGGGTAATCTCTCTTTCTTGAATTGCGCGCAACAGCTTGGCCTGCAGTTGCGGAGCCATTTCCGATACTTCATCAAGCAACAAGGTGCCGCCGCTAGCTTCCTCAAATTTTCCAAGACGACGTCCGGTGGCCCCGGTGAAAGAACCTTTTTCGTGTCCGAACAACTCTGATTCGAGCAGATTTTCAGGAATGGCAGCGCAGTTGAGTGCAATAAAATTGGCATTCTTGCGCTTGGAATGGTTGTGAATGTAGCGTGACATCACTTCCTTACCCGTTCCGGATTCTCCTGTGATCAAGACAGTGGCTTCGGAGGGAGCGATTTTATCGGCCATCTTGATGACATTTTGCATGATGGCATCATTGGCGATCATGGTGTTGTCTTCTTGAGTCACAGCGGCAAGAACGGCGGCAATCAATTCGGCATCGGGGGGCAGCGGCACATATTCCTTGGCGCCTTCCTGAATAGCGCGCACGGCAGATCGCGCATCGGTACCGACCCCGCAGGCCACCACCGGCAGATGAATGCGCTCAGCTTTAAGGGTGTCGACAAAAACGCCGATTTTTTGCTTGATATCGACCATGGCGACATCAGCGCCCTTGCCGTTACGCAAGGCACCCAAGGCCTGCTCTATATCCTCACAGTGCATGACCTTGGCTCCGCGCTGCAGGGCGATTTTTCCTGCGGCACTGATATAGCCCTCAAGTTGTCCGACAATCATTAAACGCATTCGTTAAGAACCCCTTTGATTCAGTAATCATAGGGTGAAAAGCCCTGAAATCCAATGGAAATTAGGGTTGACTGATATCTTTATTGACATAATAATTAACCGCAGCATAAGGTAAAGTACAATTCCATTTTCAGGTAGTTTGATTGATATTTCAGGTAGTTTGATTGATATTTCAGGTAGTTTGATTGATAGTCACGACTCGCCATCTCCCCGAACACTATGCCCGCTTGCAACAGGCGGCTTCGGTTGATGATTTTTTCTCCATACCGTTCTCTGGTGTTGTCAATGCGGTGTGGATGCCGCGCACCATTCACGGTGATTATACTGAGTTGGCGCGGCAGCTTTATTTGGTTCCGTCATGGTGTGAGCAGATGTTTGAACACAACCATAAAATCCGCCAGCGTCTGGAAGAGGTCGCCACGCATGTGGGTAAGGTGGGAGAGGCAGCACGGCAGGTACTGGCCGATCAGGACATGGTACGGGCACGGGGCTTGCGGGTTGATTTCCGCCTGGCAGGGCCTGACTACTATCAATTTGATGTTTATGCTCCTCACATGGATCTGGGTGATCCGCAGGATCAGGGAGGTACTTTTAGCTGCGGCTATACCGAGCCTACAACCGAATGGGCGTGTAATGAAGATTGCGTCCCGGCAGGTCGTACCCGCGAGGGGGTTGCCTTATTTGATGTCAAACCAGGGGCGGGCAAACATCACTTTGCAGTGGGTGATATCTTTCGTATGGCAGCGCAAAACAATCTCAGTCATGTCGAGGGATTTGTGCACTGGGCACCGCGCACAAGGCATGCCGATGGCTTGCGGATGATGTTAATGGCCAGATACGATTATTAGCTGTTATCGATGGAATCGATTTTCTTGCGATTTTTGGTGTTGGTTGATAGATTGCGCGCTTCGCGATGGAGGCCAGAGTCCCTGTGCGTAGAAACTGTAAATTTAATCCCAAGAGAGAGTAATCATTCATGAAAAATAGCGGTGTGTGCCTGAAGATTGTCCCGTCCGAGCAACCCTGTGAAACCGTAGTGGGAGCTGATATTGCCTGGCAGGAAACCGGGACGGACAAGGGGCGCGGCGTGTTTGCCCTGCGGGATTTCAAGAAGGGGGAGATCTTAGAACTCGCGCCTGTGATCCCTGTATCGAAACGAAATGTTATTGATAATGGGGAGGCCCCGGATGGTTATCTGCTGGAATGGGATGGTATCTATGAGGATGAAGAATATTGCATGCCGCTTGGTTACGTGATGCTTTATAATCATAGCCAATCGCCGAATATCATTCTGGATCAGGATTTTGAGAATTACATCATGTCAGTAACAGCCTTGCGCGATATCAGCAAAGGCGAAGAGCTGTGCTGGAATTATAATTGTGATATCTGGTTCGAGACTCAGAAATAATCAATCGAAATATTTGATCCGCTCGTCAGGGGGCAGGTCGCTGTTGAGGATCATTTCTAGACGGCGCGGATTTTCCTGACGGGCGATCGAGATTGCCGCATTCATGATCATGATGCGGATCATCGCTTCATCATTCGAATTACGCTCAAGCTTGCCCGCGAGCGGTGCCAGCAATACCAGACCGAGAATAGCTCCGTAGAACGTGGTTAGCAGTGCGAGTGCCATTGCCGGGCCGATTGAGGCCGGGTCATCAAGGGCCGCTAGCATCTGCACAAGGCCAACCAATGTTCCGATCAGGCCCATCGCCGGTGCGATTTCCGAAGCGCGGCGCAAGATGGAGGCCGAGCGGCGATGGCGTTCCACCAGCGAGTCGACTTCTTGTCCAAGAACCCGTTCGACATCATCACCAGTATAACCATCCACGACCAGTTGCATGGCGCGGTGAATCAACATATCGCGGCGTAGCTCTCCATCAAGACTGGAGAGGATGAGAGTACCTTTTTTGCGGCAGAGGGCCGCAATATCCATGAGTTGCCGGGCCACGGTTGAGGGCCTGCGGATACGTCTGATCATGGTGCTGCCAAGTATGCCCCAGACAT
The DNA here is from genome assembly GCA_023700945.1 of Alphaproteobacteria bacterium. Lineage (GTDB taxonomy): Bacteria > Pseudomonadota > Alphaproteobacteria > Micavibrionales > Micavibrionaceae > Micavibrio_C. Next base: position 9,425 of record JAMPXY010000046.1, on the reverse strand, counting down.
GACCTATTTCCTCACCAGTATAGGAAATGCACGTGGCTGCAATTGTGCCCAGAATGACAATCATAATAGAGGGGATATCAAGAAAACTGGCGTTGCTTTGGCCGTAGGCAATCGCCCCGGCAATCAATCCAATGGCACTTACTAGCCCTATAACAGTAAATAGGTCAGGCTTTACCGCAGGGGGGCGGATGCGTACCGTGATATCAGTATTGTTTCCGCTGGCGGCTGACTGGGCGTTGTCCGTTGTCATTTAACCTGTCCTGTATCTAGCGTGAAAGAGGCCAGTGATCAGGCGCGATCCGATTTCACAATTTCCGTCATGGTCACGCCGAGTTTATCTTCGACTACCACGACTTCGCCGCGCGCGACCAAGCGGTTATTGACGTAGATGTCAATAGCCTCGCCGACTTTGCGGTCGAGTTCAACAACGGCACCGCGCCCTAGTTTGAGTAATTGGCTGACTTGCATGTTGGCGCGGCCAAGAACGGCGGAAACCTGTACAGGAATGTCGTAAATGGCTGTAACGTCGCTTGCCATTGGTTCTCCATAGGCGTATTCGCGCTCGTCCTGATTTTCAGGAAGTTTGCTGCTGATCTCCTGATAATTCATATCGCCGGAGGGTCTGTTCTCATCACTCATTTTTATCTCCTTGCGGTTTGGCCGTATGGTCTGGTGTAGGCATTATCGGGTCTGGCGGGCGTGGCTGGGCTATAGGTGGCTCACTTCTTCTATTATCCCGCAGGCGCGGCCTCTCAGCAAGTATCACCTGCATATGGCGCTGAATATCTTCGGCAATCGCTTGGCTGTCACGTATGGCGCCGCCTTGCTCCCATGACAGGCGGCAGTCACCAACTCCCAAAGCCTGATTGCCGCTGACCTGACAGAGGCCCGGCATATTGCCTTGTTTCATCAGGCGCTGGACGTAGTCATGGATCGACTCAACATAATCAGGATTGACCTCCAGTTTAATGACCGCCTGCTCACGTTGATTTTCCAGAACTTCAGAAATGGTACGCTGAATCTCAGCAAGCCCGTATTTTTGAGTCATGGCGGGTAATAATTTCTCGATAGCGGCGAGGGCCAGTCGGACTGATTCGGCTTCGTACTGGGCATTGCGCAGATCTTCCGCCGCAAACAGGGTTGAGAATTCCCGCGAAATTGCCTGCAGCAGATCAGCAATTTTTTTCTCACGGCTAGCCTCGGCTTCAATGCTGGCTTCCCGACGACCTTGCTGATGCGCTTCACGACGGGTGCGTTCGAGTTCTTCCTCGGAAAAAACCGGCGGTGGCGGGGGAGGAGGCTCTTCCGGTTCTTCCTCTTTGCGCCGATCATCAAAATCGTTCAGGTCAAACAGGAATTTCTTGGCTGGCTTTGTCTGGAGCGGATCGGGTTTGTTTTTGATCATTGCTAGTAGATCAGTTCATCTTCCTCGTTACCCGTGGCGATGACAATTTCACCACGGCCTTCGAGATCTTTGGTGATATTGACGATATATTGCTGGGCTTCTTCTACCTCTTTCAGTCGTACTGGGCCCATGGCAGCCATGTCTTCTTTCATGATTTTAGCGGCGCGTTCGGACATATTGGAGAAGAACAGATCTCGCAGTGTTTCGGTAGCCCCTTTGAGGGCGGTGGGTAGTTTGTCCTTGTCGACAGCGCGGATCAGGGTCTGGATCGATGCTGGATCGAGCTTGAGCAAATCCTCGAAGGTAAACATAAGGCTACGGATTTTTTCGGCTGACTCCGGAACAGTTTTTTCCAACTCTTCCATAAATTTCGTTTCAACCGAACGATCAAGGCTGTTGAATATTTCTGCCATGAGTTCATGGCTGTCTCGTCGCTGGGTGCGCGAGAGATTGGCCATGAATTCGGTACGCAAGGTTTTTTCAACGTCTTCCAAAACTTCTTTCTGGACGGCTTCCATACGCAGCATACGGTGAATGACCTCGAGCGCGAAATTTTCAGGCAGTAGCGCCAGTACCCGGGCGGCATGCTCGGTGCCGACTTTCGACATCACAACGGCCACGGTCTGGGGGTATTCTTTTTGCAGAAAGTTAGCGAGAATTTCTTCGTTGACGTTACCGAGCTTCTCCCACATCGTCCGTCCGGCGGGACCACGGATTTCTTCCATGATCTGGCCGACTTTATCTTTACCCAAAACCTTGATCAGCAGGCGTTCAGTGGAATCGAGGGTTCCTACTAGCGCATTGGTGGAACTCATTTGTTCGGCAAAATCGATGAACAGGCGTTCGACAACATTTGCACTGACCTTGCCGAGATTGGCCATAGTCTGGGAGATTTCCATGATCTCCTCATCATCCATATGCTCAAAAATCTTGGCGGTATAGTCCTCGCCCAGCGCTAGCAGGAAGATGGAGGCCTTTTCCGGGCCGGTCAGTGTGCGATAATCCTCACGAACGCGCATGTCTCAAACTTCTCTGTTTATATAACCATCAGGTTTCCTGCGTCATCCAGCTGCGGATGACAGACACGGTTTCTGCTGGATAGGAATCAACAATATCTTCAACTTTCTTGACCGAGGAGGCTTTGACTTTACCTTCGACACGGCTCATATCAATCAGCGTGTCGCTGTCTTCCTCCAGATCATCTGGCGAGAAGGACTCGCCTCCGGGGCCGGTTAGTTGCGGGCTCATCGGTCGGGCGGCCAAAAGGTCGGCCTCTGTACCTTCATCAAGCTTCGGTGTGTCGGTGGCGAGCAGACGTCCCACCATCGGCTGGATCACCAGCAGAATGACCAGAATGATCATGACGGCAACCGTAATGATCTCAACTGCCTGCAACAAATCGCTGCGCTCGAATCCGAACAGTAAATTTGCGTTAGCATCGCCTTCAGCCGTGTCTATGTCGGCGAATTGAAGATTGACAACTTCAAGTGTGTCGCCGCGTTTCTCATCATAACCGATGGCTGAGCGGACCAGTGCGGCGATACGGTCAAGTTCTTCCTGCGGACGGGGCTGGTAATTTTTGTTACCTTCAGTGTCGGTGGTATAAGTGCCGTCAACGAGAACTGCGACCGATAGACGCTTGATCTCACCGGTTTCGCGTATGGTGTTGCGAATTGTTTTACTGATCTCGAAATTGGTGACTTCCTCAATTTTGTTACCTTCCAGCGAAGGCTTGGGGTCTACCAGCAGATCTGAAGCGATGCCCGGTAAGTTATTTTGTACTGAGACATCGCCGGAAGGCGGTACACGTTCGAGATTATTTTCTTCAACAACTTGCGAAGAGCGGATCACAGCGCTTTCTGGATCAAACAGTTCTTCATTAGTTGTTATGCGGTCAAAATTCAGCTCTGCCGTCACGTTGGCACGGACGCGACCATAACCGACAATTCGTCCGAGGATATCCTCGATTGACTGGGTCATGCGCGATTCATAGTTGCGCCGCATTTCCTCAGCTTTCATCGGCATCATGTTATCGCCATTCTCACCGCCGCGGGCAAGCAACTGGCCGTTACTATCGACGACCGATACCGTTTCAGCCTTCATGTCAGGCACAGCGGAGGAAACCAGAGACTGGATCGAGAGAATTTGCTCTTGCGATAGTTTGGCGCCGGGGCGCAGTGAGAGGAAAACACTGCCGGTGGCGGTGCGGCTCTCACGGCTGAATAATTCGCGTTGCGGCAAGACCAGATGAACCCGGGCGCTGCGAATTTGTTCTAGCGAACTGATGGTACGGGCCAGTTCACCTTCAAGGGCGCGTACCTGATTGATATTCTGGACGAAATTAGTTGTGCCAAAACCGGATTGATTGTCAAAAATCTCGTAACCCATCGAGCCGCCATTCGGTAACCCTTCTTGAGCCAACAGCATGCGGGCGCGGCCGACCGCATCTTCGGGGACGCTGACGCGGGCACCATCTTCGGAAACTTTATAGGGAATTTCGTTTTGTTCGAGCTTGCCCGCGATCGCTCCGGAATCAATCGCTGAGAGATCATCGTACAGCAGCTTCATTTCCGGTGCGGATACGCGCATGGAAACGAAGACGAAAAACAGCAATAGCCCCAATACCACACTGCCCATGATAGCCAGGCGGGAGGGGCCAAGTTGTTTAAGGGTCTCCATAAAACTATTCACGAGTACTAACCCTGTTTTTATCAAAGTGTATGCAGGCTCACCGGGAGGCAAGTGCAGAAACGGAAGGAATCAAGACGCCGCAGGCGAAAAAGCCCACATTCCTTAAGGCTACAGGAGTTTGGCAGATGTGGCAAACGCCAACTTTTCCCGTAACCTGCAGCTCGTCCGGTGACCGGGGAGCGGCGCTGGATTACTGATCTGGTTCTGCTTTGAGGTCGGTTTCTACGCCGCCAACCTACATTATTGCTTGTATATGAATATTATGGAGGCAATAGTCTTAAAAATGACCTAAAAAACATTGGCTTATCAAGTAAAACCGGGGGTATAGCGAAAGATATGATGGTGTTTAACTTTGCAATCATAGGGGTATTCTGCAGTAATTTTAGTAGTAATGGTATTTTTAAAGTAATAATCAAAAGTAATTCTTGAATATGTAGTCTGAATCTTGCTTGGTCATCTTCAAGTACTCATCGTGAATATTAGAAATAGACTTGCCAGAAAACGGCTATTTACAGGCGATTTTCTTGACATTTGACCGACCATGCGTTACCATGAGAATAGGGTAGTGTGCCATTTTCAGGACAAAAGGGGTTTTGACCTGAAGGATTACAGAGTGGCCACGGTTTACAAACTACGGTTAGGGATATGATTGAAGCCGTAAATTCGACTCTACAGAATGCGTCCTTGCTCCGCGCCAGCGCTGGGCAGGTGAGTGCGGCTGAGTCGTTTGCGGCTAATCCGGCCCGGATTCAAAAGGCAGGTCGTGCCCCTTACATGAGTGTGTTTGTCGATATTAATTATGATACGGCCGTCTTGCAGTTCCGCAATGGTGAAACCCGCGATGTGATTGATCAGGTGCCGTCAGAAACTTTGCTGGAAAGCCGGGCGCGTGATGAATCGCGGCGTGTCGAGTTGCAGCGTCAGGCTGCCCAGCCAAGATCGGAACAGGCCGTCAGTGTGACGACACAGGCCGCTGTTGCTTCCCAATCTTCGACCGGGTTGAAGGTATCAGAGACAGCACAGGTGCAAACGGCGCCTTCAGCCGGATCGTCTGTGCCTGAGCAACGGGTGGCCGCAGCGCCGACCCAGCAACAAATTGCTGCCTTTACCAGCGCTGCACGTGCTGGCAGTGGAGGCGGTAACTCGGGTGTTAGTGTATTGGCTTGATATGGGTGAAAATAGCTGAATAAGTTCAGGGCCCCTCATGGGGCCTTTATTTTTCTGGCGGTTAGCTATTAAGCTCAGGCCGTTTCGCTGGTACGGCTACCAGTGGGGGGCGGTTCGTTATCGGTTTCGCCGTTACCCGCTGTTTTGGGTATCTGCTGCATCAGGCCACCTGCAATTTCGCGATTGATTTCAATCAGGATATCGAGCTTCTCCTTCTTGGGTGCGGCCATGATATCGATGGTCTGTTTGAAGATAAAGGCTCCCAGATTGGCGATATTGTTGCGCAGCTCCACTGTGTGGCCCGTGCCGGTATTTTCGACTGCGGTGTCGACAAAGATCATCCAGATCTGACGATTATAGAGCAGGGCTTCATCCAGTTCGAGCGGGGTCATACCGCTGTCCCAACGCGCTTGCAAGTCTTGTAATTGCTTGGCTGACTTGATCAGTACGCGGGCTTCCAGCTCCCGCGGGTCGCCGGTGGTGTTTTTTGCATGCGTGTCATAATGCCGTGAGGCACTGGCATACGGATTATTCGGCGGATTGCCTTTTGACATTCTCGATCAGCTCTTCTTCATGTTTTATCAGTTCGCGCGCTTCTTTCATCGCCTTGTAATAAGAACCTTCCAGGATCATATCATTGATTTTCATAAAAAAGAGGGACGTCGTCGGGGCCGCGTTTTGCATTTCGCGGATCAGGCCAAAATATTTATCGAAATAAATTTTCGGATCTGACGCCAGATACATACATTGAACCAGAAAATAGATTTTTTTTGCGGGAGAGGTTGCGTCCTCCTCCTTCATTACATCTTTTTCACGCAGGATGGCGGCATCGCCAGAAATATGCAGGCGAGTACGCTGGCTGTCATTAGTAATGACTGCCGTGCCGATCAGGATTTTTTCACCGGGTTTGAGATCAATGATCAGAGCCATGGACTTCTTCCTTCCTTTGTAAACGGACTTCTTCCGTGCCTATAGTATCATTTTCGCACAAAAACACCAACGGACGGTAAAGATGGCGTATTCCGTAATCAAAATTAAAGATGCAAATTTAGTGCCAGTTTAGGGGGCGGGCCTGACAAAGCAAAACCGGAGGCTTCTGCCTCCGGTTTTGGTCGTTAATTTTAAATCGCGTTCTGCGCGGCGCTCTATTCTTAGAACAGACGCAGGATAGACTGTTGGGACTGCGAAGCCAGCGAGAGGGCTGTTACACCCAGCTGTTGTCTGGTTTGCAGAGCCAGCAACTTGGCACCTTCCTCGTTCTGGTCAGCCACGGTCAGAGCATCAGAACCTGCTTTCAGCGTGTTGATCAGCTCTGTCGTGAAGGTCTGGCGTGTCTGGATGACCGACAGGTCGTTAGCCAAAGAGGATCCGAAGTTACGAACGGCTTCCAAAGCTTCGCGAGTCTGATCAAGGGCACCATCAACAGAGGAGGATCGGGAGAAGTTCGCAGCCTCAAGCCCAAGGCCTGCTGCTGTGAAGGTTTGCCCTTCCGTCACCAATGAGCTGCTGCGATCTTCGTTGAAGTAGGTGGTCATATTGTCACCGTTCAACAGGTTTGTGCCACGGTATCCCGTGTCATTCACCAGCAGGTCGATTTGTGAGAGGATGTTATTGAAGTCATCCTCAAATTGGGCCAGTTCACCTGCAGCGGCAGAAAGACGGATGCTTTCAATCGCTTCGTTTGTACCAGCGTTGGCAATTGCGCCGTTCCGGCCAAAACCGAAGTTCGCCGTTGCCGTTGATGCCGTTGCTTGACCAACCTCAATGCTAACAACGTCAGAAGAAATCGCACGAATAGACAGTACGCCTGTTTCATCGTCGAATTCAGCAACAATACTTTCCTTCAAAACCGAGTTACTATTGATGTCATCAATAAAGTCCTGAATGGTCACAGCCGTGTTGGCTGCGTTGGTCAGATCAATTGATTGGCGTGTACCACCGTTGATGCCAATAACGTAGTCATCGGCAGCACCGTTAAGGTTGGCAAACAAGGCAACACCATTCTCATCCACCAAGCTGCTCAGTATATCACTGCGCTGGGCAATTTCATCAGGCGCTGGGCCTGAGTCATACAGGGCAAACGATTGCAGGGCCACATCGGCAACAGCTGTAAATTCAACGGTATTGTTGTTGGCTGCACCACCTTGGCCCGTTACGCGAGCAATCTCACTGAACCCCAAGGCAGACGCCAATGCCAGATCGGCTCCGTCTGTTGCGAGTACGGTGTTGAAGGTAAGGCGGAAATCGCCGCCATTCAGCGTACGAATTTGCAGATTGCCGCCCTCATCGAGCGACGCTTCGAAAGCTTGCTCACCCACAGCGTTACCAGCGCCGCCAACTTGCAGAGCCAGTGTATTGATTTCAGCGATGATTTCATCGATCGAATCGTTGGTGTTCAGAGTCACGCTGGCTGTTGCAGCTGCAGCGCCGCCATAAGCGCCAATGTTAACGGTGGCCCCATCTTCGTCGGTGATGGAGAAAATAAGTGTATCACCGTTGGCAATACCAGCCAGTGAATCGACATCGTCAACGCCGCTCAGGTCTCTGTCACCAACAACTTTGGCTTCAGCCTGTCCGCCAGCCAAGGCGTCACGGGCGGATTGTGCCACGGAGTCGGCTTGTTCAACCAGCTTGGTCAGGGCGGTCACGCCGTTATCAGCGGCTTTAATCACCTGAATTGACTGGCCAATAGAATCGAGCAGACGGGTCAAGTCGCTGGCGCGGTTGTTAAGCGCTTGCGCAGCAAAGAAGGATTGCGGGTTATCCAGAGCAGAGTTGACTTTCCGGCCTGTAGAGAGGCGGAACTGTGCAACGTCAATAGAGCTTTGGGTGCCTTGCAGGGAGAGCAGGTTGGAGCGCAACGCTGCCGTGAGAACGACATCGGATGTCATGGTTAGGGTTCCTTTCCTAGGTTTCCTAAGTTTATGTGATGCCAGAGATCCTCCTGGCACCTATTTCTCTATCTTAAAACGACATGTCTTAAGAAAGAGTTTAAATAAAATACCACCGGTTCCCCCGGAAGTCATTGATTTTGTTGAATTCCATAAAAATCAGGCGATTTTTTTACACCAGAACTGGTACATACCGACGAAGGTTTCCGGGTATTTTTGTTCAAAGGTGTGCCAATTCAGCATGTTGCAGCGCTGAGGGTCATCCGGGAACATTTTGTCATATTTTAGCGCTGTTTCCGGGGAAGTGAGAGCAAAGCTGGTGCAGACCAGCCCCAGCTTGTCCATCATGTCCTTGATTTGGGGCAGGGTCATGCGGTGTTCCTGAACGTGAAAAATCAGGTCGCGAATCAGCGATGTGGCATAAAAATCGTTGCTTGCCAGCAGGTATTTGCGCATCGGGTGGTTGCTAGGCAGCTTAAAGATGCTTTCGCGGCAGGCACGGATACCTTCCGTGGTGGAAGGAAAGCCGTTATCCTTGACGTAGGTACGGGCCTCGACGATCTGCTGGCGCGCCACCTCGCTATACAGGCCGACTTTGAAATACCCCCCCGGTTTCAGCAGTTTATTGAGAACTTGCCAGCCCTTGAAGGGGTCTTGCATATGATGCAATACACCTGAAGATTCCACGATATCGAACGTTGAGGGCCATTCAGTCATGTTTAATATATCGGCATGGACAAAATCGACGCGATCTGCCAGGCCGCACTCATGGGCTTTGCGCTGCGCGTAGGCAAGGCTGGAGCGGCTTAAATCTATCGCTGTGACGTGGGCTTGCGGATGGATGGCGGCTGTGCTCAGAGCATGGAGACCAGTGCCGCATCCGGCGATCAGAATGCTACGGCTATTTCGGCGTTCCTGATCTGGTAGCGGTAGATAATCGCTGGGTGTAGGAAAATTTGTCAGCGATATCCAGCGTGGGTAGGGATTTTCTTCATATTGGGACTGGACGCTTTTTGATATCTCATTTTCCGAAGTACCAAAATGTTTCAGATTTTTTTTAATCTCATTTTCTTCTGCTGGGTCAAAAAATTGTATCTTTGTTAAACGCTGAAAATCCTCTGACGAGCGGGAGAGTTCTGACAAAAATTCCTTCTCATCTGCCATCACCTTGTGCAAAGGGTGATAGCAACTGATCAAGGCACAGATTTGTATTGGTGTCAGAGGGGAGGTCTGCCTGCTTTTGATAGTATCCAGTAATTCGTTGATGATCG
>JAMPXY010000142.1 GCA_023700945.1 Alphaproteobacteria bacterium | reverse complement strand
GCGGGCGTTTTTGTTTGTTAAATTTAAATTCTTTATAAGTTAGGTAAAAAACGCCCCCTAGGGGGCGTTTGATAAAAGAACATTTCTAATTTTTCAGGCCTAGCAAATTGGCTTGGGGGCAAGGGCAGCGCTGATTGGGGTTGGCACTACTGTAGCAACCTCCTCTTGCGCGGTGGCCCGTTTGTTTTGAATGGCCTGTGTGATGGCTTCGGAAACATTCTCGCCTTGCTCATCCCTCACGGCTAACAATTCTTCCAGACTCAAATTCTCAATAGGCCTCACTTGAACATTCATAAAATCTCTCCTGAATAATGTTTTTATCGGCACAACGAGCTTCTAGTGTGCACGCTCCCTTCTGTCAAACTTCAGGTTCGCATATGCAACATCAGGGAGAAGTTTAAGTTAGGCCGCCTCCAGCTGTTTTAAGGCTTGCGCCAGCTTTTGCAGGGTTTGCGTCCATTCAGCCTTACGGGTTTTCTGCTCCTCGATAATCTCTTCCGGGGCGTTGGCCACAAATTTCTGATCGGCCAGCTTCTGGTCAACTTTGCCAATATCAGACGTAAGTTTATCAATTTCCTTTTTCAGGCGGGTCCGCTCCTTATCGAGATCGATAATATCGGCAATCGGCAAAGCAAGCGTGGCCTCGTTCAGGATTGTCTGCACTGACCCCTTGGGCAGTGCCCCAGAGGTCAATTCTATGGTCTCCAGACGCGCCAGACGCTTGATCAGGTCGTCATAGACCTTGAGGCGGTTTTGAGTGCCTGCCGAGGCATCTTTGACCAGCAGGCGTATTTTGGCTGCCGCAGGTACATTCATGTCAGCCCGCACACTGCGGATATCCGTAATCATCCGGCACAACCAGCCGACTTCTTCGGCGGCCACCTGATTGCGGTAGTTGGCCGGGTATTGTGGCCATTCGGTCTTCAGCAGCATAGCTCCTGCCGGATGGGCAGCAGTTTGCCTGTACAATTCTTCGGTGATATAGGGCATATAGGGATTCAGCAGCACCAGAACCTGATCCAGCACCCATGCCGTGGTCTTGCGAGTTTCTTCGGCTAAGGCCTGATCGCCGCCCCCCTGTAGAATGGGCTTGGTGAATTCCAGATACCAGTCACAGAAAGTGCCCCAGACAAACTGGTAAACAGCCCCGGCCCCTTCATTGAATTTATATTCAGCCATGGCCTTGTCGATTGATTGCTGGAGGCCGGCGACTTCACCTATGATCCAGCGGTTAAGCATGCCGTGAACATCTGCCGGATTAAAAGCGGGATCGAGTTTACAGTTATTCATCTCGCAATAACGGGCAGCATTCCAGAGTTTGGTGCCAAAATTGCGGTAACCCTCAACACGGTCTTCGGAGAGTTTAACATCCCTGCCCTGTGCGGCCATCGCCGTCAGGGTGAAGCGCAGGGCATCGGCGCCAAATTCACCGATCATATCAAGCGGGTCCATGACGTTGCCCTTGGACTTGGACATTTTCTGGCCTTTGGCATCACGCACCAGCGCATGGATATAAACCTTGCGGAACGGGACATCGCCCATAAAATGCATGCCCATCATCATCATGCGGGCGACCCAGAAGAATATAATGTCAAAGCCGGTTATCAGCACGTCGCCGGGATAATATTTTTGCAGTTCTGGCGTTTTGTCCGGCCAGCCAAGCGTCGAGAACGGCCACAGCGCAGACGAGAACCAGGTATCGAGGACATCTTCATCACGATTCAATTCAACATCACTGCCGAATTTCTTGCGGGCAGCAGCGTAAGCTTCTTCTTCCGTTTCCTCAACAAAGATAGACTCTTCGGGGCCATACCATGCGGGAATTTGGTGACCCCACCAGAGCTGGCGTGAAATGCACCACGGCTGGATATTTTCCATCCAGTGGAAATAGGTGTTTTCCCATTGCTTGGGCACAAATTCAGTTTTGCCGGTTTTTACCGCCTCGATGGTGGGGGCCGCCAGTGTCTTGGCATCGCAGTACCATTGATCGGTCAGATAAGGTTCGATCACGACATCAGAGCGGTCGCCATGCGGCACCATATGAGTGTGCGGCTCGATTTTTTCCAGCAGTTCCTGCGCTTCCAGTTCGGCAAGGATCTTTTTGCGCGCCTCAAAACGTTCCAGCCCTATATATTCATCCGGGGCGTTGCCGTTGATATGCGCGTTATCATCAAAGATGTTGATCTGCTCAAGCTTGTGGCGTTTGCCCACCTCAAAGTCATTAAAATCGTGCGCTGGCGTGACTTTCATCGCCCCGGTACCAAATTCCTTATCAACATAATCATCGGCGATAATCGGGATCGGGCGGCCTACAATTGGCAGAATAGCAAACTTGCCGACAAGATCGCTGTAACGCTCATCCTTCGGATTCACGATGATGGCGGAATCGCCCAGCATGGTTTCCGGGCGAGTGGTGGCAATCGTGATAAAACGCTCGGTCTGACCCTCAACCGGATAACGGATATAATACATATTGCCTTTGATTTCTTTCTGGAGCACTTCCAGATCAGAAATAGCGGTGTGGAATTTGGGGTCCCAGTTGACCAGGCGTTTATCGCGGTAGATCAGCCCTTCTTTATGCAACTGGACAAAGGCCTTGCGCACGGCCTTGTTCAGACCTTCATCCATGGTGAAGCGCTCACGCGACCAGTCAGGCGTCGTGCCAAGACGGCGTAGCTGATTAACGATAGTGCCGCCTGATTGCTCTTTCCATTCCCAGACTTTCTCAAGAAATCTTTCTCGGCCCAGATCGCGACGGTTAATGCCCTGAGCTGCCAGTTGTCGTTCGACGACCATTTGCGTGGCAATACCGGCGTGATCGGTGCCCGGCTGCCATAGCGTATCCTTACCGCTCATACGGTTATAGCGCACCAGAATATCATGGAGCGTATTGTTGAGAGCGTGGCCCATATGCAGGCTGCCCGTTACATTCGGCGGAGGCATCATGACCGTAAAGGGCCGGGTGTTGCGCGTAGGATCACAGGCAAAAACACCTGAGGCCTCCCAGTCTTTATAGAGGGATTGTTCAACAGCCTGAGGATCAAAAGTTTTATCGAGCATACGTGCCAGTCATTTATAAAAGTGGTTAGCGGGTGTATGGAATAAAAGCAGCAAAGGGTTGAAAATGCAAGGAATCCCTCGCATTTTTCTTAGACATACAAGTGGTGAATCTAGTCGTCGGACTGGGCCTGCCGGGCCAAGCGCTGCAATTCCTTGGCAACCAGCTTTTCAATCAGCGGCGGCAGGTTTTGATCAAGCCAGTCGCGCAACATTGGCCGCATCAGATCGCGGACGATATCTTCCAAGGTGATGCCCGCGAGATGGGACTGCCGTTCAACAGGCGTCTTGCTGGCTAATCGTGCAAACCCCTGCAGAGCGGCATGGGCAGCATTATCTGTGAGAATGGATTCATCAAAATCCGATACTTCAGGTTCCGGTACCGGATCAGGTTTACG
>JAMPXY010000141.1 GCA_023700945.1 Alphaproteobacteria bacterium | reverse complement strand
ATGGACGACCTGATCCGCAAGGCCGGGCTGGATACCAAGGAAGACGTGATCAATCAGGTGCTGATCTTCTACAGTTACTTCATCGCGGGCGAGAAAGAAAACGGCCCCTGTCTCGTCAAGGGAGACATGAGGCTGGATGAGGTCGAAAGAAGAACGCGCAAGCATAACCGTGCCAACACGCTGGATATCAGCGTGAATATGGATATATTGTGGAACCTGACGCGCCGCGCGCGCCTGAACGACCCGGAAGATACGCTGACCGCCGCCATGCCCCCGGCAGAATCCGTGCCGCCGAAATACGAACAGCACTAGAACATGCCGACGCTCATTTCCGAAGACAAAGACCTCCTCCCCATCCTTGACAGGCTGGAAGCCGGTGTTCCGCAACATTTAAGCGTCAGTGACCGCTGCAAGCTGATCCAGCGCATATCGGCAAGCGCTCTAACACGCGCCAGTAAACAAAAACTGACGATTGATTCTTTCACAAGGGAAGACCAGGCACTGGCCGGTCTACTCGCCAGCATTCCCTATTCCGGCCGCTGGATCGAATTTTGCCACGACAGGGCAAGCCATCTCGCCGAAACCATGCACGGGGAAATGCCCGCGTTGGCATTGCAACGGGACTGGCCCGAATGGAACGCCGCCAGACGCATGGATTTCCTGCAGGCTATTGCCCGGCACCAGATTCGCCTGTTCACCCATGACGGCCTGAGTTTCACCCTGCCGAAAATCGTCATCGACAACACGCCACCCTCAATCCGCGGCAGCTTCAACGCCGGTGCGTGGGCGCTCTCAACCCGGGTCAATGACCGCGTTGTGAACGTATCGCGCCAGCATTTTGATGAAAACCCGCCGCTCTCTCTGGCGCAAACCATCTGGCACGAACATATTCATTCTCTGTGCCAGCAATTTGCCGCAGCCTGCGATTCAAAGGCCATGTCGCCGTTCAATCCGTTCGTGCAAGATGCCGAGATCATGCGGCAAAGGCGGCTCTATCGCGCCTACGCCGGGAGTTTTTTCGAGGCCGCTTATATCGCAGACCCGGAAGAAAACATTGCCTTCTCAACCCAGAACGCCTTTGCCGACAGCTGGACAGACCGCGCCAGCCTGACCAGCAAGCTGGCGCACAGGGCCGTAAAATTCTGGCAGAATTTCAGAGCCTGAACGTAACCCTGGACTTGCTCGATGAAAGGGATATTGTCTGAGGCTGAGGCGACATGCAACACTGTTAGCCCCAAACAGAGTGGCAAGTATTTAAATTCATCCAGTACGATCTCGGCGGCTTCTGTTTTTGCCAAAGAGCAGGCATGACGAAAAACGTTCAGGGCGACATCCTGTCGAATTTTCTTTCCTTGCCGGTCATGGTCTGCTTCGCGGCAACCCGAAACAACTCGTTCGTCCATACCGTCATAATATAGTTGACGCTGTCTCTGTCGCCCGCCTTGCCTGTTAGTGCCCCATCCATGAACTATTCACTTCCATAGGGTTATTTGTTGCGCTGAAGTATAAAAGACAATTTTATTATGTCAATAGTTGAGGGCGCATTGCCTCTTAGAGGACTAAAAATATATATTTATCATATACTTATGCAGATAAAATCTTATTTATTGTAAATTTTTCAACATCAGTTTATCTTATTTCCATATTAAATTATAGGGCTGGGTGTAATACATGATGATTGCAAAGGATATTAATTCACAAAGTCCGGAAGACGTTACCATGCTCCTTTCCGAGGCTGTCAGCTTCACACGTGAAATTCTCATGGATCTCGCCAGCGCGCCTCTAGTCACTTTTGAGGAACGCTTCAGTCAACGTTACAGCTATGAAAAAATGCTGGAAAGGTGCTCAAAACCAGACAAGGTTCTTGTTGCCAGTATCGAATGTGTCGCTGGTTACTACAGAAAAGAGAGCGATGATCCGGTGTGTCTGTATCGTCCTACTGATTATTCCTGTTCAAACCTATATATCAGGGAAGCCTTTCAAACTGCGGTTGCAGAATTGTTAGAGGAACGAGGATTAAAAAGGGGAACACGCCGCAACATGAAACCCGGTGATTTTGCTATATCGTCCATAGTCGGAGCGACTAACGTAAACTCTATATCTCTTTATTTTTATAGATGCGCCGAAAATGCACAGGCGATCTTACATGATATCGCATGTACAGACCTGAATGGTGTTTGCCTAAAGGGCTTGCAGCAGTCCATCAAAAATACTCAGGAAGCTTTGAGGCCACATGGAATATTGTCAGGGTCTTCAAGTGATAAGACCCTAGAGCCGATGGCAACCCCCGTTACTCGCCCTGCGCCGCCGTGAATCCCGGTTTGCCATCAAAGGTGTGTAACATCACTGATTTTGTGAAATTCATATCGGCCTTGTTCATCCGTTCCATCAGAGCCAAGATTTCAGAGGTACGGACATTGCCACCATTCTTGCTCAGAAAACGCAAGCGCCAATTATCTGCGCAAGCGGTATCGGGCTGACCGTTCGGCCAAACCTTAACCCCGCGGTTGGAAATCATCTGTAGGACAAGATGATCCGTGACACACGGCAAGACCTTGGCCGCCAGGGCATCAGGCGTATCATCCCAGGTCAGGCTGATATCGACTCCCACCCTAACTTTCTCCTCGATCTTGCGCGGCTTGAGCGGTGGTAATTTCATGCCACCCGCAGGCACGCCGTCATAATTGGCCGCACGCAATTTTTGCGGCATCTGCCCCAAACGCGCGACCACTGCCTTACAGAATCCTTCGGTTCCAACTTTTTCCTGACTGAGACCTGCACGAAAAATTTCGCCGGTGTGAATACCGTCCTCAAGTGTCCGCAACCATGCGTTATGGACGCGGGCCGCAACATCGCCCTGCCCGATATGCACCAGCATCATCACCGAGCCCAGCAACAACCCCGAGGGATTGGCAATTCCTTTACCGGCGATATCCGGGGCCGAGCCGTGAATAGCCTCAAACATCGAGCATTGCAGACCGATATTCGAAGAGCCGCCCAAACCGACCGAGCCGGTAATTTCAGCAGCCACATCGGAAATGATATCACCATACAGATTCGGGGTCACAATCACATCGAACATATGCGGTGCCGAAGCGATTTTGGCGGTGCCAATATCAATGATCATATGGTTTTGTTCAATATCCGGATATTCCGCGCCCAATTCATCAAAGACCTTATGAAACAAACCATCAGTCAGCTTCATGATGTTGTCTTTGGTCATGCAGGTCAGTTTTTTGCGGTTATTGGCGCGGCAATATTCAAACGCGTAACGCACAATCCGTTCGGTACCGGGACGCGTAATCAACTTGGTACAGGCCATCACATCTTGTGACTGGCGATACTCGATGCCGCCATATAAATCTTCCTCATTCTCTCTCACAATCACCAGATCCATGTTCGGGTGTTTGGTTTCAACATAAGGCGCATAGGAAATACACGGACGAACATTGGCATAAAGCCCCAAAGCCTTTCTCATCGTCACGTTCAAACTTTTATAGCCACCCCCTTGCGGGGTAGTGATCGGGCCCT
>JAMPXY010000045.1 GCA_023700945.1 Alphaproteobacteria bacterium | reverse complement strand
CCAATCAAACAAGGCATCCGCCCCGGTCAGCAAAAAGCCTTTTTCATGTAAATGCTTCGAGATCGCCGCCGGAACAACATCCTGCGCAGCAGCGGGCGGCAGTGGCAGACTAGTCAAGCTGGTCGCCGGGGCCTGTACGACTTTGCGTTCATGAGACATGAAATCACCTTACTCCCAGTCGAGAGCACCCTTCTTCCATTCATAAATAAAACCAACCGTCAGGATGCCCAGAAACGACACCATCGACCAGAAACCAAACAAACCGATATCCCCGAGCGATACCGCCCACGGAAACAAGAAGGCGATTTCCAGATCGAAAATTATGAACAGGATAGCCACCAGATAAAACCGGACATCAAATTTGCTACGGGCGTCATCGAACGCGTCAAAACCGCATTCATAAGCAGCGAGCTTGTTGGCATCAGGCCGCCGCCAACTCAGTAACAAAGACGACACCACCAGCAGCAAGCCAAATCCAAGGGCAATGCCGACAAACAGCAGTATAGGGAAATAATTCACCAGAAATTCAGAGGGGGCCATGGGATCCAGCCTTACAGTCAGTCACACAAAAATAACCGACAAGGAATACAACATATGTTCCCGGTTTTAAAGGGTTTTGGGCAATACCCCCAGCCTTTTATATTGTCATAACACTTGCTTTATCAGAAAGGGTCGCCGATCTCAGACTGAGTCAGACTGTCTTTGGCTTAAAAAATTTTTCCAGAAGAATCGCCATTTCCGCTTCGGTTACGGGCTTGAATAGGACATCGTCAAAGCCAAAAGCTATCAACCCCCGACGATCATTGGCCGATGCCTGGGCCGTCAAGGCTACCACCGGCGTAGAAACATTCCGGTTAATCCGCTGCTGCATGATCAATTTTCCTGCCTCATAGCCATCCATGGTTGGCATCCGCAAATCCAGCAAGACCAGATCATAAGCTTGTTGCAGAAACTGTCGTACAGCCTGTTCGCCATTTTCAACAATATCGACCGAAAAGCCGTGATTTTTCAGCATTGCCTGAAATATCTCACGGTTAAATTCAACATCATCAGCCACAAGCACCCGGCCCTGATAACGGGTTTTCTCCAAAAAACTGCTGCCATCAGCATGATTTTGTCGTTCTGAAATCGGTAGGGTCAGCCGGAACCAGAAAGTACTACCGTAACCTTCCAGACTGGAAAAATCAATCTCGCCGCCCATTAGCTCGACCAGAGATTTACAGATGTTCAGCCCGAGACCCGTACCCGCCACATCAGGCTTCTGGTGTCCTTTGACTTGGGTAAATCTCTCAAAAATATGCGCCTGATCCGCCTGAGGAATCCCCGCCCCTGAATCAGAAATGCTAACCCGCACAGTTGCCCGGCTATTGAGACTATCCTCAAGCTCGACCTTGATCTGGACAAACCCTTTCTGGGTAAACTTAATGCTATTCGCCAGAAGATTCGTTATGACCTGACGAAGGCGATGGGGGTCCCCTCTCACATAAGGCGGCAATTCTTGATCAATATGACATTCGTATTTTAATCCCTTGGCCATAGCCTGACCCGCCAAGGCCTTGTGAGTTGATTGCACCAGATCAGTCAGATTGAAATCTTCGCTCACCAGCGATATTTCACCGGCCTCAATCTTCGATGTCTCCAGAATATCATTCACAATATTCAAAAGCGAACGCCCGGCATCTTGCAAAATATGCGCATAACGCCGCTGCCCCTCATTCATATCAGAACTGTTCAGCAATTCGGCCGCACCAATAATCGCCTGCATCGGGGTACGAATTTCATGGCTGACCGTAGCCACAAATTCAGACTTGACCCGCGAAGCCTGCTCAGCCTTGCGCGTCAGGGTTTCGAGGTTAATCTCATATTCCTTGCGTTCGGAAATATCCTGTGCAAACCCCTCAATCTCGGCCACATCATCATGCCGGACTACACGCCCCTGCTCCAGCAGCCATTTGATACAACCTTCCTTGGTCTCTATGCGGTATTCAATTTTATATGGCTGCCCTGTATTGGCGGCTTCGGTTATGGACCGCAAAACATAAACCCTGTCATCGGGATGAATAATGCCACCGAAGGTCTGCTTGCAGTTATCAATAAAATCGGAGGCCGGATACCCGGTGACGGCCAACGCCCGGTCATTCATCAAGGTCACTGTCCGGTTCATATCATTACGACACATAAAGAACATGGCCGGGACGTTCCGGACCACCGAGGCGTATCTCTCCTGCAAGGCTGTTTTCTCTTGTTCAACCCTCAGGGCCGCCTCCTGCATCGCCCGCTCCTGTGCGATGGCACCTTCACGGCGCAAAACCAACAGATAAATAAACCCACCCAGAACAAGGGAAAGCACACTCCCCACAGCCGGCAACCACAACACCTTCATTTTCAGGGCAATGAAATGCGAAGCCTCCATATCCACCCCCACCACCCCCACAAACTGGTAACGGGCATTATAGAGAGGCGCATAGCCACTGATGAACGTTCCCCATTCATCGCTGGTAATGTTCTGCTCAACCGTAGCAATTTTTTCCTTCAAGGACTGTAGTAGCTCCGGAGAGGCATCAGGATAAACTTCCATGATATCAGCCGTACGGGACGTATCCCCGTCAGCCGGGGTATCAACAATAAAGTGTGGTACCCCACCCACATCTACAAAGGTGTAAACATACTTGATTTCCTCATTCGACCGTATCAGCGTCCGGTAGGCCTCAATAATATTTGAGTACCGGGGATCGCGATTATCTTGACTGCGGGCAATAACTTCATGAGCGTCACCATCTGTCATGGCGGCAGCAATCTTGGCGTATGACAGCACACGTTGTTTGATTTCACTTTCAATCAGGCTGTGCGCTACAATTGTCAGGGAAACAAGGGCAACAATAATAAATCCGGACACCGTTGCGGCTGAGATCAGGGCATAGCTCTGCGGTTTGCGGGCCTTGTTAGTCATACTCTGTATTAATGCCTTTAAAATTTTTCTTATAAAATAAAATCCGCTATACCTTTATAGTATCATGATAATTCTTGCATCGAACTTAATGGTAAAACCGTATCATAGTACCCCGAAATGCCAAAAGGGCTGACTGTTCAAATACAGCTAGCCCTTTGTTTTATGAAGCAGATCTACAATCCTGCGATTATTTACCGATCCGTACCCAGCCCACACCATCGCAGTACTGCATGGCATTGATATCGGCATTATAAACCAAGGTTCCAGCTGAACCTGTCGGGGAGCCACATTGAGGAGAAACACTGTCTTGATGATAAGACGCGTAGTCCAGATTTCCAAATTCGTTTTCACCTGAAGTACCCCAGCACCCAATTTCACCACTGGTAGATAGAGCACAACTTAGCCTGTAAGGAAATGATACGGCGACCCATTGCCCACCCCCCAGAACAGACGTGGGCACATTTCTGTTTGTCGTCGTGCCGTCACCAACCTGGCCTTGCTGATTCATTCCCCAGCACCATAGGCTTTTGTCGCTTTTTACTGCGCATGTCTGGGAGGACCAAAAGTTTTCATCAAAGGCTGTTCCCACATCGATCCATTCTCCGCCGCCGCTCACGGGTGTAGGTACATTTTTGTCTGTTGTTGAGGCATCTCCTAACTGGCCCCTGTCGTTATAGCCCCAGCACCATAAACTGCCATCCAATTTAACAGCGCAGGCGTAATCGTTTCCCACCGATACTTTTTTCCAGCTGCCGCCACCACTAACCTGAACCGGAGTGTTTGGGCTATCGGTATATGAACCGTCGCCCAATTGCCCCGCATAGTTATCGCCCCAACACCAGAGAGTGTTATCTGATTTAACCGCGCAGCTGCTGCTGGTCCCGGTATCGACCTGTAGCCATACCCCTCCGCCATTGACGGATGACAACGACCAGCTGCTTCCACACCACAGACTGCCATCAAGTTTGATGGCACAAGTACTATAATAGCCTATGTCAATATCACGCCACAGATCGACACCAACCTGAACAGGGGCATATTCAACACCAAAATCTCCCCAGCACCACAGGGTATCATTGGCTTTAATCCCACAACTGACTGACGCGTTTGTCGAGACCTTTTTCCAGGCGCCTCCTCCCGCGACAGCAGTAGGAACAGGTATACTAAATTCCGTAGTGGGGCCTATGCCAGTGCTGCCATCTTCACTAAAGCCCCAGCACCATAAGCTGTCATCAGTCTTGATGGCACAGGCAGTGCCACCATTCATGCTGTTAATTCCTCCACTAAAAGATTTCCAAGGGCCCTCCTCTACAAAGACAAACGGATTGGCTATACTTCCAGCAGCGCCATTACCAGCCTTGCCATAGTCGTTCGGTCCCCAGCAGCGAATAAGCCCGTCAGTTTTTAATATGCAACCGTCTACAACAGCACTGGCTGATCCCAGTCCGATTGTTGCGGTAGGAACAAGAGTATCAGAATAGGAGGCGTATCCGAGGCTGAGATTGGCATCTTTGTTATCCCCCCAGCACCAGACGGAATTGTCAGCCTTTACACCGCACGTGTATCCAAAATTAGCAGATACTGAAATCCAACTGCCGCCGCCACTGACTGCCGTTGGCGTATTGCGCGATGTCGTTGTTCCATCTCCCAGAAATCCTGTTTGAACTCCCCCGTTCCAATTGTTACCCCAGCAATACAAGGCATTGTTACTAAGGCGGATGCCGCAGGTATGCATTCCGCCAGCACTCACCGACCTCCATGTCAGCCCCCCCGACACGGCTGTAGGTACGAGACGTTGAGTTGACGTGCTATCCCCAAGCTTTCCTGCAAAGTTATTACCCCAGCACCAGAGCGTGTCATCCGACTTGATACCGCATGAATGAGATGATCCTGCTGAAACGAATTTCCAGCTGCCGCCGCCATTGACTTGAGTTGGGGTCAATGTGTTACCTGCGCTTGTGTTCAAACCTGTTTTTCCGTTCGCGTTATTACCCCAACACCAGAGCGTGTCGTCGGATTTGATCCCACAGGTGTGTGTATTGCCAGCGCTTACGAGTTTCCAAGCGCTACCGCCGCTCACCGTTGTGGGTACAAGGCGATTCGTTCCCGACGTGTTATCGCCGATCTGGCCGTTGCTGTTTGAACCCCAGCACCAGAGCGTGTCGTCGGATTTGACCCCGCAGGTGTGTGTGTCACCAGCACTTACGAGCTTCCACACGCTGCCACCGGATACAAGCGTCGGTGCTGTTCTGTTTACTATGGAATTGTCGCCCACCTGCCCAAAAGCATTATAACCCCAGCAATAGGCATTCCCACTCAAAATGCCGCAAATGCCGGTTGCGTTCGCACTCACCTGCGTCCATCCCAAAACTCCCCCCGCAGCCCCCATCGCAACATGCTGGCCACCAGCACAACCGCTCATGGCACGCAGGTCTGCACGATAGGCCAATTGTCCCTCAGGGATATCTGGATTGGTGCAGTCACCACTACCGCTGCCCGTGGACTGACTCATCTTGATCCAGTTGGTGCCGTCACAATACTGAAAAACCTTGATATCCGTATTATAGACGATATCGGCGGCGACCCCCGCCGGGGATACACAGGCGGCCTGCGCCGGGGCGGCCTGAAAAAACGCGCCGTATACCAGCACGCCCAGAAGAACGAAGATGATTTTTATGGTTCTCAGCATCAGCAGCGCCCCTCGCCTGTAGGGGCCTTCGCCAGACCCTCTCTCAGGATAACAGGGCACCCTTAGGAATCAATTAAATAGAAATCTAGTAAAAGCGTGTCCCGCCAAGCCCTTGGCCCCTAAAACACGCCTGTTTTACGCCTGTCTCGAGCGCCTTGATTATCCACCGTGTCTATCCAGCCTTATCCGGGAAGACTACCCGGGTAAATCAAAGAAGAAGGGGTCAGCCGATAAAGGCTAACCCCTTGTTTCCTTTTGCGTTTTGAATGGCGCGAGCGACGGGACTTGAACCCGCGACCTCCTGCGTGACAGGCAGGCGCTCTAACCAGCTGAGCTACGCCCGCAATTCAAACAGCCCGGTATCAGTACAGAAAACTATGGGGCATTTCAAGGTCTTTTTCTATATCACGCCTCATAATCCCGCCGGAATCCCAGAACGGGGCCACGCCCCCTAAAGATCAATATTCTGAAAAATAAACGAGCAGCCTAAACTGTCACATAAACCGGTTATACAAATAATCGGATACATGACGCAAAACCGGGTCGATGCGGAAAGACTGATCGCAGCGCCAGCGTTCTATTGCCGGATCGCTCAAATTCCACGGCTCTCGCGGCCCTTCCCGATCCTTATGCGTGACCAGCAAACGGGCTACCCCGGAAAAGACGCCTTTTTTCGAGGCATTATCAAGCGGCGCCATGACATTGATCTGGGTCGCAGCCTGCGCCACTGCCGCCTTGTTAAAGGCCAACCCAGCCCTTTGCATGCTCTCAACCATCATCAGTAAGGCCGCATTCGACAGGCCCACAATATCCCCGCCACCCCCGACAGACCCGTGATTGCCGGGCGACCAAACTTCTCTGTAAGGCGCTGCCGGATCATCACTCTGCCGTCCAGCCTCGCGGTTAAGCTTATCAAGGTTATCAAACAATGTCGGCGGGAAGGTCGTGCGGCGCTCGTTCAGCGCCACTATATGCATGATGTTTTCATACAAAGCGCTCGCGGCCGTGTTGTGAAACTGATATTTGTGGTTCCAGAATTTCAGGAAATCAAGCTTGCCTCCCTCGGGGATCCCCAAAGCCCCGACCGTATCCATCACACCGAGAAATTTAATTCTCAGGGGATGCGCCTGTTCCGGTTCAGTTTCCGGCATATGCATTTGGCGCCATGCCCGTTCATTTTCGTTGACAACCATGTGCGGCGCCACCGCGGCCCGAAAGCGCAATGCTTCCGCCGTATCCGGTGTTGCGTCTTCCTTGCGGTAAATTTCCATCGCCTGTTCAAGTACCTGATCGGTCAAGCGTGCGGATTCCGGCAGACCGCATTTACGGATCAATCCCCCGAGCGAGCGCGCTGTGTAAGCCCCACGCGAAAACCCTATCAGATAAATCTCGTCACCGGGATTAAAAGCCTCGGAGAGTTTTTTATAAGAGGTTTTAATTTTGTCATTCAACCCCCAGCCGAAGGCCGCGGCGGCTACATTATAAGCCGCCGTGGCAATTCCACCTTTATGGGTTCCCACACCGTCATCATAGTAAACAATCTGGCTGATACCGTGATCGTCACGCTCCGCAATCATATCCGCCAGCTTGCGGACATTCGTCGGGTGTTCGGAATCACGGCCCTGCCAGGTGCCATCACAACATATAACGCGGCGGGTAATCGTCATGTTATGCCGCCAAGGCCTTGGGTTGCGGGCTAAACGGCAGCTTAAGCGACTCTGCCACACCGGCATGGGTAATCTCCCCTCGGCACACATTCAGACCGTTGCGCAGATTGGGGTTCTTCATCAGAGCCTCTTTCCAGCCACGATTAGCCAGTTCCAACGTATAAGGCAGAACTGCATTGTTCAGCGCCAGAGCTGACGTCAACGGTACCGCGCCCGGCATATTCGCCACGCAGTAATGAATGACGCCATCCACTGTGTAAACCGGATCGTTATGTGTGGTCGCACGACTGGTTTCGAAGCAACCGCCCTGATCAATCGCGATATCCACCATCACCGTACCCGGCTTCATCGTTGAAAGCATGGCCTTGGTCACCAGCATCGGGGCTGACGCACCCGGCACCAGCACCGCACCCACAATCAGATCGCTATAGGTAACGGCTTTCTCGATAAAATCGGCGCTGGAATAAACTACCTTGGCCTGGCCACGGAAATAATCATCCAGCTGGCGCATGCGGTCATGCCCTTTCTCGAGGATCGTTACATCCGCACCCATACCGACAGCTACCTTGGCCGCGTTAAAGCCCGCCACCCCGCCGCCCAGTACCAGTACCTTGGCTGGCAATACGCCCGGCACACCGCACATCAAACGGCCAAGACCACCCATATGTTTTTGCAAATAATGCGAACCGACAATAACAGACAACCGCCCGGCTACTTCTGACATCGGCGCCAGCAAAGGCAGGCCACGGCCATCCTGACCCGTTACCGTTTCATAGGCAATCGCAATACATTTTGAATCAATCAGCCCCTGCGTTTGCTCGGCATCGGCCGCCAGATGCAGATAGGTAAACAATATCTGGCCCTCACGCAGCATTTTGCACTCGACCGGCTGCGGTTCCTTGACCTTGATCACCATATCGGCACGCTCAAAAATCTCCTTCGCGGTCTTGACGATCTCCGCACCGGCCTTTTTATAATCGTCATCCGAGAAATTGATCCCGGCACCAGCGTTAGTTTCGATGATCACTTTATGGCCATGGGCGACCAGTTCCTTGACCGAGGCTGGCACCAGCCCGACACGATGTTCCTGTGCTTTGATTTCCTTAGGGCACCCGATAAGCATGATTTAAAACTCCGCTGCAAACTGTTGAAACGCGCTGATTTTATAGCGTGCTGTCGCCCAAGTTTCTATGCGCATTGCAGCAAGACAGGCGGGTGTTTTTTCATAAACTAAAAATCAGGATTTTTATAAAATGGTAAATCAATACCTTATTAAGGGGAAAAATATACCAAAGTTACAGGGAATAACCTTATGCTCTCCCCCTCGAGCAGCTATGGCTTAACGAATATCATATACAATCGAGAGAACAGGGCTAAACGCAAAACATTTTACAGAACCTCGAGGGGCTGAGTGATATGATCCGCAAAAAAATTCTGATCCTGAATGCATTGTCAATTCTGATACTGGTGGCCGTGGGCCTCTACGCCAACTGGGCGCTCAGCCAAGCCTTCAGCACGGCTGATGACATGACACAGGCCTCCTCGCTCATGAAAAATCACCAGAACACCGACATGATGCATGACGCCATTCGCGGCGACGTACTGGCGGCCCTTCTCGCCGGAAGCCAGCAGGACCAGAGCGGCGTGGCTCAGGCAAAAAGCGATCTGCAAGAGCACGTCGATAACATCCGCACGTTTGTGAACGACAATAAGGCCATTCATGTATCCACTGAGATCACACAAGCCATTGATGCCGCCCTGCCCAACCTTGATTCCTATATTGCAGCCGCAGGAGCCATCATTGATCAAGCAAGCAAGGACGCCGCAGCAGCACAAGCCCAGTTCCCCAAATTCATGACCTCCTTTGAGGAACTGGAAGAATCCTTGGGAGCACTGAGCGATCTCATTGAATCCAACATCATTGCCCAAAACGAAACCTTATCCGCCAAAAGACACGATTATACCATGGCACTGATTACACTTTTGTCTGTGTTGCTGCTCGTGACAGTGCTCAGCTCCCTGAAGACAATATCATGGCTGCTCAATCCCCTTAAGCACATGATCCATGTAATGGCTGATCTGACCAAGGGCCATCTACATACACACATTCCCTCTACGGACAAACAGGATGAGATGGGCGAGATGGCCCGTGCCCTGCAAGTATTCCGTGACAACGCCCATTCGCGCCAGCAACTGGAGGAAGAACAGCGTCTTGAACAGGAAAAACGCGAACAACGTATGAAATCGATGAATAACCTGACACAAAGCTTTGATACCAACATCAGCAATTTCCTCGAAAATTTGATGACAGCCACCGAGCAGATGCGCGGAACGTCAACTTCCCTGACTTCTTTGGCGCAGCAAGGCGCCAACCAGTCAACTGAACTGACCGCCACCATCAACCAGACCATTGAAAACATCAACCTGGTTGCATCATCCGCCGAGGAACTAACTTCCTCGATTCAAGAAATCAACCAACAAGTTGCACGCGCTAACCACATATCGCAGCAGGCCGTCGAGCGCGCCGAAAATGCCGATGGGGTTATCCGCAATCTGCAAGAAAGCGCCAGCAAAATCAGTGAAATCAATCTGATGATTAATGCTATTGCCGAACAGATCAATTTGCTGGCCTTGAATGCTACAATCGAAGCCGCCCGTGCCGGAGATGCCGGCAAAGGTTTTGCGGTTGTTGCCTCCGAAGTTAAGAACCTGGCAACCCAGACGGCTTCGGCCACCTCGCAAATCAGTGGCTATATTGATGCTACCCAACAGGCCAGCGCCAACACAGCCAGCGTTCTCGGGCAAATTCGTGAAACCATCGGTGAAATGAGCGCCATCTCAACCGCAATCGCTGCGGCAATTGAGGAACAGGGGGCCGCCACTGCCGAAATCGCCCGCAGCATCGGCGATGTCGCCTCCGGTACGCAGCGCGTGTCCAGCAACGTTATGGGTGTTGCCGAAGCCTCGGATGAGACTGGTCGGGCCGCGGCACACGTCAATGATGCGAGCGAGTCATTGACGCAGCAGACCCACACCCTGACCCAGGAAGTCAAAACCTTCCTTCAGGGGATCAAAGCCGCCTGATTGTTGCACCGCAAAATAATATTTATTGCCATAACTTGACTTATTCTTGTCCGTGCGCGTAGTCTCCCCCCTTTCCAGAGCTCAGGGAGACATATTGCCATGGCCTATATCCACCCAGATAACCGCGTCGATTATACCCAGCACCAAGGACTCTGGCTGCCCTGTGACCTGAAGCCCGGCGATGTCATTCGCTGTCAGATGCTAACCAAGTATGACGGCGCGGCCACGGCGGAAATGTGTCCCCGTGATGTCATGGTGCTAGGCTTTGAAATGAACCCTGAAACGCTGGAGTATTCCTCACTGCACGTGGCCCGCCTCAGCTACACCGCCACCTATTGCAACGATGAACAGAGTTTTCTTCTCCCCCGCTATCTGGCGCGGCAAGGATTGATCTCTGGCATACAAACTCCGGCGGTAATACAAATCGACCGCACGGACTTTCTGCCGCTTGACCAAAATCACTTCTATGGTGATGTTGTCGATGTCGAACGCATCGGCAACATCGCGCCAGAAATATTCGATGAAATTAAGAATGCCCTGAACACAGGAATTACAAAATTCAAAACACCCTCTCACTATTATGGGCGTAGCAAGACGCATTGGTACGTCCCGTCAATGCATCTAGCAGGCACGGATACCCCCAACCCTCACCCTCACCACTCTTACTCACCCCTGACAGATATTGATGTCGCACGCATTCATCTTGATTGGGCTACGCAGCGCGACCCCCACAAGCTTGATGGCACGTATATCACAGCCTGTATGGAAAAACTGGATCGCGCCATGGTCGCACTAGCCCGTCGCCAACAATGGGAAGAAAAAAATAAGAAAAAAGTACATGTCCATGAAGAACATAATTTTGACTACCTTAATCGCCTAGCGGCTTCACCACGGACGGCGCCTAATTCTGAACCCGCTAATGATCATGGCATATCCCCGGAAGACAGTTTTTCCCTGCTTCTGCCACGCGCTAAAGCCGATCAGTTTGATGCCCTGCGCACCTTGACCACACGATTTGATTCCGCTGCCCAAGCCCCCCACTTCAAACTCGAATTACCAACCCATCTCTGGCAAGGCCGCTATCTGATGTTGCGAATAGCCGATCTGCATGACCCGGAAAATGACGGTCTGGCCTACCGCCCATGTGCCGTATGGCGCGCCTTCGCTGACCGTGACAACGGCGAATTGGTAGGAATGGAACTGCACCCGGTGACGCGGGGCGCCGCTGACAAATTCCGCTATAAATTCCAGGTTCACCCCTTGGACGGCCTATCTAAAAATCCATCATACCTGATTGGTGACTGCATCGTCCGCGTCCCTCTAAACGAGCGTTATTTCCATGAGAAATCCAGCCAATTTTTCTATGAGCTCCCTCCCGACAAAATAGAGAAATTTGCAGACCGCCGTGAGCATGCCCTCTCATCAGATAACGTGCTTACGGTTTATGGCCTGCAAGAGATCCCCGATAACTGGGTAGAGGTCGAACTGGATCCCACACCCTCGCTGCAACAATTCCGAAAATGGAGCGAAAACCGCCAGCTCCGCTTTGACGGTCAAATCAATGAAGATGTGCGCGCCCGTGAACGTGCACATAAACATGCCGTCGGCAAACGCCGCAACCGAAACCCCGAAATCTAGACCTGTCTTTTAAGAGAAAGCGCCCCACGGCCGGGGAGTATCCCCCGGCCGCAATCCTTATAATAGTCTTCTTAGTGATGTTCTTTATGATCCTCGGGGGTTGCCTGTGACTCAGCAGGTGCCTTTACGGGATCTGCTTTATCCATACCTCCCATATGCTCGTGCTTCATTTCCGGCATCGGGCCTTTGGCGAAAGTGTGCAAGTTCTCTTCGTTTTCGAAGTAATAGGTCATACCATGAGGATCAGCCCCGATAACAGCCGCGGCCTTATCGACAGGTTTCTGACTAACAGGATCCGTAGCCATTCTGTTAGCAGCGTCTTTTGACAACATATCGCGGCACATTTCACAGCAGCCATAATATGTCTTCCCTTCAACCTCGATAGCTATTTGTTCTTTCTCAAACAGCTTATCATTCATCATACAAACATATTTGGCTTCAACAGGTTTCAACCAGCCATCAACAGGCGTGGTAGGATCTGCGGCCATGGCAGGAAATGCCATAAACGCCATTATCATCGTCAGCATAAGGCTCTTCATTAGTCTTCTCCGTTGTTAAGTTGTAAGAGTGGTTGCCATAATTGTGGTCAATATGACCCTCTGTATGGCGGCCAGAGGGTTGTTCCTTGGATAACAAAAATGAATTTATTTTGATCACGGTGCCTTCCTAAAACATCAGACGCAGGCCGACAGCCGCTATAAAGTCATCATTCTCTTCGCCGTTATTCTTGGCGATGGATGACGTTTCACCGAATTTTCGTTCATAGCGAACATCCACATAAGGCGCGAATTTCCGGGTAATCTCATAACGGGTCTGAATTCCCAGTTCGGCATTAGCCAATCCTGCGCCTATATGCTGCTCCTCCACATCCTGCGCAAACAGATTGATTTCGGCATAGGGTTGCAAAATCAGACGCTGCGTTATCAGAAAATCGTTCTCCTGCCGTATGCGGGCGCTGACATCACCTTCATCGCTGATAAAAAGATGTGCCTCGGTTTCAAAAAAATATGGCGCCAAACCCTCAAAGCCCAGAGTTAGATAAGAGGTCGATTCAGGCTGAAAATCATGCCGTATCCCGACCTGCGCATCCCAGAAGGTCGAAACATTCCGGCTATAGAGACCCCAGAATTCGGCCTGCTCGGTTGCGCCCTCCGAAACCTCGCCCTCGCTCTTGAGCCACAGCTTGTTTTCATCGCTGCCAATCCAGCCGTCCAAATCCCAGCTTGATATGGCACCTTCGCTGCCAGCCCCGGTATCTGCCTCCAGCCTGAAGGCATGATAAATTTCTGAGCCATGATCATGCGATGCCTGATCCATTCCGTCCTGCGCAAAAGCTGAGATCGAGAATGCAGGCAGAAACAGGATCGCTGCCATGAATGTTTTAATGCGCATGATGTGCTCCTTCAGCGGCAGGCTGATGCTTTGTATGATCCATCTGGGAGTGATCCATTTCCACCTTGGGCATGGAATGGCCCTGATGCGGCGATGCCTTCTTTTTAGGCGGCATTGCCGCAGGATCGAGTTGTGCGACGACGACCTTGTTCATCATCCCTGACATCATGTGAAAGAGCAGATGACAATGGAAAGCCCATTCACCCGGCTGATCAGCCGTCAGAAGCACCGAGTAAGACTGTCCCGGCGGGACAATTACAGTATGTTTGTTGGGCAGTTTCTCCGCAGGCTGTCCGTTTTCAAGCTGGACGAACATCCCGTGCAGGTGCATCGGGTGGGCCATCATGGTTTCGTTGACGAATTTAAGGCGCACACGTTCGCCGTATTTGAGATTGATGGGGCCTGAATCCGCAAATTTCTTGCCATTGATCGTCCAGATATAACGCTCCATATTGCCGCCGAGCGTGACAAGAATTTCCCGCTCCGGCGCGCGTGTATCTTTCTGACTGCCGAGATAACGTAAATCAGCATAACTCAAGGCCTTGTCCTCCGGTGGAGTTCCAGCCTTAGCCCAGCCGCTTTCCATTCCGGGTATATCGTCCATGCTGCTCATATCATGCCCCATAGCGGCATGATCCGTTCCTGTCATATTGTGATCCATTGGCATATCATGGCTCATGCCATCGTGATCCATACCCATATCCGCCATAGTCAACAACGCACGGGGGCGTTGTGCCGGGATTTCACCACGCATCCCTTCACGCGGAGCTAATGTCCCAAGTGCAAAGCCGGTACGGTCAATAGGTTCGGCAGCAATCGTGTAGGGTTTGTCTTCTTTTGGCGTGACAATCACATCATAGGTTTCAGCAACACCAAAGCGGAACTCATCAACTGTGACAGGTTCCACGTTCTGGCCATCAGCCTGCACGACCTGCATGGTCAGCCCCGGAATTCTCACGTCATAAATCGACATGGCAGAAGCATTGATGAACCGCAGGCGCACACGCTCACCGGGTTTGAATAACCCCGTCCAGTTTTGCTCAGGTGTTTTACCGTTGACGAGGAAGGTGTAGCCGCTGACATCAGAAAGATCAGTGGGCATCATCCGCATCTCTCCCCACATTTTGGCATCCTCCCACGCCTTGCCAAATCCCCTCTCGTTCGCATCTTCAAAGAAATCGCCAATAGTACGGCGGGCATACTGGTAATACTCAGAGGACATTTTGAGATTGCTCATAATCTTGCCCGATTTTTCATCGGTGAAATCAGAGAGCAGCACGATGTAATCCCGATCAGCCTGCACAGGGTCTTTGCCCTTGGGCGTAATAATCATCGAGCCGTAATGGCCATCCTGCTCCTGCCCCATGCTATGGGCGTGATACCAGTATGTTCCGGCCTGCTTCAGCTTAAAGCGGTAAGTGAAAGTTTCACCGGGCCTGATACCCGGAAAGCCGTTCATCCCCGGCACACCGTCCATGCCTCCCGGTAATATCAACCCATGCCAGTGAACGGAAGTGTCTTCCTTCATGTGGTTGGTCACATGAATGATGGCCTCCTCCCCTTCGTTGAAACGCAGGGTCGGGCCCGGAATGGTGCCGTTGATCGTGATTTTATCGACGGTTTGGCCGGTTATATTGACTGGCTGACGGGCGATAGCGAGATGATATTCTTCTGCCTGCGCCTGTGCGGAAACAAAGAGCCAAAGCCCGAATAGTACGGAAAGAGTGCGTTTCATAAAGATTCCTCATAGAAAGCTGTCGCAAAAACGAAGTTTGCGCGCGTCCTAGATGCGGAATCTCTGGGTCGTCAGAATGATAGGGGGATTTGTTCCTGATCGGTAATGCCAGTCAGGGGGCGGGCCACGAATATTCGCACTGGTATAATCAACCTGAGAAAACAAGGCCTGATCAACTACTGCATAAACGAGCGGAGCATTTTTTAAATCGGGGCTGTAGCCATCGACAGAATAAGCCACCTGAAGGTCCACACCCATACAATCAATCAGCAGTTTGATCTGATCATTGGCTTTGTCACTCTTGGAATCAGGCCGATGCTCGGCACAAGGAGTCTGCTGGCTTCTTGTCGTTTGTTTTTCATCAGCACAAGTCGGCATGGCGCACGCCAGAGAGGGCGTCAGCATGACAAGCATCAAAAGATTGAGCAGAAAACGTCTGGCCATGAAGGAAGTATAGAACTT
Source organism: Alphaproteobacteria bacterium (assembly GCA_023700945.1). GTDB lineage: Bacteria > Pseudomonadota > Alphaproteobacteria > Micavibrionales > Micavibrionaceae > Micavibrio_C. The sequence goes on along the minus strand of JAMPXY010000045.1, from coordinate 1,527 downwards.
ATGAGGCAGAAGTCTACTTGCAGCCATACAAAGAGATGGAAAGGCCTTCAAAGGGCCATTTGAGTCCTTCACTTAAGGAGTATATCCTGCCAAAAACGGCTCAACACATACGTAAAAGTCTATATATTCAGCCTTGAGTAGTGACGCAATTTCGATTAACTTTATGTGTATTTAATTGATTTGATGAGATTCTCTTGTCTAATACCTTTAATCTTGACCAAGCACTTTCTGCACTCAATGGGAATCATGCTCAGTTTGACTTGCGCGTTAAAGCCATAACCTGTCCGAAGATTACTGGCTCAAACCGGGCTCAATGTAAGATGTATTACCTCACCTTTCGCGATGGTCTTCCTACCGTCACGGAGTTTGTTGAATTTCTTAAATGGCGGTTAGTTCCATACTGTTTACCTCGTAAACATCGTGAAGAAGTTAGTAAACGAGTTGCTGAGGCTCAGGACGCTGTGGAAATGGAACGATTGGTCGTCGAGCAACGAGACAAAGCAGTAAGCCTCTTCATTAAAGCTCAGAAGCAGAAAAGTACAAAGAAGAAAAAGGCTGGTGAGCCGGGTGAGGTAATTCTTTATATTCTTCTGGAATGGGCGCTGAAAGCGCCACAAATCATCTCAAAAATGTATCTCAAGACATCCGCTGAAATGCCAATACATGGAAGTGATGGCATACATGTTGGATGGGATGGTACAAACATGACCTTCTATCTTGGAGAATCAAAGCTATACGAAAGCCTGTCTGGCGGGATCGGGGCAGTATTCACATCAATTATTGAATTTCTAGGGAGTAAAGCGAAGCAGAGCAGAGAAATCGATATCATTCGTGACCACATGAATCTCGGTAAAGACATGGAGGAGCTGCAAACTGAGCTCTTAAAATATCTTGATCCCTATGATTCATCAGGAAAGGGCAACCAGCACCGTAAGGTATTTGCATGCTTTGTCGGATATAACTTTAATAAGTTTGCTGAATTGAAAAAAGTCTCACCCGAAAAAGTTGAGGCTGAGTTCATAAAGTTTGCGGAGCAACGCGCTAAAGATGCTGTTGAACTGATAGAGAATCGTATCAAAAGTAAGGAACTTGAGGAAATCAACTTTGAGTTCTTTTTAATTCCCTTCCCATCAGTTGATGATTTTAGAACTGAGTTTTTCAAGTCGACTGGAATCACGAAATGATAGATCGGTTATCAGATAAGATATGGAAGAACAGCCAATTTCAGCAAGAATTCCGTGATGTGCTGGCGGCTCATCTTAAGTCTTCGCTTGCTAGTGGGCAAACGACCCAACTTGAAGATGATGGATATATTGAGCGACTAGCACAATCCGCTACAATTCTATGCCAAGCTTCAGACCGTATGTATCGTGAGGCCGCGTATAGAATTGCTATCTCTCTTAAAGAGATGGATGTTCTAGATTCTGAGGCAATAGACAATTTACTTTACGTTGTGCTTTCGAGGATGGGTAACTTCCCTGCAATCTCTTATTTACAGGGTGGCGAGAACGCACCCCCTAAAAATCT
>JAMPXY010000044.1 GCA_023700945.1 Alphaproteobacteria bacterium | reverse complement strand
GCACGCCTCAACGCCGGGGCCGAAAAACTCGAGGCGATCGATATGGGACGGCGCGGTATCCATAATGAAGGCGCCCAACTATTCATGGATCGTTTGGAGGGCAAGATCGAAATGGATTTTGAAACGGCACGAAAATTCTTTACTCTGATCTGTGTCCTGCACCGGACTGACGCCAGCCTGATGGGCTGACCCTACGACGGATATTTAACTCGACCATGAACACAACACCGGACTTTGATCTCTGTGTGATCGGCGCTGGCATTAACGGCGCTGGCATTGCCCGTGATGCCGCCATGCGCGGCCTGTCAGTCCTGCTGGTCGAAGCGCAGGATATTGCTGGCGCCACATCCTCGGCCAGCACCAAGCTGATTCATGGCGGATTGCGCTATCTTGAAACCTACCAGTTCCGGCTGGTGCGTGAATCGCTGCAGGAGCGCGAAGTGCTGATGCACCTGGCCCCGCACATTATCAAGCCGCTCGATTTCGTCATGCCCCATACGCAGGATCTGCGCCCGGCATGGATGATCCGGACAGGCCTGTTTATCTATGATCATCTCGGCGGCAAGCGTTCACTCCCGGCTTCGCACGGTGTCGATTTCCGCAAAGATCCCTGTGGTCGACCGCTCAAGGATATTTATAAGACCGGCTACCACTACAGCGATTGCTGGGTTGAGGACTCCCGGCTGGTCGTGTTGAATGTGCTCAGCGCCGCCGAACACGGGGCACGGATAATGACCCGCACCGCCTGTGTTGGCCTTGAACCCAGCCCTGATAAATCCTGCTGGCACATTAAACTGCGCAATATCAGCATCAATTACGAAGGAACCTTCACCGCCCGTAGCGTGATTAACGCCACCGGCCCCTGGGTACGCAAATTTCTCGAGGGCTGTCAGCTGGCAACGGCACAAACCCCACAGGTGCGACTGGTTAAAGGCAGCCACATTATTGTGCCCCGGCTATATGAAGGCTCTCACACGTTTTTGCTACAGCAGCCTGACCGCCGCGTGGTGTTTGTCATCCCCTATGAGGGTAACTATACCCTGATCGGCACCACCGATGTCGAATTTAACGGCGATCCTGCCGGAGTTGCGATCGATAGCAAGGAAACAGAATATCTGGTCAAGGCGGTCAATCTCTACTTCAAAAGCCAGATCAGCATCAAGCATGTCTACTGGACCTATAGCGGCGTCCGTCCGCTGGTCGATGACGGCGACAGCAATGCCTCCAACATCACCCGCGATTACCAACTGGTGCCCGACCAAAGCCACGGCCCACTCATGATATCTGTGTTTGGCGGCAAGCTCACAACCTACCGCAAGCTGTCTCAGCACGCCGTAGATCAGCTGTTTAAACTGCAAGCCTATAAATTCAAAAAATCCATCAGCCACACCGAACCCCTGCCCGGCGGCGATATACCACGGACCATGGAGCGTTTTCTAAAAATACAGACCCGCCATTATCCCTGGCTTACGGAATCGCTCCTGTCGCGCTACGCCCATACCTATGGCACGCGCATGGATATCCTGCTCAAAAACAAACAGAACATGAATGATCTGGGTCGCTATTTTGGTGACGGCCTCTATGAAGCTGAAATCGATTACCTGACCAAACATGAATGGGCGCGAACTCTGGATGACATTCTCTGGCGGCGAACCAAACTCGGCCTCCATGTCTCTGATGCTACCTACGTCAATTTGAACGCCTACGAACCCTTCAAAGCCGCTTCGTAAGGAAACCCCCATGAGCCATACCCTCCTTGCCATTGATCAGGGCACCACCAGTTCCCGTGCTATCCTGTTTTCAACTGACGGACAGATTATTGGCATCCGGCAAAAAGAACTGACCCTGCATTACCCGCAAAATGGCTGGGTTGAACAAGAGGCCCACGATATCTGGCAGGATAGTTTATGGGCTGCCCGCAGCGTCATCAGTGATCACCCGGAGGCCGCCCGCACCCTTGCCGCCATCGGTATCACCAATCAGCGCGAAACCACTCTTCTCTGGAATCGCCATACCGGCGAACCGATTTATAACGCTATTGTCTGGCAGGATCGCCGCACCGCCTCCCAGTGCGATACCCTGAAACAGCAAGGGCATGAAACCGCCATCACGGCCAAAACCGGCTTGCTGCTCGACCCTTATTTTTCCGCCACCAAAATCAGCTGGATACTGGATCATGTCAGCGGGGCCCGCGCTGCCGCCGAACGGGGAGATCTTGCCTTTGGCACGGTTGACTGTTTTCTGTTGTGGCACCTGACCGCAGGCAAAGTGCATGCAACCGATGCCACCAATGCGTCCCGTACCATGCTGTTCAACATCAAAACCCAAAGCTGGGATGATGAATTGCTGGCGCTGTTTAACGTCCCGCGCAGCCTGCTGCCGACTGTGCATGACAACGTCCATGATTTTGGCCACACAGAGGCGGGCTTGCTGGGAAAATCATACACAATTGGCGGCATGGCTGGGGATCAGCAAGCCGCGCTGATCGGACAGGCCTGCTTTGAACCAGGCATGGTCAAATCCACCTACGGCACTGGCTGTTTTGCCCTGATGAATATCGGCAGCGAATATCGCCTGTCGCAACACCGTCTGCTGACCACACAGGCCTATCGCCTGCAGGGCCAATCCCGCTACGCTATCGAAGGGTCTATTTTTGTCGCAGGGGCCGCCATTCAATGGCTGCGCGACGGCCTGCATATCATCACCACCGCCGCGCAAAGCGAAGAACTGGCGCAAGAGGTCAACGACACTAACGGGGTTTACCTCGTCCCGGCTTTCACCGGCCTCGGCGCACCCTACTGGAATCCCCGCAGCCGCGGAGCCATCCTTGGCCTGACCCGGGAGAGTACCGCCGCCCATATCACCCGAGCCGCGCTCGAGGCACAAGCCTACCAGACCCGCGACCTGATGGACGCCATGACCGCCGATACCGGCACCCACCCGGCGGTGATCCGGGCCGATGGCGGGCTGGTGCACAACCAGTTCGTCTGCCAGTTTATTGCCGATATATTGGACACACCGCTTGATATCCCCCATGTCACTGAAACAACCGCCTGGGGGGCCGCCTGCCTTGCCGGATTGCAAAGCGGAGTCTATCAGGGGCTGGACGACATCACCGCGCACTGGCAACAGGCAAAGCGTTACACTCCCGCTCTCGCCGAGGCGAAGCGGGAACAGCTCTATCAGGGCTGGCAGGCCGCCATTCGCAGTGTAATGGCCGCAGCGTGATGGCCCTAAATTATTAATTTTCATAATAAAATTTCCTTGTTGGGGTGATACGGAAAAAATGTTTGCAAGCCCGTCGCTGCGGGTATTAGATGAAAGCCAAGTTAAAAAAAGTTAATGAACAGGCTCTGTTGAAAGGTTTCATGATGTCGTCCCTGCTGAAGTCCCTCCGTCGTTCTTTTGCCTCCGTGACTGCCGGCGTGGCCCTGGCTGCCGGGATCGGCACCGCACAGGCCGGGCCTATATTTACAACGCCGGGATTTGAAGGAGCACTGCCCCAGCAATGCAGCCCGCTTGATGACGGCTCACCAATCATCCGCGGCCCATTTGACAAAACGGTCAGAGACACACTCAAGAACTTGCAAGCCTATTCCCGCCTGCCCGCTCTGCTCGAAGACGCCAAAAGAGCCGGGATGGAGATTAAGGGCGTCTGCCCGAATTTCGACAACCCTGCCAACGGCATGGTTGGTTATGATCCACAAACCAAGGCCCTTTTGATCAATATGGCCGACCCCTCTTCTGAATCACCTGCACCGATGAACGCGGAAACAGTGGATGCCTTCACCGAGATGGGTTACTTGTCTTTCACTAGTGAAATCATTTCTGAACTGGCGCAGGCCACGGCCAAGGATAAACAAAACCCGTTATTCAAACCCACCCAGGATTTCGATACATTGATGCTGCTGGGCACCACTCTGACAGCTAATGCTATGGCTGAAAAAATCCTGTTTGCGGTCGAAGCCGCCGGTGAAGATAATCGTCTAAGCGAGGTCAATCACCTCTACCGCAAGTACCCGCGCCTGATTGGTGAAATTTCCGATATGCATGCTCTGGCGCTGGCCGCCAAAACCCAGAACCGCACCCTGACCGATCAGGAACGCAATACCTTCCGCAATAATATTCTCGCAGTGTTCCTCAAGGACAAAACCATGCGGACAATGTCCGCGCAGATGTCACTGGCACAGATGGCGAACGTCACCCTGCAGAAAATGGTTATGGACAAACAAGCCGGACGCCCCATGACCCCTCTAACGCATAGCGCCGCAACGGAATCTGACATCGCCAATCTGCTCAGCCGTTATCCTGGCAATCAAGCGCAGTCTCTGGCCGTAAAAACCTATAAAGAATACTGGCGCAGCCAACCCGATGACCCGGCAGCAGAACTGAGAGAACATGTGCCGAAGTTGCCGGAATACGCCCGCGATGAAATCGAAAAACAGGGCAATACACTAAAGCCCCAGCCCCAGCTGCGGTTCAATTTCTAAAATCTATCGGGATCGCTGAGAGACGGCCGTGCTGGATTTAAAATCCGGCGCTGCGTAGTAATGACTGTGTATCGTAGAGCGACAGCCCCACCACGGTTGAGTATGATCCGGCAATATAGGTGACAAAAATCGCGGCACGCCCCTGTATCGCATAGCCCCCGGCCTTACCTTGCCATTCGCCACCAGCCATATACTCTGCAATTTCTGCTTCACTCAATCGTTTGAATTGAACGACCGTATCAGTCAGCCGGGTTTTGATCGCCCCGTCAGGGCTCACCAGCGCAATGCCATTAATAACGCGGTGCCGCCGCCCGGACAATAAAGTCAGACATGCCCGGGCTTGCTCGGCTGTTTCGGCCTTGGGCAAAATACGCCGTCCGCATGCCACCACTGTATCAGCGGATAAGACAAAGGCACCCGTAGCCTGAGGCATCACAGCCAACGCCTTTGACGTCGCCATGCGCAGAGCATAGTCACGAGGCAATTCAGTCTTATGCGGGGTTTCATCAATATCAGCCGGAATGACACGATCAGGGGTCAAACCGATCTGGGCAAGAAGATCCAGACGGCGGGGAGAAGCCGACGCCAGAATCAGGGGTTTATTTTTCACGGAAAATAATCCGGCCCTTGGTCAGATCATAAGGGGTCATTTCCACAACCACCGTATCGCCTGCCAGCACCCGGATACGGTTCTTGCGCATCTTGCCTGCCGTATGGGCGAGGATCTCATGGTCATTCTCAAGCTTGACGCGGAACATCGCGTTCGGCAGCACTTCGCTGATAACACCTTTAAATTCAATCAAATCTTCTTTGGACATAAAGTCAAAATCTCTTACAAGTCAGTCAATTAGGTATCACCTTTTATAAGAAGACCGGCCAGAATGCAAAGAAGTTTTGCTGCCCCGGCCTGATCCCGGCGGGAAAAGGGGATAAATCCCTTAAAAATCCGGGCCTTACTTGAGAAAACCCGGCAGACCCCGATAAAATTGCATTATTGTTGAATTCAATATTATCAGGCGAAAAATTTGCATATTTTCACAAGTGGGCTGATTGTTCTGGTGGCGGGCCTTCACCTCGGGTTTTTGGTGCTGGAGATGTTTCTCTGGCAAAAACCGCTGGGGTTAAAAACATTCCGCCTCTCGCCTGAGCAAGCCCAAATGACGGCCGTGCTGGCAGCTAACCAAGGGCTGTATAATGGCTTTCTTGCTGCTGGCCTGCTCTATGGCGTGATCGCTGGCAGTCTGCCTTTCCAGATTTTCTTTCTGACCTGCGTTATCATCGCTGGCCTCTATGGGGGTTATAGCGTCAACCGCCGCATTATCCTGATCCAATCCCTGCCCGCACTGATCGCCCTGATTTTTGTTCTCATGCCGATGCCCTGATGTTCAAACACCTACTGCTGACATGCACCCTGCTATTCTGTCTCTTGCCGCCTCTGGCGGCTCAGGCTGAACCGGCACGGCATAGCAGTCTGCTGGGGCCGCTCGGCCTGACACTGATCCCGAGCGCCCGGATGGACGAACCCGGCACCGTGCGGGCGGGGGTCAGCACGCTCGATCCTTATCTGCATGGAACTATAGGCATCCAGATCGCCACCCCGCTTTATATGGGTTTACGCCAAAGCGCAGAAATTTCGAGCCTGCATGATGATGCCATGCGACTTTATCCCGGCGTTGACATGAAACTGCGCCTGCTGGCAGAAGGCCCCTATCATCCTGAACTCAGCCTCGGCTGGCTCGGGGCAATCGGCCACAAACGTATGGCCGGGGAATATCTGGTGGGCAGCAAACGCTTCAACAACTGGGATATCAGCGCAGGCCTCGGCTGGGGCCGCTACGGCAGTGCTCATCATATCGGCAACCCGCTCGGGCTTTTTGGCAGCCATTTTAAAAAAGACCGCCAACGGGACGGGGAAGATCCCAATGGCCCCTCCGACTGGTTCACCGATCAGGATGTCGGCCTGTTCGCTGGTGTGGAATATAGTCCGCCTTGGATTGAGGGTCTCTCCCTCTCGGCAGAATGGGGGGCTGATCGCTATCTTGCCGAAGCTGCCACTTATGATTACAAGAGCCCGGCCCCATGGGCTCTGGGTGTCCATTACAGCCCACGTCCATGGATCAATCTCTCGACTGGATTGATCGGGGGCGAAAAAATTATGGCAGCACTGACATTGCAAAACCATCTGGCGCGCTGGCCGGGGAAACTCTTCCACAAGGGTGACGTTGCTGTCACACCTGAACCTGCGGCCACCGGGGTAAGTCGCGCACAGGCCCCCTTAGCTCTCCCCGACCATCTCAGCACCCCGCAAGCCTTGGGAATGGCTCTGCAAACCATGGATAGCGAAAGCGCTGCTTCTGTCGAGGCTCTTGAGGTCAGGCCCACCCATCGCGGCTTAACCGGGCCGTTGCTGCGTTTCAATCGCCGTGACATCAGTCACGCCTTAAAACAATCGGCAGGCAGCCCGGAGGAAATCTGGCGGAATGTCGCATTCAATCCTGAAACCGCCGGAGAACTCACCCCGGCTGAAAATTCATCTGCCCCGGTTCATGCGGACCTGCGCCTTATTCTGGATGAAGCGGTCAGCCTCTCCGAGCGTGATCAAGGCCTGCTCCACCGCACCAGCCTGATTGCCGAAACCACCGCCGATATACCGCTGGGCCTGTTGGGTGGTATGGGACTACGCCTCAACCTGACTGACAATCTTGATCAGCTGAATGATCTGCGCTTACCCTCAAGCCTGCCCGTACGCAGCAACATCGATCAGTTCGCCAATACCACCTTCGCTCTCGATACGCTCTATGCGGGCTGGACACGCACATTTTACCGCGACTGGCACGTAGCCACGGCAGCAGGCTATCTTGAGGAAATGTACGCGGGGGCAGGCGGTGATATTCTCTACCGTCCGTGGGGCGCGACATGGGCACTCGGAGCCGAAGGCTGGTTGGCAGCCAAACGCGATCCCGACAGCTCTATGCATCTGGACTTAAGTGGTGATGCGGTCTTTACCGGCCACCTCAAAGGCTATTACGAATTTCCTGAAACCGATCTTACCGCTGAACTGCGCGCCGGGCGCTATCTCAATGAAGACTGGGGCGGTACGCTGGCCTTAACCCAACGTTTTGATCATGGCCTGCACGTGCGCGGGTTCATTACCGCCACCAACCAGAGCGAGTTTGATATCTTTGGCGGACACACCAATGTTCATAGTGGCCTGTCATTGACGCTGCCGATCGGTAATATCCCCTTGATCCCGCAAAACAGCCTGATCCGGCTGAGTGCGGCCCCGTTTGGCCGCGATAACGGCCAAACCCTCGCCAGCCCGGTTGATCTCTATAATCTAAGTGAACCACTCTCTTATCGCCATATGACCCATTACTGGCATGATATTGGAGAATGATAGTTAAGGTTGGCTATTCGCTGGCGCCTTCTTGAGAGAGCATGTGAATCAGCAAGGCTTCACTGGCGCGGCCATCAGTACCGAGGTTATGCGATTTCTGGTAGGAACGGATCGCATCCGCCATCACATCGTTATAAGTCCCGTCCGCCGGGCCGGGATACAAACCGCTGTTCATCAGTTGCTCCTGAATTTGCGCAACCACACTGGCGTTACGGGTGGAGCGGGCAGAACTTTTACTGGAAGCCGTATCACGGGTCGGGGCTGCACCCACCGGGCTGGCATCCAGTGGCAAAACCGGAATATCGTTGGCCTGTGGTGCCTGGACTTTTGTCACCGACGCTGTGGCCGTAGTTGAAACCGGGGTTGCACTGACGGGCGCTTGCGTTGCCACAGCTGGTTGAAGGACCGGAACGGCAGTCTGAACAGCAGCACTTTCCAGCACAGCCTTACGTTTCTTGTAAATTTCCTGCACCCGGCTATCGCTGTAACCCATGTTCCGGGCCAGTTGATTGAGCGCGGCCTTGCTTTCGGGACTTCCCTCTTCGGCTGCCCGGCTATACCAGTAAATCGCCTCTTCAATCTGCGGGGTACCCAGCAAGCCGTTCTCATAAATCAGACCGAGGTTATAAGACGCCTCCAAAATCCCGGAACGGGCAGCCCGCTCAAAATTGCTCGCGGCTTTCTGCGGGTTATAATCAGTCCCCACACCCTCGATATAGGCAATACCGAGATTATACTGGGCTTCGGGGTGATTTTGCGCCGCCGCCGCCTTGTACCAGTTAATGGCCTTGGTCGTATCCTGTGTGACGCCCAGCCCTTGCTGATAAAGTACCCCCAGATTATAGCGGGCGTTGGCTATACCGTTCAGTGCGGCTTCCTCAAACCATTTAGCTGCCTGGGCAAAATCAGTTCTGGCCCCGCCATGGCCCGCGGTATAAATCGCGGCCAGATCATGCTGGGCTTCAGGTACGCCTTGAAACGCTTTGGCCTCAACCTCTTTGAGGGCAGCAGGCAATCCGGCATCAGGGTTAATGCGTTGAGCCAAGGGCCGCGAGTCAGTCTGACCACGCAGAAAATCATTGATCGCGGTTTCATCAGCGGTATTCGGGTTTGTTGTATGCGGCGCTGGTGCCACAACGGGTACCGGTGCCGGCGGTGTCGCCAGTGACGGCGGAATGGCTGTCGCACCTGGGGCAATATTATTGAGCGCCATGGCCAGGGCATCCGGATCATCATTGAGCATCGCCACCAGCTCATCATCGCTTTGCGCCAGAATACTGTTATCAGCTGCCGTGGTTGGTGACGGGGTACGAATATCCTCGGGCATGGTATCTTCAACAGACAGAGCCTGATCGTCTGTAATCGTAGCCGACGGCGTTTCCTCCGGAGCCGTCGTCGGGGTCGTGCCATAAGAAAGCTCCTGCAATCCTGAGTCCTCAGGCGCAGCAAAAGGCGGAGTCGCCAGCAAATTTTCAGCAGTGATCGGCGCAGTCTGATCCAGGCCGTTGCGGCTCATCAATTCCGGAAAGGACTGATAAACCCCCCAGCTCAAACCCGCGACCAGCGCGATAACCGCCACACTCGAAGCCAGCCGGTAAAGCGATTTACCTTGTCCGACAGCATTCTGGTTGGCAGGCGGCTGTATCGTTGCCGATGGATCATGAACCGCACGGCCTTGTTCACTCACTAGCACCAGCGATTTAGCGTTGAGAGCAACCTGGGTTTCAACCACAGCTTCTTCAATCCGCTCAAGCTTGCGCAGCATCCGCGCCTTGTCCTGCGTGATCTGTTCGATCCGTCGGGCCAAACGATTTTGCTGGTTGATAGCTTCTTCAATCCGCTCGGCCAGCACCACTGCTTTTTGCATCTTCTGCATCTGCGCCGCAAAATCGCGCTCGATCTTTTCCTGACGTTCGCGCAGGGTTTCTTCCGCCAGTGATTGTTTATCGATCTTGTTTTCAAGAGACCCGATCAGATCGGCGTAACGCCCCACTGTTTCTTTGAGTTCAAGGCGTTCACGCTCGCTACGGATCAGACGTTCGCCCAGTTGATTGAGCAACATCAGGACGCGGTCATCCTTCTGAATTTCAAGATTGCGGGCGGACGCAGGCGCATCGTCGGTTTCATACCGGCGTTGCGTCTTCATATTCGCGTATAGAAATTCGCGGACATCCTGGGCTGACACGGCGATCGCCCCCCTTTGGTTTTTATGGTCTTTGGATTATGACCAGACTATACCGGGTCAGGGCCTCTGCGGCCAAGGATTTTTGCCATGATTTGCGGCCTCATCCACACCAAATAACGGAATAAACAGAGATCACCGACCTGTACGACCCGGTTTCTATTTATTTTCAAACCCTTAGGCATTAAGGAACGGGTTCCCCTAGCCTTGGGCAACCGCCTTTTTCGGGGCCCGGAAAATAGCCTCGGCCCGTTCATCCGCCGCTTGCGCCGTGGTGATCTGGCGAGCGTCCGCAATATTGAAGATGGTCTCGAGCGTAGTGCCGATTTTGTCTACATGCGCCATCATATTGGCGCGGGTGATATCATGGCTAAACGGGTTTTTACCGATCCGCTGGCAATATTCATAGGCGACACAAATCACACCCCCGGCATTGATCACGTAATCAGGCGCGTACAAAATGCCTTTATCTGCCAGCTGGTGACCATGGGCCGGTGTGGCCAGCTGATTGTTGGCAGCACCCGCCACAATATCCACTTTGAGTTGCGGCACCGTCTGATCATTGATCTGGGCACCAAGTGCGCAGGGAGCGAAGACGTTGGCTTCAACCGCAAAGATATCGTCCGGTGCCACCACCGTAAGGCCGGGCATTTCACTGCGGGCGCGGCTAAGCGATTCCTCACGCACATCGGTCACAGTCAAGATCGCCCCTTCGCCGTGCAAATACTGGCACAACGCATAACCAACCGCGCCCAGACCTTGCACCGCAACCTTTAAACCCTTGACGCTGTCACTGCCATACCGGCGGGCGACACAAGCTTTCAGGCCCTTGAAGACACCATAAGCCGTCACCGGCGAAGGATCCCCACCCACCGAGTCCGCCGCCGAGGGCAGACCCACAACATAGCTGGTCTCCTTGGCCATCGTGATCATGTCATGTTCATTGGTGCCACTATCTTCGGCAGTAATATAACGTCCACCAAGGCTTTCGACCGCCCGACCCACCGCACTGATCAGAGCTTCGGTTTTGAGTTTGCGCGGATCGCCGATAATGACACTCTTGCCTCCGCCAAGCGGCAACCCGGCCAAAGCATTTTTATAAGTCATGCCACGTGAAAGCCGCAGCACATCGCGGATCGCGTCCTCTTCGCTGTCATAAGCAAACATCCTACAGCCTCCAAGCGCCGGGCCAAGATTGCCGTTATGCACGCCGATAAATGCCAGCAACCCCGTCTCCGCATCTTCGATCCGCCGGATGGTTTCATGACCATCATAGTCAACAAAGTGCGAAAGAACGGATAGATCCAGATCCTTGATATTCATCGGGTACTCCTCGAGATGTCTTATATGCGCCGCAACAGACAAAATGCCATTTTATCATTTCAGTATAACCCTTTGCCCGGCGAAGCTGAAACTTCCGTGACAGCCCCCGGCAAATTCGAAAGAACACTGCACGAATCATCTGTTTTTTAAAAGAAATTTTCTTTCGCAGCAGCTTTTTAGGTCTGCCGCGACAAAAGAAGAAGCCGCCTTGCGGCGGCTTAAGGGAACAGATACCAGATCGGTCAAAGGTAAACTTCAGAAAAACGCGAAACTTGTGTCCTTGTCTTTTTAGAACCCGCCCCCGGGTTCATATTTCATTTTTGCCGTCCCTCTTAGCCTTTCCTGTCTCACACTCAAAAGACCTGTCGTTTGCAGATCACCTACTCAACTATGTCTCTATTCTTCAAATATATCTAAAATTTTATGTAAATACAAATGTTTTTCCAAAAAATCACACATCTATTTGATTTAAAATAGAAATTATCTCCATCATATCCTCTGGTATAGGGCATTCAAATCCCATTTCCTCCCCGCTCAACGGGTGGATAAAGGCAATTTCAGCGGCATGGAGGGCCTGACGCGGAAACTCGACAATTCTCTGGGCTTCTACATCCCCCAGACCGGCCTTTTTCAACCGTGCCAACTGGCCGTTACGGGCCAATCCATAAAGCGGGTCCCCCAGCAAAGGATGGCCCAGATGCGCCATATGCACCCGCACCTGATGGGTACGACCGGTTTCAAGACGGCACTCGACCAACGCCACCGGGCCCCATTCCTGCGTCAGCAAATACTGGGTGCGGGCCTCGCGGCCATTGCGGTGAACCACACCCATTTTCTGGCGGTTACTGGGGTGACGGCCAATCGGAGCCTCCACCACCCCCTTGCGCGGCACCGGACTGCCCCAGACCAGCGCCTTGTATAGACGGTGCAAAGAACGATCCGAGAGCTGGGCCGATAGGGCTTGATGGGCCCGATCAGTCTTGGCCGCCAGCATCAGGCCGCTGGTATCCTTATCTAACCGATGGACAATACCCGGACGCTTGACCCCGCCAATACCCGACAACGTATCACCGCAATGATGCAGCAAGGCATTAACCAACGTCCCATCTTCATGGCCCGCCCCGGCATGCACGACCAACCCGACTGGTTTATTGATGACGATCAGTGCTTCATCTTCATAAATGATATCCAGCGGAATATCTTCTGGGATCGGCGTGTCATCACGCGGCACGGGGACATCAATACTGATCTCATCGCCACCTTTAAGCTTGTGCGCCGGACTCTCGCACACGCTGCCGCTCACCTGCACCTGCCCTGCCAGCACCAGCGCCTTGATCCGCGTGCGCGAAAGCTCTGCAGCCCCATCGGCGAGAAATTTATCAAGCCTGGTACCCGCTTGTTCCGGCGGGACGCTGAAATGAAAATGCTGAAGAATGTCCGACATGACCGACTACATACAAGGATAAAGGCAAATGTTCAAATAGAGTTCTATACGGCCCGCTAGCGGCGCGGCTTTCTCATACAAGGATCTTCATAGCTATCCAAGCCCGGCACGACCATCACCCAGCCTTCCTGCAGTGATTTCTCCGGTGGCACCTGCGTGCCCTCGGGTACGGGCACTGCCGGGCCATATTCTTCCTCTGACGTCTTTTGTTGTTTGAGAATGGTAGACGTTACCACCGTTTCACCGCTGGCGTTGCGGGTCACGGCATGACTTTCTGCCTTCAGTCCATTGAGATATGACTGGTCATCAATCATGACCCCGCGCGGCGACAGGCTCAGCACCCGGATATGATCCTGCAAGGCCGGATCATAACTATCTGCCGCACGCGCATTCGCAACCACCACCACCCGGCCATCAGGGCGAGAACTAACATCCTGACCGACAAATTCATAGTCACGCAGACGGTAATACCGCTGCCACAAAGGTTCACCGAGCGGATTGACCTCCATCACCCAGACCGCATGCGGTTTGCCATCAACTGGTTCTGCTGCGCCGGTAACCAGTAAATAGGGGCTACCATCGGCAGTAACCTTGGCTGAAGCGCCCCCGGCATTGAGAACCGAATATTTGCCGCGCGGATAGGTCCGTTGCCACAAAATGGTACCATCATGCGCCAGTTTTAAAATCCATCCGGCCATCCTTCCATCATCCATGATGATTTTGCCGGTGGCGACATATGATTTATCATCAGTCGCGGCCAACCCTGCCAGCATGTTATTAACCCCGGGGCGATAGGCGCGTTTCCAGATCTGCGCCCCGTCGGCACCATGACGGCTCAAGATACCATACTGATCCGTGGAATCCTTGCGGCTGACCGCATGGATCACCACAACAAAGCCCTTTCCCTCGGCCGCAGTCACAATGGCTTGCGCGGTGTAATCATAAGCCGGATCACTAAAAATCTGTTCGCGTTTGTATACGCCCTGACGGTCATACCAGCTGACCCGGACATGGCGGTCCTTGTTCTTGCCCGCACGTATGGTCGAAACACCAATCAAGCGATCCCCCAGCCTGATCAGACCCACAGGTTGCTCCCCGGCTTTGGCCGGAACAAACTGCTCGACCAGTGTCCGGCCCCGGCGGTTCAATTCCACCAGCCCGGTTTCAAGCGGCTGCGAAGTTTGTTCATCGAGCTTGAGGCCGTAGGCCATGATCGTGCCTTCAGGCATCAGCACTCCACCTGCAAACTGGACCATCCGTCCGCGCTGGCCGTAATCGGCATCCCAGACCGTAGGAAAACCATAGGTCGGAGCCTTCAGAGTACTGATGACCTCGGCCAGCGTGTCGCACATCTGCGCACGGGCGGGGGCGGCTGGTGAGGCCAGCAACAGGCTCGTCAGTGCCAGAGCCAAGGCAAAAGGGCGGCGTGTAATCATGGTTTTGTCCGATATCGCCCTGTTTTCTAAGGGGTGGGTCTTGATCTTTGAGTGTAAAATCGTTACCGCTCTGTGTCCATGAGGATACTGATCATCAGTGATGCTTGGCACCCACAGATCAACGGCGTGGTGCGCACCTATGAATATCTCGCGGCGGAACTGACCCGGCGCGGTCACGAAGTCAAGGTCATCGGCCCCCATGATTTCCCGCTGCGACTGCCGCTGCCAGGCTATCGCGAGATAGAACTGGCGTTATTTCCCTATCGCCGTCTGGCCGCAGAAATAGCGGCGTTTGCCCCGGAGAGTATTCATATTGCCACCGAAGGCCCACTCGGGCAGGCGGCGCAACGTTGGTGCCGCCGCCATCAGCACCGTTTCAGCACCGCCTTCCACACAATGTTTCCTGATTATTTTGCCAAGCGCGTGGCCAAACATCTACCTGTCCTCTATGGCCCAGCTCGGCGTTATGGAATCAGACTGGTCCGTAAATTTCATAACCGCGCCTGCGTGGTTATCACCACGACCGCGACCATCAACCACGAACTGCAAAACTGGGGGGTAAGCGCCCCCCTGATAGCCATCCCGCGCGGGGTACCTATTGACCTGTTCACCGTCGAAGGCCCACGCGCCCTGCCTGCTATGGAAAAATCTACCGCCCTGTTTGTTGGCCGGGTCGCGATTGAAAAAAACATCGAAGCCTTCCTCACCATGGAGTGGGATGGCCTGAAAGTGGTGGTTGGTGATGGCCCGGCACTGGTCGCCTTGCGGGCCGCCTTCCCCGACGTCATGTTCGTCGGCAAAAAAACCGGAGCGGATCTCGCCAGCTGGTACCGTAGCGCCGATGTTTTTGTCTTTCCTTCACGAACCGATACGTTTGGTATCGTTTTAATTGAGGCGCTTTCCTGCGGGATTCCGGTTGCTGGTTATCCCGTGGCCGGGCCACAGGATATTGTCACCACTCCCCTGCTCGGAGCGACTCATGACAATCTCGCGCAAGCTGTGAAATTAGCCCTGCAAGCCTCTGGTACAAAAGAAGAAAGACACGATTATATCAGCCAAACTTATACTTGGCCCGCCTTTACCGATCATTTCCTTGAGGCCCTGACCGCATATCAATGCTGAAGCCTCTGAAATAAAAAGATAACTATGGATTTTATAAGACAGACAGATTAAAAACGCGCAACGTCAGCACGTCGGATAAAAGATGGCCCATATTCTTGTCGCAGAAGACGACGCCTCGATGCGTCACTTCCTGACCCTCGCCTTGGAACGGGCGGGGCACAGTGTCGAGGCCTGCGAAGACGGGGTCGCCGCCCTGCGTGCGGTAGAGGCCAATACGGAAATAGACCTGCTGCTGGCCGATATCGTTATGCCGGGTATGGACGGGATTGAACTGGCCAAGCGGGCACATGAAATCGTCCCCGCGCTCAAAGTCATGTTTATCACCGGCTTTGCCGCCGTGGCGCTGGCACAAAAATCAGAATCAGAGCCCGCCCCGGAAATTCTCTCCAAACCCTTCCACCTCAAGGATTTGGTCGACCGGGTCGAACAACTGCTGGCGGCCTGAGCGACAGCCATAACCATAAAAGGCTTGAATTAGGGCCGGGAATCTGGTTCTTATGGGGCCTTCGATGGGAAACGCGCAATTAGCTCAGCGGTAGAGCACTATGTTGACATCGTAGGGGTCGCAAGTTCAAACCTTGCATTGCGCACCATCCCCCTCTTAACCCATAATTCTGCCAAAAAGTTCATGTACTCTTGGAATCGTGCAGGGTATAATTACCCGGTCGATATCCCCTTCCTCGCCGACAGGTCTGTCATGATAGCCATTTCAAAGATTTCTGCCCGTTTCGGGACCCTTGTGATCGCAGCAGGCGTATGTATAGCTCTGGCTGCACCCGCCTTTGCCGACAAAACCGGTATGATGCCGCCCTTGGGCGCCAGCACCGAAACAGGGACGCCGCCACAGTTCGACGTCGGGGATCAGACAGCCACCCACCCGATCTTGCGCCTGACCCCGGAAAAATCAGAAATTGTCCGCCTCAATGAAAACGCCACCAGCATTATTGTTGGCAACCCCCAGCATTTAAATGTGCTGCTGGAATCACCGCGCACTATCATCCTGACCCCGCGCCAGCCGGGGGCCACGCATTTTCTGGTGATGAACGAAGATGGCAAGGTTGTGATGTCACGTCATGTCATCATCGCCAGTCCGAAAGAAAACTATGTCAGAATTCGCCGCAGTTGCATCAATGCCCGGTCAGACTGTCAAGATACCCGGGTCTATTATTGCCCCGGCGGCATGTGCCACGAAACGGCCATCGTGCCCGGCAGCTCCATCAACACTCCGCAAATTTCAGTCTCATCAGAGCGCAGCGGCAATAACGGAAATGACAGCGATATGAGCGACCCTGACGCCGATCCCTGTGATGTCAATCCGGCGGAATGCATCGGCGATGATTCTTTGGATAATCAAGGCAATGATGCGGACAACCCCAGCGATGACGCCGCCGATACCGGCGATAACACAGACCTTTAACCCCACATGATGACCATGAAAAACTCACGCCTTTTGATCAACAGCCTGATGCTGGGCTCTGCCCTTCTACTGGCCGCCTGCCAGACTACAGGCACCACAGGCAAGGGCAATAGCAATGACCCTGTTAATGCCGCCTTTGAACGCGCCGCCAGCGAAAGCCCGACAGACGGGGGAGTTGAGTCGCTCGCCGTGATCGAACGCCTGTATAAAAAAGACAGCCTGAACCCGGATCTGGCAGTGCGCTATTCCCGTGCCTTACGTGAAAATGGCCGCATGACCCGCGCCGCGATGGTTCTCAACCCGCTGATCGAAAATCCCAAAACCAAAACAAAAGAGGTCGTCACAGAATTTGCCGCTGTCCACGCCTCGATGGGTAATTATGAGCTGGCCGAAAAGAATGCAAGGATGGCGGTGTTGATGGATCCGAATTCAGCACAAGCCTATCATGTATTGGGGATTGCACTTGATGCACAAGGTTTCAATAAGCAAGCTGAAGTGTCCTTCCGCAAAGCGCTCGACAACTGGTCAGGTGACCCCTCTCCGGTTTTGAACAATCTGGGCCTTAATCTGGCTGCACAGGGATTCCTCGATGAAGCGATCAGCACGCTGCGCCGTGCCGCGAGTCTCGCCCCGAACAAAGGTGAGATCGAGCGTAATTTAAGGATCGTACAGGCACTGCAAGTTCAGCCCGGCACCGCCACCGT